>CAYTGS010000012.1:0-22739 GCA_964437435.1 uncultured Roseburia sp.
GCACTCGGCTGTTAACCGAGTTGTTGTAGGTTCGAGCCCTACTCGGGGAGCTAACGATGTAAAGAGTTACATCGAGGAAGAATGCAGTGCATTCTTCGATTTTGTTATATTGAGAAATGGCGACTTAGCCAAGTGGTAAGGCGTGGGACTGCAACTCCCTGATCATCGGTTCAAATCCGTTAGTCGCCTTTTTAAAAAGACCTTGATTTCAAGGTCTTTTTTTGTTGAACATAGCTAGTTTTATCTATTAAAACTATATAACATTAACGAAATCATTATTATTGGTTTAAAATCTGTTGCAATTTTATTAAAAGTAATTATAATTTAGATATAACTAAAATGCTTTAATATTAGATATATTAAATAAGGAGGTAACATTTTGGATACGCAGTTAAAATACAATGAGCCTTGGATATTGCAGAGAGCTGACCCATATATTTACAAGCATTTAGATGGAAAATATTATTTTACTGCTTCTGTGCCGGCTTATGATAAAATAGTACTCAGATGTGCAGATACCCTTGCAGGAATAGCTGACGCAGAGGAAGTGACTGTCTGGAATAAGCATGAGTCAGGTATTATGAGTAAGCATATATGGGCACCAGAGCTACACTTTCTTGACGGTAAATGGTATATATATTTTGCTGGCGGAGAGAGAGATGATATATGGAAAATACGTCCCTATGCGCTTGAATGTACAGATGAAAATCCTGTTACAGGACGCTGGAATGAGCTTGGAATGATGCAGTGTGCAGATGATGATGAGTTTTCTTTTAGGGCGTTTTCACTTGACGGCACCGTATTTGAGAATAAGGGAGAAAGATATTATGTATGGGCTGAAAAGGTTGGCGTGGGAAAACAGATTTCAAACCTTTATATATCAAGGATGAAAACTCCAAATAAGCTTGCGACAGTTCAGGTGCTTCTTACAACACCTGATTATGATTGGGAGAGGGTAGGCTTCTGGGTAAATGAGGGTCCTGCTGTAATAAAAAGAAATGGTAAAATATTCCTTACTTATTCTGCAAGTGAGACGGGTGCACCATATTGTATGGGAATGCTCACTGCTGATGAAAACTCAGACCTTTTAGACCCTCTTTCTTGGAAAAAAGAGAGATATCCGGTTCTAAAAAGTGATGAGACAATAGGAATATACGGACCGGGACACAATTCATTTACCGTTGACGAAAACGGAAATGATATATTGGTATATCATGCAAGAACGGAGAGTGTTATTGAGGGTGATCCATTATATAATCCTAACAGGCATACAATGCTGATGAAGATTAAATGGGAGAATGATAGACCTGTATTCAGCTATAAGTAAATCAATTTATTTAATTCTTAAATATTAAAATGGAGGTAATAACCAATGGCAAAATTATATATTAATGAAAAAAATCTGAAAGGACACATTAATCCAGAGCTTTATGGAAACTTTTCAGAGCATCTTGGAAGGTGTATATATGAAGGACTTTATGTAGGGGAAAATTCAGATATCCCTAATACTAACGGAATGAGAAATGATGTTGTTGCAGCACTTAAGGAGATGAAATTGCCAGTTCTTAGATGGCCCGGCGGATGCTTTGCTGATGAATATCATTGGAAAGACGGTATAGGTCCAAAGGAAAATAGAAAGAAAATGGTAAATACACATTGGGGTGGTGTGACAGAAGACAATAGCTTTGGTACACATGAATTTTTTGAGCTTTGTGAGCAGATAGGTTGTAAGACATATATAAATGGAAATGTGGGAAGCGGAACGGTTCAGGAGATGTCGGAGTGGGTTGAGTATATGACCTTTGAGGGTGTTTCACCTATGGCTGAGCTTAGAAAGAAAAATGGTCATGAGAAGCCATGGAAGGTTGACTACTTTGGAGTGGGCAATGAGAACTGGGGCTGTGGAGGAAACATGACTCCGGGCTACTATGCTAACCTTTATAGAAGATACCAGACATATGTTAGAAATTATAATCCAAAGGCACCAATATTTAAGATTTGTGGTGGACCAAATGTTGATGATACATATTGGACTGAGAATGTGTTAAAGACTTGTTTTGAGAATGCGCCAAAGGAAGCCCACGGCTTTATGGACGGACTTTCAATGCATTATTACGTACATCCGGAAGGATGGGAAATCAAGGGAAGTGCCACTGATTTTGACGATAAGGTGTGGTACAAGACACTCTCAAAGGCACTCTATATTGAGACGCTTATAAATCACCATACAACAATTATGGATAAGTATGACCCTAATAAGAAAATCGGATTAATCTGTGACGAGTGGGGAACCTGGTTTACATGTGAGCCTGGTACAAATCCGGGATTTTTATATCAGCAGAGTACAATGCGTGACGCACTTGTTGCCGGACTTTCACTTAATATATTTAATAAGCATTGTGACCGTGTAAAGATGGCTAACATTGCACAGCTTATAAATGTACTTCAGGCAGTTATCCTGACTGACGGACCTAAGATGATTTTAACACCTACATATCATGTATTCCATATGTACAAGTATCATCAGGACGCAGAGCTTGTGGAAAGCTATATTGACGGCACAAAGACAATTGGCGAGGAAAAGGAATTTATGGTTCCTAACCTACAGGAGTCTGTATCAGTTGACAAGGATGGAGTAATTACAATTACCGTAAATAACCTTTCAATTTCTGACAGTGCGCACTTGGATGTTGCCTTTGCGGAGCTCAAACCCTCAAATGTTACAGCATCAATACTTACTAATAAGATGGATGCATATAACACCTTTGAAAAGCCAGATGTTGTAAAGGAAGAAGAATTTAAGGGCTATACTGTAAATGAAAATGGTATTAGCTTTGAAATGCCGGCATGCAGCGTTGTACAGTTTAGGGTTAAATAAATATGGAAAGTAATAAGGACAAAAAAAGGCACTGTTTACAGTGCCTTTTAAGGGAAATGGATAAGGATGCCTATATGGACAATCTTTATTCCTATATAAAACGTCTCGATGAGGACATTAAAACGGACAAGGCGCTCTATGAGGAGCGTCTGTCTGTTTGTAAGGGCTGTAATTATTTGAGTGACGGAATGTGTGGGGCGTGCGGTTGCTTTGTCGAGCTTAGGGCTGCAATAAAAAATAACAGCTGTTCTTATAATAAGTGGTAAACATATTTAGGGTTGATTGTAAATAATTTTGGGATTATAATTAAGTAAACTATGACCTGCGATGTTTTAACTGTGAAGAAGAATGTAAAATAACAGTTTATGAGGGGGATTAGTCCTATGAGAAATCCAAAATTTTATTGCAGGAATATTGTGCCAACATTGCTTTTCCTGTCATGTTCTGCCATAGGCGTATCGGGATGTGCCGGTAAGGATGAAAGTCCATTAGATCCTAATGATCCTGTGTCACTGACGGTATGGCATTATTATCACGGTGCACAGCAAAATGCCTTTGATACCCTTGTGGGGGAGTTTAACGCTACGGTAGGGAAAGAAAAAGGTATTTATGTACAGGGCGTGAGCCAGGGAAATGTTTCGGATTTAGAGGCTGCGGTGACTGATTCCCTTGCAGGCAAGGTGGGCTCAAGCGAAATGCCGGATATATTTTCGACATATGCGGATACTGCATATGAGATTGAGAAGCAGGGGGCACTTGCAAACATATCCGATTATTTAAGTGATGATGAGCTTTCGGAGTATGTTGACTCGTACATAGAGGAAGGGCGCATTGCTGATGACGGCTCACTTAGAATATTTCCTGTTGCTAAGTCAACAGAAATAATGATGATAAATAAGACTGACTGGGATGTATTTGCGGAGGCAACAGGGGCATCACTTGATAGTCTTGTTACTATAGAGGGTGTAGTCGAGACGGCGGAAAAATACTATGAATGGACGGATTCGCTTACTCCTGATATTGACAATGACGGCAAGGCATTTTACGGACGGGATGCCATGGCTAATTATATATGTATTGGTATGAAACAACTTGGAACAGAGATTTTTCAGGTTGAAGATAGCAAGGTAACGTTTAATGTGGACGAAAACTCTTTAAAACGAATATGGGAATGTTATTATGTGCCTATGGTAAAGGGATATTTTGGGGCATATGGCTCATTCAGGTCGGATGATGTAAAGACAGGGGATTTAATAGCTTATACAGGCTCAACCACTTCTGCAATGTATTTTCCTGATGAGGTTGATAACGATGACACAAGGTATGAGATAGATTATCTGGTTATGCCTGCGCCAATATTTGAAGGCGGGGAAAATTATGCAGTACAGCAGGGGGCAGGGATGGTTGTCACAAAATCAGATGAACGCCATGAATATGCAGCTATCGAATTTTTAAAATGGTTCACACAGGCAGAAAATAATATAAAATTTGGAAGCACCTCCGGGTATCTTCCGGTGCTAAAGGAGGCTAACAGTACTGAGCTTTTGGATAGTGTTATAGAAAGTCAGGATATTAGCGTATCCCCAAAGACGTATGACTGTCTCGCCACTGTGTTTGATGAGATGGACGATTTTACTTTATACACGAATAAAAGCTTTGAAGGCGGTACAAGTGCCAGAAAGGTATTGGAGTACAGTTTATCAGATAAAGCGCTGGCTGACAGGCAGGCAGTGGAAGAAAAACTCAGTAAGGGGATATCGCTTGAAGAAGCGACAGCAGGGTATTTGACGCAAGAGGCATTTGAAGAGTGGTATCAGGATTTTTGTAAATCACTTGTAAATTCACTTAAGGATGCTACGGATGAGAAATAAAAACAACAATACAAAAAAGTCAATTTTTAAAATGCTGCTGATTCCCATTATAATACTTATGCTTGTTCAGAGTATTTTGACAATGGGAATACTTGTATTTAGGAAAACTACAACCACCATACAGGATTATTCATCGGGAATGATGTTGCGTATGGTGGAAAACCGTAAAAACATATTAGAAAATGATATGACGCAGAGATGGGCTTCAATTTCGGATCAGGAAACATCCATTAATGCGAGGCTCAATTATTTTTTGAACAGCAAAAATATGTCAGTCGAGGAAATGCTTAGCTCCAAGGAAAACAGTTCGGAATTTTTGGAGAATATATTTCCAGTATGTCTTAATCTTGTTGAGAGCGATTTCACAACAGGAATTTTTTTAGTACTTACATCTGGAGAAATTGGCGTGAATGGGGAATATGACGGCTTTTTTGTAAGGGACTCAAATCCACTTATAAATGAAAGCAGCTATACAGATTTACTTATGGAGAGGGGAAGCAAACAGCTTGCAAGGGAATTTGACATTCCCCTTGATACATATTGGAGAAGTACATTTCATGTGGACGGGCAGGGTGAATTTGATTACCAGGAATATATATACAAGCCATGGCAGGCTGCCATTGAACATCCATATGCAGATATAAAGGATTTGGGATATTGGTCTGAGCCGTTTGTGCTCGGCTCAGATGAAACCAATGCCCATGAAATGATTACGTATTCGGTGCCGTTAAGACATAACGGGGTTGTCTATGGAATTATTGGGTTTGAGGTGGCTACCACATATATTCATGACTATCTTCCAATAGACGAGCTTAACTCAAAATCACAATCAGGCTATATGATTGCAATACGTGGAGAGGACGGAAGATATAAGCCGCTTATCGGAACAGGTATGATGTACGACATGATAAGAAATTCATATGATACGTTTACAATGAGGGCTACATCTTATGACAATATGTATATTGTGGATAATGTACAGCTTGGAAGACAGAAAATATATGCAGTTGAATATCCGTTGAAGCTGTATAGTACTCATGTCCCATACGAAAATACCGATTGGGTACTGATAGGATTTAACGGTGAGGATGAACTGTACGGAATTATACGCCAGATATATATTTGGATGTGTATTGCAATCCTTACAGGACTTGTATTTGGAATTGTCGGAGTATCATACACAGTTCACAGACTTACAATTCCTATTAAACGCCTTGTGGGATGTATAAGTATGGGAAGAAGCGGTCTTGCAGAATATAAACAGTCAAATATCATCGAGATTGACGGAATTTATGATGTTGTAAACTCAATGACTAAGAAGCAGAAAGAGACAGAGGACGAGCTTATTGAGGAAACAGAACTTTACAGGCAGATTTTGGATACCACTAAGGATGTCTTTTTCCTGTATGACATGATAAACCAGACTGTTGACGTGATTAACAGTGATAATATTAGCGGAAGATTTGATTATGAAGAATTTGTAATGGCTGAAATTAAGTACGTCCATGACGAAGATAAATTCAAGGTAAGGGAGCTTTTGGCTAATATTCCGGACACATGGGATATGGAATTTAGGATTAAGATACCAGATGAATTAGATTACCATTGGGTACGCCTTAAGGGAAATATTATCTGTGATTCCGAAGGCAGGCGGTTCAAGGTTATTGGCAGATTGGCTAATATTGATGAACAGAAGAAAAAGGAGCTGGAGGAAAAACAGAGAGTTGCTATTGATGATGTTACACAATTTTATAATTATAACGCAGGACTTGAGCTTTTGGAAAAATCACGCCTCGTTAAACCGGAGGGCGCAATGGTTTATTTCTCCATAGACAACCTTGGGGAGATAAATGCTGTAAATGGAATTATCTTTTCGGATATGATTTTGGAGGAATTTGGCTCTATCGTAATGGATGCCGCAGGTCATAAATCCATTTGTATACGTTTTAACGGAGACGGATTTATAGTATGGCTGGAAGGCAAAGATGACAGGGCAGCTATACAGCTTGTGCAAAGTGTATATGGGACTGTTTCTGACAGCTTCGATGCAGAGGTGTTTGGACTTGAAATTCATGCCGGAATAGCGGTTGCCCTCAGAGACAGTATGACAAAGGCGGTGATAAAGAGGGCGAGGGAGGCTCAAAAGCTGTCATCGGATGAGAAAAATAATGAGGGATTTTATTTATATGATGATGTAAAGGATAATCCGTTCCTTCCGGTTGTCACATGGAGGGGTGAGCAGATTATATCCACGGAGTATGCCCATAATCTAAGCATTGTGTCACTGGCAATTTCGCTCTTTGCAAAGGGGACAAACCTAAGAGCCCAGATATATCTCATATTCCAAAAGATTGGTCATTATTACGAGGCAGAGGATGTTGAGCTGTTTATAATCAATTCAGATTTCCACACGGTATATACAGAGTATGACTGGCATAGGTCTAAAAACAGAGACTGTGTTGAGATGTCGGTAAGCTATAAGGATGATGAGCTTGACGAATTTGAATCATTGTTCGGAGATAGGGGATATATTTCATGGGATGGCAAGAACCTTATTGATGTCAGGGCTGTAAGTTTTATAGGCGAAAGCGATTCCCAGAACGGATATGCAATTCCACTGTATGACAATGGTTCAATCATGGGAATATTCGTTATTTCCGACATAGATACTGGTAGGCATGGAAGCGAGGAAACAAGGAAAAACCTTATTGAACTTGTAGGAGTAATCCAAGGACAGATTAATCAGCAGCGACATGACCTTGCAAGCAAGGCAAAATCAGATTTCCTTTCACGTATGAGCCATGAGATAAGGACTCCTATGAACGGCATAATTGGAATGACAGCTATTGCACTCCAAAATAAGGATGACAAGGATAGAGTTATTGACTGCCTTGGAAAAATCCAAACTTCATCAGATTATCTTCTTGGTCTAATAAATGATATTTTGGATATGTCAAAAATCGAGAGCGGAAAGATGCATCTTGAACAAAGCGATTTCTCCATGAATGGACTAGTTGATACGATTAAGGAGCTGATACGTCCGCAGGCGGCTGCAAAGAATATAGATTTCGTAACTGATATAGACTTAAATAATGAATGGTTTGTGGGAGACAGTTTGCGAATAAGCCAGGTTTTAATCAATATGCTTGGTAATGCGGTTAAATTTACTCCGGAAAATGGAAAAGTTATTCTTACTATCAGAGAGGTGGCTGAGGAAAGAAAAACTGCAAAAGTATATTTTGCTGTAAAGGATACAGGCATTGGAATAAGCAGCGATGACCATGACAGGGTATTTAGATCCTTTGAACAGGCAAAGCCATCCACAGTTTCAAAACAGAATGGTACTGGATTGGGGCTTTCAATAAGCAACAGGCTCATTAAAATGATGGGAAGCACTATAAAGCTTGAAAGTGAGCTGGGTAATGGAAGCGAGTTTAGTTTCATACTGTCATTGTCGATTGGAAAGCCGGTCATTGAGGATAAAGAAGATTCTGAAATATCGTTTGAGGGTCGCAAAATCCTTGTGGCAGAGGACAATGAGCTTAATGCAGAGATTGCACAAAGTATACTTGAGGACTGCAATTTTGCGGTTGATTTAGTTTCTGACGGACAACAGGCAGTTGACAGGATTGCTAATACACCGCCGTATACATATGACCTGATACTCATGGATATAATGATGCCTGTCATGGACGGACTTGAGGCGACAAAGGCGATAAGGTCAATGGATAGGGAGGACTGTAGGACGATTCCGATTGTTGCTATGTCGGCAAATGTTTTTGATGATGACTTGAGGAAAACGGTTGAATGTGGTATGAACGGACATCTCTCAAAACCTGTCGAGATTGATAAAATGTATAAGCTGTTAAAAAATATATTAAAAATTTAATTATAATAAACACCAAAAAGGCTAAATTTAAATTTAGCCTTTTTTAAGTTAAAAAATGAAACTATATAAAAAATTATAAATGGTAAAAATATACAAAATAATAGTGTAATAGTAACAAATATCAATAAAATATACAAATAAATCAATAATGGGATATAAAAATCAATATTTTAGGGTGAATTTACATATAATATGTATATAATTAAATTACTTAATTAAACCAAAATATTTACTTAATTATTTGAACCAATGCACCAAGAGGGGAGGGCATGGTTGGAAGATGAAGCGTAATAGGTTTGTATCAATGTTCTTAACTGTCGTTCTGGCGGTACTTGCGACAGGGTGTGAAATCAATACGCAGGGAAATAATATCAATAAAAAATCAAAATCAAATATTGTGGGAACCTATGAGGCAAAAGAGGCAGTCTTTAGTGGAAATGTACGGACTGACAATGATGGATATGTTACAGGGTTTGAAGCGGAGGGCGACAGTTGCACCTTTGACGTAAGCGTTGGAAACGACGGATTTTATGACCTTGATTTCGTAACATCAACAGGAAGCGGATACAGGCAGAATTACGTGGCGGTTGACGGGGAACGGATGGGAGTTATCGTTACCGAGAATGAGGATTTTTCAGATTGTATACTAAAACATGTATATATGTCGGAGGGGGAACATACAATAGAACTTTCATCATATTGGGGCTGGATAACCTTAAGCAGGCTTGAAATAAAAACAGCAGAGCCGATAGATGAGAAAATATATGAGGTAAGTGCTTTGCTTGTCAATGAAAATGCCTCCGACAATGCTAGACGTGTAATGAGCTATCTCACGGATATATACGGTGACAAAATTCTTTCAGGCCAGTATTGCTCCAACGGACAATATGGAAAGGAGAATGCAATAATATATCAGGAAACCGGAAAATATCCGGCGGTTTTAGGACTTGATATGGTAATGTACACGCCTTCGTGCGTAGCTAACGGTGGCGAGTCAAAGGCAACACAATATGCCATAAATTTTTGGAATAATGGTGGGATAGTTACTTTTTGCTGGCATTGGAACGCACCGGAAAAGTATCTTACAAGGGAATGGTACAAGGGATTTTATGCGGACGGCACGGATATTGACCTTGCTAAGATTATGAACGGTGAAGATGAAGAAGGCTACGAACTTCTCATGAGGGATATAGATGCCATAGCCGAGCAGCTTCTTGTTTTACAGGAAAATGACGTGCCTGTTTTATGGAGACCCCTCCATGAGGCAAGCGGTGGTTGGTTCTGGTGGGGAGCATCAGGGGCAGAGGCATACAAGAAATTATACATATTGTTGTATGACAGACTTACTAATGAATACGGCTTAAATAATCTTATCTGGCTGTGGAACGGTCAGGATAAGGACTGGTATCCGGGAGATGAATATGTTGATATCATAGGAGAGGATTTATATCCGGGTGAGCATGTTTATACTTCACAGGCATATAAATACCTTGAGGCGGTAGATTATACACCTAATACAAAGCTTGTTGTGATGTCGGAAAACGGATGTATTTTTGATCCGGAGCAGGCAAAGCGTGACGGTGCGATGTGGGGGTTCTTTTGTACATGGAGTGATGAATTTATAGCTAAAAATACTGCGATATATGACTTAAATGAACAATATACTGAAGAATATATGTTGAAAAAGGCTTATGACAGCGAGATTGTCATTACGCTGGATGAGCTACCTGATTTAAAGAGTTATCCTATACATGATTAGTAGAAAGGAACTGAACGATATGAAAGGGTTTAGACGGGTTACAGCAGGTATTTTGACGGCAGTAATATTGGTTTTGGCGATGCCTGTGACACTTATGACATTAAATGCCAAAACGGACAAAACTATGGATGAGTATGATGATATTGTAAGTACATATTCAGTTGATTCATCAGTTCCTGATTATAAAACTTATGTTGCAGGCTACAGCCAGGTGTATCCCACTGATACCCTTACAATAGATGCAGGGGAGTATGTCAGGTATGAGGAAAGCAGTAAATCAGTAGAACCATCAATTTACAGCGATTATGAGGGAATGTCTGGGGAAAGCGTGCTTACAGGTGAGGATTCACTTATTGAGTTTGAAGTCAACATTACAAATGAGGGCTTTTATAACCTTGCGTTTGACTACTACCCGGTAGAGGGAAAAAGTTCTGATATAGAGAGAAGCATATTTATAGACGGCGAGCTTCCGTATGGTGAAATGGCACTTCTTACATTCCACAGAGTATGGAAGTTTGATATAGAAAACTCATCTGGAACATATGTATGGGAGAAGGACAATCAGGGAAATGACTGTAAGCCGGGAATGGTGGAAGCCCCCGAATGGATTACAAGCTATTGCTATGACAGCGATGGCTATATTACGGAACCACTTTCCCTTTATTTCACAAAGGGAATACATACCATATCAGTACAATCTCTAAGGGAGCCTATGCTCATAAGACGGCTCTCGTTAAACAATGCAGCGGCGACACAAAGCTATGAGCAGGTTAAGACATCATACAATACAGATGTCGTCACATCTAACCAGCTTATAACAATACAGGGTGAGGATGCCACAAAGACATCTTCTCAGATGCTTTATCCACAACAGGATCAGTCATCACCATCGATTTATCCGGAAAGCCCAAAGGAGCTTTTAAACAATACCATAGGCGGAAATTCATGGAGGCTTGTGGGACAGTGGATAGAGTGGGATTTTGACGTGGAGGAAAGCGGCTGCTATAATATTTCCCTTTATGACTGTCAAAATTTTGTCCGTGGAATTTATGTTTCAAGGAAGATAACAATAGACGGAGAGGTTCCGTTTGCGGAGATGGAGGATTACGGTTTTACATATGAACAGAGCTGGAGAGAGGATGTCCTTTCAGATGAAAACGGAAATCCGTATATGTTTTATCTCGATAAGGGACATCACACAATCCGTATGGAAGTAGTGCTTGGAGACTTCTCCGGTATTATAAGTGAGGTTGAGGACTGCGTAAAGCAGTTGAACAGCATATATCGTCAGGTTATAAAGGTAACGGGTGTCTCACCTGATACATACCGTGACTATCAGATAGAGGCTACGATTCCGCAGCTTCATGAGGAGCTTGTACAGGTACGTGACCAGTTGGACGCTGCAATCACTGATTTAAGAGCGCTTACCGGAAAGAAATCAGATAAGGAAACGGTGCTTTTGACAATGCGTGACCAGCTTGATGATCTTATTGATGATGCAGAATATTTCGTAAGGGTTATCGGAACATACAAGATAAATGTCAGAGCTTGCGGAAACTGGATAACCGATGTTATTTCTCAACCCTTGGCAATAGACAAAATCAATATCTATTCGGCAGATGTTGATATTAAATATGAAAATACATCATTCTGGGCGAAGGCAGTATATGAAGTAAAGAGACTGTTCTATTCATTTATAATTGATTACAACCAGATAGGAAACGTAGCGGATGCTTCAAGTGATAATGCGACAATAACCCTTTGGATTGGCTCTGGACGTGACCAGGCAAATGTTATTAAGGCAATGATAGATGAAACATTCACAAATACATACGGGGTAAACGTTAATGTACAGCTTGTGGATATGTCAACACTTCTCCGTGCGGAACTTGCAGGGGAGGGACCGGACGTAGCAATCCAGGTTGCAAACACTACTGGAATTGCGGGTGCTGTGCTTAATACCGGAAATGATACCCCGGTAAATTATGGAATAAGAAATGCAGTGCTTGACCTTACAATGTTTGATGATTTAGACGAGGTACTTACTAGGTTTTCGGACGCTTCGGTTGTTCCGTTCCAGTTTAACCAAGCCACATATGCACTGCCTGAAACCACCACATTCCCTGTAATGTTCTATAGGAAGGATATTTTAGCGGAGCTTGGCATGGATATTCCTGAAACATGGGATGATGTAAAGGTCGCAATGACTGTCTTGGCAAAAAACCAAATGGAGTTTGGTATGCTTCCGAGCGAGCAGACTTTTGCAATGCTTTTGTATCAAAACGGTGGAGAGTATTACAGCGAGGACGGTGCAAGGTCCGCACTTGATTCAGATGTTGCTGTAAACGTATTCAAGGAATATTGCGAGTTTTATACGGATTATAAATTAGACAAGGAAACAAGTGTTGAGGAGCGGTTTAGGACTGGTGAATGTCCGATTATAATTGCCGATTACACAACATATAACAATCTTGTTGTATCAGCTCCCGATATTGCAGGACTTTGGGACTTTGCCCCTGTTCCGGGAACGGTGCAGGAGGATGGAAGCATTGACAGGAGCACGGGATGTACAGGACTTGCAAGCATTATTATGGCTGATACGGAGTATCCGAATGAGTGTTGGGAATTCCTTAAGTGGTGGACTTCAGCGGATGTACAGACGCAGTATGGTAGGGAAATGGAAAGCCTTATGGGTTCTGCAGCAAGGGTTCCGACAGCAAATTTGGAGGCATTTGCAAATATGCCGTGGCCAGTTGATGACTATGAGGCGCTTTTGGAAGCATTTGAATATGTAAAGGGTATTCCACAGGTACCAGGTGGATATTATTCATGGCGAAATGTTAACAATGCATTCTATACGGTTACAACCGAAACCGATACAGCGTCTCCAAGGGAGGAGCTTATGGATAAGGTTATATATATAAATGCGGAGATTGATTATAAACGACAGGAGCTTGGGCTTCCTGTAAGCGATAATTAGTAAGGGAGGAGAATTGACATGGCAGAGGTTTCTAATGCAGGAGTTTCTAATGTGGTGATATCTAAAGAAGCTCTCGATATGGCGGCTAAACAAAAGAAATTAAGCTATCAGATTAAAAGGCATAAAGTCTCCTACCTTATGATTGCACCGTATTTTATATTATTTTTCCTCTTTACGGTACTTCCGGTAGTAATATCAATTGGTCTTAGCTTTACTTATTTCAATATGTTGGAAATGCCCACATTTGTAGGCTGGAAGAACTATATTAAATTGTTTTTGGAGGATGATATTTTCCTCATTTCCTTAAAGAATACATTGATTTTTGCGGTTGTGACAGGTCCTATAAGCTATATCCTTTGCCTTCTGTTTGCTTGGATTATCAATGAATTTAAGGGAAAGCTAAGAGCGTTTCTGACACTGATTTTCTATGCTCCGAGTATTTGCGGAAATGCTTATATGGTATGGAACCTTATACTTACAGGTGACAGGTACGGATATCTAAACGGTATTTTATTAAAGCTTGGAATTATAGACGAAGCAATACTATGGATGAAGACTGAGAAGTATGTGCTTCCTGTCCTTATCGTGGTGCAGTTGTGGTTATCGCTTGGTACAGGTTTCCTTTCTTTTATAGCAGGCTTACAGACTGTAGATAAGAGCTTGTATGAGGCGGCAGCCCTTGACGGGGTGAAGAACCGCTGGCAGGAGCTTTGGTATGTGACACTTCCGGCAATGAAGCCTCAGCTTATGTTTGGTGCGGTAATGCAGATAACACAGTCCTTTGCAGTATCGGACATTTCAATACAGCTTGCAGGAAATCCGTCAGTAAACTATGCAGGTGCAACGGTTGTCACACATCTTCTCGATTATGGCTCTACACGTTTTGAAATGGGTTATGCTTCGGCAATAGCTACTGTTTTGTTCTTATTAATGGTAGGCACTAATAAATTAGTTCAAAGATTATTGAGGAGGGTTGGGGAATGAAAAATCCATTCAGAAAAAGACCAAAAGAGAAAAAACTCAACCGTTCCGCAGCGGGCAACGGATTATTGTTTGGGCTAATGATTATATGTGGAATTTTTATGGCACTGCCACTCGTTATGATTATAAACAATGCCTTAAAGCCCCTTGATGAGATATTCCAGTTTCCACCAAAGATTTTTGTAAGAAATCCGACCTTGGAAAATTTCTCTGATTTGTTTGTGCTTATGAATAATTCATGGGTGCCGTTTTCAAGGTATATTTTGAATACTATAATCATAACGGGACTTGGAATGGTGGGTCACGTTATATGTGCCTCACTTGCGGCATATCCTTTGGCAAAGCATAATTTTCCAGGTAAAAATATACTTTTCAGCATGGTAGTACTGTCGATGATGTTCTCATGGACGGTTACACAGATACCACAGTACATGATTATAAGCTGGCTTGGAATTAACAATACATATGCTGCACTTATACTTCCGGCATTTGCCTTTGGCATGGGACTTTACCTTATGAAACAGTTTATGGAGCAGCTTCCGGATTCGCTTATGGAGTCTGCAAGGCTTGACGGTGCAAGCGAGTGGAAGATTTTTTGGTCTATTGTAATGCCGAATGTTAAGCCTGCCTGGCTGACGCTTGCCATATTCCAGTTCCAGCAGATGTGGGGCAATACGGGAAGCCTGTTCTTGAGGAACGAGGAGCTTAAGCCACTGCAATATGCACTCCAACAGATTACCGCAGGAGGCACTGCAAGGGCAGGAGCAGCGGCGGCGGTTACATTTATAGTGGCAGCAGTGCCCATTATATTCTTCTTGGTATGCCAGAGCAACGTACTTGAAACAATGACAACCTCAGGAATGAAAGACTAAGGGGGGATAACAATGAAAAATTGGCGAAAATTCGCAGCTCTATTATTATCCGCTTCGTTCCTCTTACTGTCAGTTGGGGAGACGGCATCTGCGGCAGAGCTTCCATATGATACATATATATATAGCTATTGGGAGGACATTGAGCTGACACCGGCGGCATATGTACCAACAGGCAGAGTAAGCGGACAAAGCTTAGGTACAACTGATTTTGGTGAGCCACAGGACTTATGCGTGTCAGATGACGGACTTATATATATAGCAGATACAAAAAATAATAGGATAGTCGTAACCGACAATGCAATGACAAAGACGGTGAGGATTATAGACAGCTTTATGAGGGATGGAAGCGAGGATGGCTTCAATGCTCCATATGGGGTATGTGTCTCCGAAAACAATGAACTTTATGTAGCTGACTCAAACAATAAACGAATAGTTGTACTTACTCCAGAGGGGGAGTTTGTTAAGATAATAGATAATCCGCAGTCAGAAATATTGGAGGAGGGGTTTGATTTTGTTCCATTAAAGGTGACTGTCGATTACGCAGACAGGGTATACGTTATCGCAAAGAATGCTTTCGAGGGAATACTTGTATTTGAAAGCAACGGTGATTTTACTGGATATTTCGGTACAATCGACGTTAAGATTTCGCTTTGGGAAAAATTTTGGCGAAGGCTTGCAAGCAAGGAGGAAAGGGCAAAGCAGCAGCTATATATTCCGACGGAATTTACTGGAATAGACATAGACAGTGACGGCTTTGTATACGCTTCCAACATTGACTCCGACGGAGTTCAGGGTGTGAGACGCTTAAATCCAAGGGGCGAGGACGTTATCCAAAAGGGTCAGAATGAAAACCTAGGCGGCGATCTTATTGTAGGAACACACGGCACCTACAGCGGTCCAAGTGAATTTACTGATGTTGTATACAGGGGAAAGGGAATTTACTCGCTCCTTGACAGAAAAAGGGGACGAATTTTTACATATGATAAGGAAGGAAATCTTTTATACATATTCGGAGGACTTGGGACACAGGAGGGCACATTCAATACGCCAGTTGCGATAGAGGCGGTTGATGACCAGATTATCGTACTTGATGCCTACAATGGTACAATCCTTAAATTTGGCGAGACGAAATATGGTGAGCTTATAAATGATGCAGTAGGGTTAAGGTATGACGGCGACGAAACCCAGGCTATTGAAAAGTGGCAGGGTGTGCTTAAATTGAACGAGAATAATGAGCTTGCCAACAGTGGTATTGGAAAGGCATACCTGACTGCAGGCGATAATAAAACTGCAATGAAATATTTAAAAATTGCAAAGAACAGGAAATATTATTCAATAGCATGGAAACGTTACAGAAACGAAATTTTAACCCAAAGTCTTGGTGGAATAATGACTGTTGTAATTGTAATTATATTGCTTGTAGTTATATATAAGAAATTTATATCTAAGAAATTCGTGAAGGCGAAAGGGGGACTTACATAATGAAAACCTTATTTTCAAAGGACAAATGGAAATATGCATTTTATACAGTAAGTCACCCTATGGATGCCTACTACGAGATTAGGCACAGGGAGATGGGAAGCGTGCCGATTGCCATAGCCCTTGTAATCTTGTTTTCCTTTAGCTTTTCCATTAACCGTATCGGCGCAAGCTTTGTTGTAAATGATATTGACCCAATGGATGTAAATGCCCTGACGGAGCTTATAGCTGTGCTTTTACTGTATCTGCTTTTCTGTGTGGGAAATTGGTCCATAACATGCCTTATGGAGGGCGAGGGAAGATTAAAGGATATAGCGATAGCCATAGGTTATGCCATGATACCTATGATTGTATGCTTCAACATTGGAACGATTTTTAGCCAATACGTAACCTTGGATGAGGGGGCATTTTATTATATCATAATGGCGCTTGGGGTGGCATACAGCCTTATAATGATGCTTATAGGAATTATGCAAATTCATAATTTCACCCTTGCTAAGACGTTGGTTACGATTTTCCTCACTTTTGTGGCAATGTTTATTATTATATTTGTGGTACTTTTGTTTGTAGATTTAATAACGCAGGTTTACAGCTTTTTCTACAGTATTTATCAGGAACTGATATTCAGACTTTAAGGAAAGGGGTTTATGAACATGGCAAAGAGCAAAAAAATTCTTATAGCAGTCATAAGCCTTTTGGCAGCGGTTGTGGTGATACTGTTTGCAAGGTGGCTGATACGCTATTATTTCTATAATGACTACAGGGATTACCTCTCATCTTACGAGTATGAGGAGGGCAGCGAGTTTGTAGCCATAAGCGAGGCAAAATCCGATGTTGACGGAATGGTGCTTGCTGCACAGAATGACACGCTTAAATTATATGCAAATACTGAAACAGGCGAGATTGCAGTTGAGGATTTGCGAAACGGTGAAATCGTATATTCCAACCCTGTGAATGCTGATGAGGATACGGTGGCAAGCGGAACTAATAAGAGCTTCCTTAAATCCCAGATTATCCTTGATTATTTCAACACATCAAGAACTCAGGGAACATGGGATTCCTACAGCTATTGTACGGAGAGGGGACAGCTTGAGGCAGAGGCTATAAATAATGGAATAAGGTTTATATATACTATGGGAGATATGGATAGCAAGACAGGTATTGTTCCCCAGTATATAAGCCGGGAGACACTTGATGACGTTTTATCAAAGCTTGATGATGAGGGTACAAAATTTGTCAGCAAAAAGTATATAGACAGCAAGGTTGCAGATGATTATTTGGAGCTTTTGGAGTCGGCAGTAAGCGGTGCTTCACAGATTAGAAAGCTTAATAAATATTTCGAGGAGGCAGGCTTTACAACTGATGATTATGTCCGTGAAATGGAAAATTCAGGAGTTGATGGTGCAGTTCCCATATCTTTCATAATACCTGTTGAGTACCGTCTCGATAATGACGGTGTTGACGTTTCTATTCCAATGAGTCAGGTAAAGGAAAACGGAGGCGGAACGGTATTTAGAATACAGTTGTTAAGGTATTTTGGAGCGTCAGGCACCGACGAGAATGGATATCTGCTTGTACCAAACGGCTCAGGTTCAATTATCAATTTTAACAATGGCAAGACAAGCGCCGACAACTATTCAGAGTACATATACGGAATTGACCCTACTGCGGCAGAATATACTGTAAAGGAAAATACGCAGGATGTAAAAATGGCTCTCTTTGGAATTTTTAGGGAAGACAGTGGAATATTTGCAACAATAGAGGACGGAGCTTCATTTGTCTATTTAAATGCGGGTGTTTCGGGAAAAATTAATGAGTACAATTACGTATATCCAACCTTTGTACTTCGTGGAAATGATAAGCTTTCCATGTTTGGAACAACTGGAAATGAGGCGGATATTCCCATTGTTGAAAGCAACTTCTATGATGCAAATTTAACTGTTAAATACACAATGCTTACAGAGGAAAATTCAGGATATGCTGGAGCGGCATCATATTATAGAAACCGCCTTATAAATGAGGGCGTTTTAACAGCAAATGAGTCAGGGGCAGGGGATATTAAGTTTTATTATGATATCCTTGGCGGAGTTGAGATGACTAAATATTTCCTTGGAGCTAAGTATCAGGGGCTTTATGCAATGACAACATTCAACCAGGCAGCGGAAATTTCAGAAGATTTGGAACAAAGTGGAATAAGCAACCAGGTAATGAATTTCCAAGGCTGGATGAACCGTGGATATTACCATGATGTTGTGGATAAACTTAAGGTTACTTCAAAGCTTGGTGGAAAAAAGGGACTTAGTGGCTTAAATGATGTATTGGAAAATAACGGCGGAATATTATATGGTGATGTGGCGTTCCAAAAGGTAAGCGTCATAAGCAAGCGTTATTCAGAGGGAAATGAGACCTCAAGATATTACGGTGCAGGCTATACTGTAGAGCTTGGACTTGTAAATCCGGCGACACTTAGAAATACATCGGGACTTAACCATAGAGAGAATTTATATTACCTTATTTCACCAAAGTTCTTAGTGAGATATATTGATAAGTTTACAGATAAAATAGTAAAGTATGACATTGACGGAATTTCACTTCGTGACCTTGGAAATGAGCTTCATTCCGACAAAAAGAGGACGAATGTAATTGACAGGGAAAAGGCACTTGACGTAGTTGATGCATCGCTTTCTTCAATAGAGCAGACTGACAAAAAAATCATGCTTAACAATGCAAACGACTATGCGTTTGCATATGCGGACGATATTATAAACGCCCCACTGACGGACAATGATTATTATATAGTTGATGAGACAGTACCGTTTTATGAAATGCTGATACACGGATATATAGATTATTCCGGTTCGGTTATCAATTTAAGCGATACATATGATGCGGAGGATATAGTACTTGAGTTGGTGGAAACAGGGGCATCACCACATTTCATGTTCTCATATAACAGCTCAAACGAGATAAAGGAGACAGGGCTTAACCGTTTCTATTCCACAAAGTATTATAACTGGAAGCAGGATGCCATAGATATTTATACTAGGGTAAATGAGGCACTTAAAAATGTAAATGGTGCATATATGGTTAATCATGAAATCCTTGGAGATGAGCTTAGGGCTGTTACCTACAGCAATGGTGTGAAGATATATGTAAACAAGTCGGATAAGAACCAGAGTGCAGACGGCATAACAATACCGGCAAGAAGCTATGTGATAGGAGGGGATAGATAATGCAGACAAAGCATAAGACAAAAAAGAAAATGTCCCTTTCCACGAGGCGGGGCTTAAACGGATATCTGTTTATACTTCCGTGGCTTATAGGCTTTATATGGTTCTATCTAAGAAGCCTTATAATGTCAATACAGTTTTCATTCTCGGATTTAACCGTAAATCCAGGAGGAGGCTACAGCCTTAGATATGTTGGGCTTGACAATTTTATATATGCTTTCAGGGTTCATGCCACGTATAAACAGGTTCTCACAACATCAGTCGGAAATATGCTTGTGGATGTTCCTCTTATAACATTTTTCTCTCTGTTTATGGCAATGCTTCTAAACAGGAAATTTAAGGGAAGAACTCTTGTAAGGGCAATCTTTTTCCTGCCTGTAATACTCAATTCCGGAGCGATTATGGATGCAATGGATTTGGCAAGGAACATGATGAGCGGAGGAATTTCAAATTCCAGTGCAGAGCTTGCACAGTCGGCAAGCGGAAGCGGCGTAAGCATAGAATATTATATCCAGATGTTTACGGCGTTGGGGCTTCCGACAAGTATCGTGGAATATGTATCAGGGGCGGTAGGGCGTATAAGTGATATTATTAACGCTTCAGGTGTACAGATTATCATATTCATAGCAGCCCTCCAGTCAATCCCCGGCTCAATGTATGAGGTTGCAAAGATAGAGGGTGCGACAGCCTATGAGACATTTTGGAAGGTAACATTTCCAATGGTTTTGCCACATATAATCACAAACGTGGTTTATACGGTTGTTGACAGCTTTACACAGTCAGACGTTGTGGAGCTTGCTTATAAGACGGCATTTACCGAGAATAATTACGGATTAAGTTCAGTTTTCAGTTTATGTTCGACGCTTGTAACTTGTCTCATACTGATAATCGTATGCAGGTTTATCCAAAAGCGCACGTTCTATTATAACTAGGGAAAGGGGGAGAAAACAATGCAGAATGTTAAAAGTATTATTGGTGATTTTAAGGAAGACAGACAGTTTGCAAATGACAGGATGAGATGGGCGGCTAATATAAAGAAGTTTATACTTTTTATATTCAGGCTTGTAATCATAATTGGAATAAGTTATGTAATACTAGGACCGGTTATTGGAATTATAAGCAGCTCATTTTTCTCGGATGCAGACAATTATAATCCAATGGTTTACCTTATACCCCAGCATCCCACATTAGATAGGTATAAGCTTGCAATAAAATATCTGGATTATTTAAGTACAATGGGTAAGTCCATATTGTATTCAGCTTCACTTATGGCAATACAGGTTATCGTGTGTTCAATGGTGGGCTACGGTTTTGCAAGGTACAACTTTGTTGGCAAGAAATTATTGTTTGCCTGTGTTGTAATAATGATTGTAATTCCCTCCAATACGATAATGCTTCCCCTTTACATGACATTTGCCAAATTTGATGTGTTTGGAATTATAAAGCTTATAACAGGAAGCGAGGTTAACCTTTTGTCAACACCTATACCTATGTATATTATGACGGCTTTTGGGTGTGGCTTGAGGAGTGGACTTTATATTTACATATTTAACCAGTTTTTCAGGGGACTTCCAAAGGAAATCGAGGAGGCGGCATTCGTGGACGGAGCTGGAACATGGTATACCTACTTTAGGATTATGCTTCCAAATGCACTTCCGTCAGTTGTCACGGTTGCAATATTCTCACTTGTATGGCAGTACAACGACACATTCTTTGCGAAGCTGTTCCTTGTAAGTGACAACATTGTTATAAGTAAGAAGATTTCTACAATAGAGGCATCAATATCCAACGTGGAGAAAATACTTGATCCAAATATTCTTGAACTTTATTTGGATGCAGGTATCGTACTTATCATGATTCCAATTATCATTATCTACATTGCCCTTCAGAAGCAGTTTATAGAAGGCGTGGAGAGAAGTGGTATTGTAGGATAAATAAACATAATAAATATAATTAAAAGGGAGGATGAGAGGTTTGAAGAAAAAAAATCTTACTAAAATCATGGCAGTATCTTTAGCGGCAGTTATGACGCTTAGTATGGCTGCCTGTGGAAGCAGCGAGACGGCTACAGACAGTGCCAGTGTAGAGACTGCACAGACAGAGACAAAAACAGAGGAAGCTGTAAAGGAACCTGAGACGAAAGAGGAAACAGAGGCATCTGAAAAGGTTGAGGCAAGTATTGATTTTGAAGACGGTCTATATGGCTTTGCGGGAATTGATAAGAGTGTGAATTCAGCAGGTGACGATTCTATATTGTCAGTTGATGATTTTAACGGCTCTAAGGCTCTCAAGGCTGAGACACAGGGAAAGGCGGCATATGTAGGGCTTCAGATGGATGCACTCTTAGGTGATAAGATATCCGATGTGAAGACTGTTGAGATGTCAATTGGAATAGAAAATCCAGATGGGCAGTTCTATTCAGCATCAGGAAAGGTATATGGATTTGTGGGCGAGGACAATGCAAAGACGAGCGCAGACTGGTCAGTATATCTTGAAAATGTCAACCCAAAGACTGTGACATACACGATTGATGATGCAATCACACCTACAGAGGGAAACTACATAGTAGTTTCAGTTGAGACAGATACAGGAAAGGATAAGGGAAATTCACCTGTAATACTTTATATTGATGACATTGTATTCAAAGATGCGTCAGGAAACGTATTAGAGGCAGATACATCTGCTGAGTATGTGGCAGCCGATACAGGAAATGACCGCTCTAATCTTTGCGGACTTACAGATGTTGTAGAGTTTGAAGGATTTGCAACAAAGGGAGACGGCTGGTCACAGGCAGGCTTTG
>CAYTGS010000013.1:0-22106 GCA_964437435.1 uncultured Roseburia sp.
AATACATATCGCTTTCGAGAAATTTTGGAAAGGAATCAGCAATTTATGCTGGACTTTCTAAGAGTACTGGCGATTATGTTGCTTTGATTGATGCCGATTTACAGCACCCACCTGAACTTCTAAAGGATATGATTAAAGCTATCGAAGAAGATGGTTATGACTGTGCATCCGCTAGACGTGTGTCACGAAAAGGTGAGCCGGTTATAAGAAGTATTTTTTCGAGGGCATTTTATCATATAATAAATCATATAACAGTGATTGATCTCGTACCAGGCAGTACCGATTACCGTCTAATGAAGCGGAGCGTTGTAAATTCCATTGTAGCTATGACTGAGCATGAGAGGTTCACCAAGGGTATTTATGCATGGGTGGGGTTCAAAAACAAATGGATTGAATATAGGAATGTGGGGAGGACGGCAGGAAAGACAACATGGAATTTCTTCTCACTTGTTAGATATGCATATACAGGTTTTCTGGCATTTGCGACCACTCCTCTTCGGGGAGTTGTATATTTGGGCCTGATTGTCGTTTTGTTGTCGGCAATATTTGCAATTAATTTATTTGTCAGTACGGTTAATAATCCCAATGGTGTTAGGAATGGATATGCAACAATTGTTATTTTGATTCTTTTCATAGGTGGTGTGATTATAACTATCCTTGGTATGATAGGTGAATATATGGCAAGAATATATATGGAAGTTAAGAACAGACCTATTTATTTTACCAGGGAGACCAACATTGGACAGGAAACAGCGGATGAGATGATTAAGGAGACAAAGTGTGGTGAATGAAGTTTTTTGAGTTCTAATATCAATATCAGTGAAACAGTTGCAAATGCAATTAGTGAACCCACAGTGAAGGTACGGCACCGTTATTTATTGGAAGGCGTTTCTCTGTATAAAGGGTTTAGGAAACTATACAAAGTTTTCCTAAACCCTTTATTTATTCTTAAACGATTATAAAATATTTCTTAAAAATTTAAAAATCCTTTCGATTGTTTCTAATTAGTGACAATATTTTCCAATTTGTCAGCTATACTTATGTTAAAGTCACTGATGGGAAACAATTTGGGAGTTATATCAATGCAATGGATACTGAATGATATTCCACTGGGGAGAAATATACAAAATATAAGGATAAATCGCAATATGACACAGGAAGAACTTACCACCAGGCTTCAGCTTATAGGGATAAATATGTCTCGAAGCACTCTGGCAAATATAGAAGTCGGGAGAAGAAACATTAAGGCAAGGGATTTAAAGGCGATTAAGGAAATCCTGAATACGGATTATGATGAATTTTTTGATGGAATAAAAACTAAAGAGGATTAAAAGTTGAAAAGGCATACAAGGGAAATGGTAAAATACCAAAAGTATTTGTCAGAGACAGAATTATCAAAAAGCACAAAAGAAATTTATTTGAGACAGGCAAATGTATTCTTGGAATTTATAGGCGAAAAGTCAATCTGTAAAAAGGAGCTGATTGACTATAAGGGCTATCTTATGGAGCAGGGTTATAAAAGTGCGACCGTAAACCTCTATATTGTCGCAGTCAATAATTTTGTAAGAAATATTGGCTGTGAGGATATCTCTGTCAGAACGGAAAAATTGCAAAAGAGAGGCTGCCCGGAGAACGTCCTGGATAAGGATGAATATAAAAAAATGTTGGATTATGCAAGGGAAAGCGGTAGGGACAAATATTATTATCTAATGCGAACGCTTGCCCTCACTGGAATCAGGATAAGTGAGCTGGCGGACTGTACGGTTGAGTCATTAAAGTACGGAAAATTCCTTACTAGAAATAAAGGAAAAACAAGGGAAATATATCTCCCGGACAAATTGGTTGCGGAGCTTACCCGGTATTGCAATGACGCAGATATAAGGTCGGGTGTCATATTTAAAGGAAATATGGGCAAAGCAATTAATAGGGTATCTGTATACAAGATGCTTAGAAATATTGCGGACATGGTGGGTGTCCCGAAAGAAAAGGTACATCCGCACAGCTTCAGGCATCTTTTCGCAATTACATATATGGAACAATATTCAAACCTTTTTGAATTGGCGGATATATTGGGACATTCCAGTTTGGAAACAACAAGGGTGTATACAGCAACATCAGGTGAGGTAAAGCGGAAAATGATAGACAGGTTAAATCTTTAGTTAACTTAATACGATACTATGTTGAAAATGTCAATACAAAATTTAAAAAAATTCGATATTTAGTTATAGAAAGGCAGACTGTAAAATATGGTCGGTCTTTTTTTATTCAATATAAGCCAGTAAATACTGAAAAGTCGAGATAACATAATATCGTATTATGAATACAGGTAGTAAAAGTGTAGCATAAAATGTATCAAGGAGGTATGTATATGGAAATTGTAGAAAGTATTTTAACCAAAAATCCCTGTTATAGAACAGGTAAAAAAATCAAAGTAAAAGGATTGATGTTGCACAGCGTAGGGTGTCCTCAACCGTCAGCCAAAGTTTTCATTGATAAATGGGATAATCCTAATGAAGGCAGAGCGTGCGTCCATGCATTTATTGATGGAAATACCGCAGTTGTTTATCAGACGCTTCCATGGGATCATAGGGCGTGGCATTGCGGAGGAAAGGCAAACGATACCCATATCGGGGTAGAAATGTGTGAGCCTTCATGTATACATTACACTGGAGGCGCAAGCTTTGATTGTTCGGATATGGAAGCTGCAATGCAAGTAGTGAAGCGCACTTATGATACTGCAGTGGAATTATTTGCATATCTTTGTAAAAAATTTGGGCTTAATCCGTTGGAGGATGGCGTGATTATCAGCCATAAGGAAGGGCATGACAGGAAATTGGCAACCGGTCATGGCGATCCGGATCATCTTTGGGGAGGACTGCACTGTGAATATACGATGGATGGATTTCGTCAGGCGGTAGCGGAAAAGATGAAGATGGAAATAGTTGAGGTGACAGAACCCGAAGCTGAGGAGAAGGAAAATGATAATATCAAAGACAATATTATCAAGGAAAATGACGTTGTGGCACTTGCACCGGATGCAGTTTATTATAGCGGGGGAGCGATACCTGGATGGGTATTGTCTGATAAGTGGATTGTAAAGTCTGTTGCAGGAGACCGTGCAGTACTTGGTAGTAATTTAAGCGGAACTAACAATATTTCAAGCCCGGTTAATGTGAAATATTTGATAAAGGATATTGGAGAGACAATGAAAAACCCACAGCCGGTTGCTCCAATAGCTGCCCCTGTGTCATCGGGTGAAATGGCTGTATCTGATGTGGGAGTGGCACTTATTGCCAAATATGAGGGCTGTCGTCTTGAGGCATATAAATGTCCGTCAGGAGTATGGACTATTGGATATGGGCATACGCAAAATGTTAACCCTGGTGACACCTTGGCTTCTCAGAATGATGCAGAAGCCCTGCTAAAAGAGGACTTGAAAAAGTATGGCGGTTATGTAAATGAATGCATAAAGGACGGATTGATTACATTTCCAATCAATCAAAACCAGTTTGATGCCCTGACCAGCTTCTGCTACAACTGTGGACGAGGAAACCTTAAAAAGCTGGTAAAAGATAGGGATGAACAGGCTGTTGCAGATGCACTCCTAAAGTATGTAACAGGCGGTGGCAAAGTGCTTAATGGTCTTGTGCGACGCAGGGAAGAAGAAAAAGAGTTGTTTTTAAAGAGAGGATAAACCCAAATGTCTGACGAAAATGATGAATTAGATGATATTGATGCGGAGGGTGGCTACTCTGCAGCCGGATATAAAGACAGTGATTTTATTCCACTTGACGATTTGGTCTATGCACCACTCCATGCCCTGGCGCAGTCCAATCAGCAGCTTAGGGCACAGGTGGTAGATGCTATCAGGGGTATGGGAACCGTCCGGCAGAATGGCACGGAGGAATCAGTTCGGTTAAATAATATAAACATAGCTTATGACCAGGTTCGACCGGAGGGGGATGATGGTTATACGGTGGATAATCTTGAAATGCAGGTGCCACTGTTATCGATTGTTCCACTCACGAACCTGAGTGTGGAAAATGCTGAGATTGATTTCTCTACGGAGGTAAAGGCGGAGAAGGATGAGGACGGGAAATGCTCAATAACAGCCCGTATCTGTTCCCCCGAGCAGAGGGAAAGCGACTTCTTGCCCAGGGTAAGCTATAAGATGAAAATAAATTCACTTCCGGCAACCGAAGGAATTATGCGTATTACGGACCAGCTAAGCTCAAATCAGATAGCCAAGAGGATGGATTCTACGCCTGTTGCGGTGGATGGAAACCTCGGAAGCGATGAACAGAAGAACATCATGCAGGAGGTAAGCAGGCTAAAAGCAAAGATTAAGAAGCTCAAACAGCTATACCAGAAGATTTCTGACATGATATCAGAGCAGGAGGCTATGCAGGAGGTAAGCCAGTCGGCATTTGAAGATGATACACGTGAATTTGATAAGGATAAATACCTTATGGCACAGTCAAACATTGCCAACCGTATCATGGACTATCAGGAGCAGATTATGAATAAGGAAATAGAGTATGGTCTGAACAAGGACTATGAATGATTATGGGTTCCAAAACAGAATACTGTCTGAAGTAGAGATAAGAGATTATATTGAAAAACTTGTATTTGATATGAATTTAGAGCTTTTGTGTGATTTCCCATTGCATGACGCAGGAAACATATTGTGGGTGGAAAGCATTTTGGTGACAGGGATAACATACCCGTGTACGGTTGAAAAGAAAGAAACAAAAACGGGAAGACTTAAGACGGCAATTACAGGATTTTTCAAGAATCTGTTCCGACATAAAAAACGGTAATGATCATTACAAATAAATAAAAAGAAAGAAGGGATTTTTATGGCAATCGCAGAGCAGTTTTCGGGATTACCAATGGACCAGTTAATTGGTGCGCCACTTCGTGCGGCGGCAGATGCCAGCACACAGCTTGCCAATGCTACGGCGGAGTTCATCAATACGGTAGGGTTTGATGACGAGAAAAAAATCAGGACGGCGGCATTTGGCTATCAGATGCGCAGCGTCAATGAGGACGGCAGCAGTAATTTGGATGAGATGAAGGTGGAGGTGCCTATTCTTGCAATTGTGCCGATTCCAAATCTCCAAATTGATGAGGTTAATATCCTGTTTGATATGGAGGTGAAGCAGAGTGAGAAATCGGAAAAGTCAATGGATGCGGGAATGAAGCTTAGCGGAAGCGCAAAATTTGGACCAATCAAGGTAAATGTCAGCGGTAGTGTCAGCGTACATTCCTCAAATACCAGAAGTACCGATAATTCTGCAAAATACCATGTTGATGTCAGGGCAACCAACCACGGAACACCTGAAGGTCTTGCAAGAGTTCTCGATATGATGGCAGCCAATGTGGCACCAATGCTTGTGGGAAGCAGCCTAAAGGATGGAGACGGTCAG
Organism: uncultured Roseburia sp.; assembly: GCA_964437435.1. GTDB lineage: Bacteria > Bacillota > Clostridia > Lachnospirales > Lachnospiraceae > COE1. The sequence continues at coordinate 5,430 of CAYTGS010000013.1, forward strand.
GACTTGTCTACACAAGCTAAGGCTAAGGCAGAACGCTTGAAGGTGCTCAGAACGGAGGTAAGCGCAATCGAAGCAAGGTTAAATGGTGCAAACGACAGCCTTACCAACAACATTGCAATGCTCAAAAAGATGGCTGCTACACAGCAGAACGTATATCAGGGCATTTTGTCTGGACTTACAAGCGGTTTGGATACTGATAAGGATGATGACAAGAAGAAAGCGGAAGAATATGACAAGGCAATGGATGAGGTAGTCCAGAGCTTCACATACTTACAGGAGCAGACGGGAAGTCTCGTTAAGCTTGTTGCTGACAGCGATAACCAGTCTGGAGGTGTTTCTACGTTATTTGCACTGAAGGCTTTCACCAAGGAAGGTAATGCTGTCGCATATGGAAATGACCAGCAATATTATGAATCTATTGCAGCAGCCCAAAAGAGTGCTGTGGAATCACAGAAAAATTATGACAGCATTGAGAAGGAGCTGCTTGAAAAGAAGGCAGAGTACAGTGATGTGGTTTCAGGTAAATCACAGGCAGCTCTGACTGAAAAAACGGAAGCGCCTTCAAAGTCAAAAAAGGAAAGCTAATAAGTAATAGAACGGGGAGCGGCTATGAGCAAGGATAACCAAACATCCCTTAGTGATGTAAGCTACATCAAGCTGGTTCCCATAGGAAGCGTTAATCCTAACAATCCCCTTTCGGATCAGTCAAAGGAGGAACAGGCAGCCCTGCTGAACAGATGTCTCAATGACTATCCGAAAGGGAAAATAATAGGAAAGGACGTTACTGTGGGTCAATACCGGATAGGGGAGCATGAACTGACAATGGAAAGAGTCACCTACCATGTGGGATTTCCAAGAAAACCACAGTGGGAAGATGGATAATAAAGGAGCAGCCAACATGATTGATGAATTATCAATAGAAGTAGGAAAAGAAGATGGGGCACTTGTCATATGGGCAAAGGGCAGGATTAACACCAATACGGCTCCGAAATTTGAGGAGGCTGTGCTGGCTAATCTTGATGAAGTTGAAAAAGTGATTTTGGACTTTGCGGAGTTGGAATATATTTCATCCGCCGGAATCCGTGTGGTGCTTATGATACTTAAGAAAATGGAGTGTAGGAAGGAAAATCTAATAATAAGGAATTTCAACGAGGACATCAGGGAAACACTTACCATTACCGGATTTACAAGACGTATAACTATGGAGGGAACTGTAGAAACGGAGGTAGAAAACAATGGAGCTTAACACAGAAAAATGGATGGAAAGACCACTGATTTTGAGAAATGAATGTGATGATGTGATTGAAGTTATAATCCGCCCATACAGACCAGGCGATGAAGATGCAATGCTGGAGTGTATCAGGGATGAGTATGGGGATACATATTATAAGAGGGATTTCTATAATACTGATTATTTTGCAAGACATGAGCGTGAAGGAGATATGCGTTTCTTTGTGGCTGAGGAAGGGCAGGATGGAATTATAGGTATGATGCTATTAAAACAGTATATGCCGGAAAATATCTGTGAGATTGCGTCCCAAATGGTGCGAAAAAGATATCGTGGCTACCGCCTTTCAATGCCTTTCTTTGAATATGCGATGGATATTTTAAGAAATGAGCATTATTCGGCGATATATTGTCTGCCGGTGATGTTCCATGACATTACACAGCGTTCAATGAGGCGTTTGGGATTTCATGCAACGGGAGTTATTCTAAATGTGTTTGACGTGGACCGCATTGTCCATTCCTATGATAATGGCAGAAATCATAAGCACTCGCATGGTATTCAGGTAAAGGCGCTTAGAAAGAAGGATGCGGGAATTATATATATTCCGTCAAAGCATGGATTGTTCGTGGATGAGATATACAGAAATCTTGGGGTAAGCTGCCAGATATCACATAACAAACCGGGATTTTTTAGAATGAAAGGAAAGATGCCTGATGAGTCTGTGATTGCCTTTAATGAAGATTATATGCAGAATAGTTTGGAAATCCGAATCCATGCGGTAGGGTATGACCTGAAGCAACGTATTAAGGAGCTTCATGAAATATTCCCATTAAAGGGCAAACAGACGGCAGGGGTATTTTTGAACTGTACTGACAGCAATGCGGTGTGGGCATATGAGATATTAAGCAGGATGGGATACTTCTTTAGCGGTATGCGGCCTCTTTGTGGGCAAAATGAATATATGGTATTGCATAATCCGGGCGAGGTTAAAATTGCCTTCAAGGATTACCGCACGAATGATGAGTTCAAAAAGCTTATCAATTATGTGGAAGTGTGTTGTTTAGAGAGGTAACGGATTGGAGGGGTGAGGCAGTGGCAAAAAATTTAAATAAAAAAACTAGTATTCGACGTAAGATTACCACTCTGCTCCTTGCACTTGTACTTACCACCCTGTGTCTTACAGGGGCGGTAAGTATTTGGAGCCTTTACTCAATGAAAACAATATCTGAGGAGAGCAGCAGTAAGCTTGGAAAAACAGCCGCAGACGATTCAGAACGTGCATTGGAGGAAATGGCAGCGGAACACCTGCAGGATATTGCTGAGGAAAAATCCCTCTATATAGACGGAAAATTTGAAATCGTGGAAAGCTATGTCAAGGGTATAGCGGCTCTTGCAGCCGACATTTATTTAAATCCGGGAAACTATCCTGACCGACGTGTAAATGTACCCCAAAAGGATTCTGTTGAGTTGGCGGCACAGCTCTTGTGGTCCCAAAGGCTGGATACGGATGCAGATGAATCGGTTAACGAGATTTTAAAGCTGGGAAATATACAGGATTTGCTTGTACAGTATAATGCCCAGAGTAAAATGGTCTCATCCACATACCTTGCAACTGATACAGGCTGGATGATACAGGCAGATTATATAGCATACACGAAATATGATGAATCGGGTACACAGCTTTATTACGAAGCTAATCAACGGCAGTGGTTTCAACGAGCTTCCAATGTGCCTTTTGGTGAAGTGGTTTATACCGATGTAATGAAGGACATTCATGAGGGTGGTGACTGTATCGTTTGTGCAAGTCCGGTGTACCTGAATGGAAAACTGGTTGCAGTTGCAGGAGTCGGCTCCTACCTTGATACCATACAGGAAGCGGTATTAAATACCAAAATTGGAGAAAACGGTTATGCGTTTCTTGTAAATGAAAAGGGGCAAGTACTTGTATCTGGAAAAACAGAGGGAGAAACAGCCGCCTCTGCCGAGCAGGCGGTTGATTTGAGGGACAGCGGTAATGAAGAACTGGCACAGGCGGCAGAATATATGACGGAGTGTGAAGCCGGATTTATGAAAATAACCTTGGACGGAAGGCAGGTCTATATAGCCTATGCCCCATTGGAACGGCTTGGATGGAGTTTTGTTACTGTATTGGATGTGGCAGAGGTGGTAGCCCCGGCAGAGGAGAGCAGGGGAATTATATTGACACTCATGCAGGAGGTAGGACAGAAACAGGAAGCTGCAATCAGGAAGACGTTTGTTAATTTTATGTTGGTGCTTGCGGCTGTTACCCTCATAGTATGTGTATTTGGAACAATGTATTCACAAAAGCTTACTATGCCAATCAGACAGCTTACGGAGGAAGTGGCAAGGATAGACGGAGGCAACCTGGATTACCGTATTCACATTAACACAGGGGATGAGGTAGAGGACTTGGGTAATGCCTTTAATGATATGACGGAGCAGATACAGGAATATGTAGACAACCTTGCAGAGGCGACGGCGGAAAAGGAGAAAATACGTACAGAGCTGCAGGTTGCCTCATGTATTCAGGCTGATATGCTTCCAAAATCAGAGGGGGCATTTATAGATTATCCGGAATTTAATCTGTGGGCATCAATGATGCCGGCAAAGGGTGTGGGTGGAGATTTTTATGATTTCTTTATGCTGGATGATGACAACCTGGTACTTATTATGGCGGATGTGTCAGGAAAAGGAGTACCCGCAGCGTTATTTATGGCAACTGCATGTACACTGTTGAGAAGCCACCTCACTGGAAATATATCATTGGAGAATGCCATGACGGAGGTTAATGACTGCCTGTGTGCCAATAACAAAAACGGGATGTTTGTCACCACGTTTGTGGGAATACTGACACTTTCCACAGGAATCCTTACATATGTCAATGCGGGACACTGTAAGCCGATTATATGCAGAAAGAATGGCAAATGCTCGTATGAGGAGCATTACGGTGGGTTCGTCCTTGCCGGATTGGAGGAGGAGGCATACACCCAAACTACCATGAAGATGGATAATGGCGATACGCTCTTGTTGTATACGGATGGGGTGACGGAGGCTACAAGCAGGGAAAAGGAGCTTTACGGTGAGGAAAGACTGTTACAGTTTGCTGTAGAACATGACGGGCTTGCACCAAAAGAAATGATTGAAGCCCTATGGAAATCGGTGGAGGACTGGCAGAAAGATGCTGAGCAGTTTGATGATGTCACCATGCTTGCGGTTACATATAATGGAAATGGATATGAGACAAAGACTGACAAGGCGTGTGTGGAAAACATCCCATATTTTATGGATTTCATAGAAAATATCCTAAAAATGGATGGTGTGGATAAGAAGAATATGCGTACTATCCTCATGGCAGCAGATGAGTTGCTCTCAAATATCTGTTATTACAGCGGAGCACTTGAGATGACAGTAGGAATAAAAGTAAACCAAAACATTATCTTGTACTTTGAGGATGACGGTAAACCATATGACCCCTTAAATAAGCCAGACCCAGATGTCGATAAATTCTTGGAGGAAGGCAGAATAGGAGGCTTTGGTATATATCTGGTAAAACAGCGCATGGAGGAGGTGAAGTACGAGTATGCAAATAACAGGAACAGGCTAATTATAGAAAAAAGAGGCAAGGTAACAAGACAAAAATAATGAAAATGATAAAGGAGAGAAAAATATGGCAATAAGAATTATAGGACCTGGTAATCAGGATTATATTATTAATATGGTGAAAGCTGAATTAAATAAGGATATAAATCCTAGCTCTGAAAAAAAACTTACGACAGATGCAGTAATTCATACTATGGAAGGCGGCATTTGCTATATGCTTAGCATGGAGTGGATTCGTGAGAAAATTCTAAAGGATAATAATCAGGGACAGCAATTTAACGTAATTGGATTCAATGATAAAGATTATGTTGAAAAAAATTTGGCGCACTATGTTCAGATTGCAAATAATTATTATGTTTATGGACAGGATACAGATATGAGAATAAATATTTCACAGTTTTACAGAATACCACTTACAGGGGATTTATCAGATTTCCAAAAGACTAATGAACTTTTTGTGGAATTGTGCAGTGCCAATGAATTGGATGGAAGTACCACTTACATAAAAACAACGAGTGACTATCTTGAAGAATGTGTGAAAAATATTGAAAGCGGTTATTTCTTGTTGGGCTTCAGTGCAAGCGAAAACAATTCAGGATTCGGACATGAAACTGCTTTTGCAAAGAAAAAGGACGGAACAATACTATTTTACGACCCTAATTTCGGCGTAATGGAGGCGGATGAATTCAAGGATGTAATTGGATTTTTGGAGGAAAAGTACTTTAATGTAGCCAACTTGGAGTTTTATGACTTATGTGAAGTAAAGATGAGATAAAAAAATCTAGTAAAAACCCATATAATATGATATACTACCTATATCATTTATATGGGTTTTTATCCGTTATAATGTGCTTTAGTGTAAATGGCAAATAAAAATACATCAAAGAGGAATAATACAAATGCTTTTTAATTCATATGATTTTCTAATTTTTGCGCCTATTGTTATAGGAATTTATTTCATAATACCAAAGAGGATAAAGTATATTTGGTTATTGATAACAAGTTATTATTTTTATATGTGTTGGAATCCATATTATTCACTGCTGATTGCTTTTTCGACAGTAGTTACATATTTAAGTGGAGTGCTTCTCGGAAGATGCAAGGATTCGCAGGTTGTGCAAAAACGCTTAATTTTGGCAGCAAGTCTTGTCTTGAATTTAGGTATTCTAAGCGTGTTTAAATATGGTAATTTCCTGATTGTTAATATTAATAGGATATTAAGCGTAATAGGAATTGTTGCAAAAGTACCGTCATTGGATATATTGTTGCCGGTTGGCATATCGTTTTATACATTTCAGGCATTGAGCTATACAATTGATGTATATCGTGGAGATATTGCTCCAGAAAAGAATTTATTTAGATATGCACTGTTTGTTTCGTTTTTCCCACAATTGGTTGCGGGACCGATTGAGAGGTCGGGACGTCTCTTGCTTCAGCTTAAGGAATTGGATAAGAGAAGGTTATGGAGTTTTGACTCTATAGTAAGGGGCTCTATTGTCGCTATATGGGGATTTTTTTTGAAAATGGTCATTTCTGACAGGATTTCGATTTTCGTTGATGCGGTATGGGACAATTACCAAAATTATGGAGCAATAATGCTATGGCTGGCAACAATGGGCTTTGCAATTCAAATATATTGTGACTTTGCTGGTTATTCTTCAATTGCAATAGGTGTCAGCAAAATTATGGGAATTGAATTGATGGAAAATTTTGATACTCCATATTTTGCCAGAAGTATTAAAGAATTTTGGGGAAGATGGCATATCTCATTAAGTACATGGTTTAAGGACTACCTTTATATACCTTTAGGTGGAAGCCGGTGTTCAAAGCTTAGAAATTATATAAATCTGATGATAACGTTTGTTGTCAGCGGACTTTGGCATGGAGCAGGCTGGAGCTATGTCGCATGGGGTGGAATCCATGGATTATATCAGGTTATTGGTAAAATATCGCGTCCTATTAAAGATAAAATATTTAAAATGTTTAATTTTAAGACGGACAGCCTTAGCTGGCATATTGGAGAATGTATAACAACATTTAACTTGCTGACATTTGCATTGATTTTCTTTAGGGCGGAATCACTTTCAGAAGCAAAGAATTTCATATACAAAATAATTTCAGATTTTGATTTGGGTAGAATTGTGAACCAGGGATTATACGGCATTAATTGGGATGATTTGCAGGTGAATGTATTAATTTTTTCGCTCATTTTATTATTGTTGGTAAGTCTTATAAAATATGTAATGAAACAGACAATAGACGAGTTTTTAATGAACCAAACGATTGTATTCAGGTGGATAAGCATAATTTTTGTTATATTCATAATTATCATGTATGGAGAATATGGTTCACAGTTTGATGCGTCACAATTCATTTATTTTCAATTTTAACGGAGACGATAATAAATATGAAACATAAGGATTTAATGCTTAAGATTTTTAAGATACTATTATTTTTATCAATAGTCGGATTTATTTTTACTCAATTGACATATGTATATAGGGGGACACTTGCACACACAAGGGCAAATCTTACAGGTTGGTATGATGAAAAGAAAGACAGTCTCGACGTGGTGATTTTAGGTACAAGCTGTACGTTTTCGGCAATTATGCCAATGGAAATGTGGGGAGATTATGGTATTGCTGCCTATGATATGTGTACTAATCAGCTTTTTCAAGATTCGATGAAGTATTACGTAAGGGAAATAAAGAAAACCCAAAGCCCCAAATTATTAATTGTTGATACGGCACCTTTTTTGTATTCAACTAAGTCCTCGGTATTTTCTAATTATGAAGGATGGTTAAGGTATAACACGGATGGATTGTCGCTTTCACTTAATAGAATTAATCTGATTAATGATGTTATTCCAAAAGGAAACAGAATAGAGTATTATTTTGATTTATTTTATTATCGTGGGAATAAAAATGTTAATTGGAATTATATGTTCAATAAGTATCCAAATGCAAGAAAGGGATATAATAACCTTCCGCAACGGGTTAGCTATGAAGAAGATGATTATGTGGTTAATCAGGAGGCTTTAGAATTGCCTGAAGAAGATAATGGATATTTTATTTCGCTGTTAGAGGAATTAAAGGACTTTGAGGGTAATATCCTGTTTATTGAACAGCCTTTATTTTATACAGAGGATTTTTATCAGCAATCAAGCTATTCGGAATACATGGAGAACATGGTAAAAGAGTATGGATATGATTACTTGGATATGTCAAAAGTAAGAGAGGATATTGGTCTTGACAGTCAATTTGATTTTTCATTGGATTTTTTCCATTTTACTACATATTCAGCAGAGAAGATAACTAATTACCTTGCACAATACATAAGTGATACGTATAAATTGGATGACCATAGGGAAGATACTGAATACCAAAAATGGCAAGAGCAGTACGAAGAATGGTTGGATATCAAATCGAGTGAAAAGGAGGCAAATGACAATCAGATATTGGAGAGGTTTAAAGAAGCAGACTTGGAACAGTATATTAGCTTCCTCAAGTCTGAGTATTATAGTAGTTGCATATATATTCCGGCATCGTCAAGTGCATTGAACAACGAAAAGATAGCAGAATTGCTTAGAAAGAATGGGGCTGATTTAGACGATGCAATTGATGATGATGTTTTTATACTTAATGACCATGCTATAAACAAAACTATAGAGGTAGCTGGAAATAATACATTGGATTTTAATTCTGCGTTCGGGCATATATTATATGATAATAGAAATGGTTCACCGAGTCTTTATATAAATGAGTCTGAAAATAATTATTTGGAAGAAAATAATGATATGATTCATGTGATTTTGGTAAAAAAGGAAACGGGTGAGATTGTTGATGACACATGCTTTACATATACTGATAATATGTGGGTTAGAGATGAGTCGTATATAGGTTCTTTAGGTGGTGAAGATGAACTGCCGATTGAGGATTGATTAAAAATGTCTGCTGATTTTGTGAATCAGCAGACATTTTTGTATGTTTCTAGAGATTAGTATATACCAATGCCCCTTTGGTTGGCTCATCATCATTTTCTGACCATAAAATATGATATCCGTTTTCGGCTAGAAAATTTTCGATAATACTATCATAGTGCCCCTGCTGCACTACAATAATTTTAGGCGCTTCTTCTTGCAGTGATGTTATATATTCGTTCATTATCTCTGGCATTATAAATGCAACTGGAGATTGATATGAGTATCTGGTTGCATGGATATGGTTGCTGATAATATATATTATGTTCCAATTGCCATATACTGAAATTGCATCATTTTCATCAACTGTAGCATTAATAATATCTGATATTGTATAAACGGTTTCGGATATATGTCCCTCATCCTTTGATTCATATATGTAAGGGATGTTTTGGGTTAAATCAATCCATTCGGGAAGTATTAGTGTATTCAGTGAATAAACACATAGTAAAATTGTTATTATACGCTGAAGCTGTTCATGCTCTATCAGCTCCAACTCACTGAATATTGCTGCAATTGGATATACGACAGCCGGAACCAGTATCATTCCATAATGGTCGAACTGCATTCCGGACATGCACACAAATAATAATGTTACCGTCATATATATTAAATATGCAATATTTATAAATCTGTCCTTAAATGTACACATATATGCTAATGAAGTGAAAGAAATTATATATACGGACGTATTAAAGAACCAAAGGAAAGAGCTCCATTTTGCGGAAAATAATGCACGCCCACCCTCTGCTGAGGTATATAACCTGTTAAATTCTATGTAATCTTCCCAACACTGCTTTAATGCTCCGTTTGTGCCAAGCCATATAATTATAGGAATAAAAATAATTGCCATCCCTATAGAGAACCATAATATAAAATTCCATAATTTTTTGTATTGCTTGCTTATCAGTTCTTTTATTAAAATCGCAATACACATTACTGCCCAAATTGAAATCATATTTGGGCGAAGTAAAAGAGTGCACGCTAATGAGGCACCACATATAAGCAGTCTTAAATTGCTTATTTTTGAATTTTTAAAATAATCCAAAAAAATGAATATTGCAATGGAAATATATGTCATCGCATATTCCTCTACCAGATTACCCCCCGAAAAATATTCAAACAAGAGGGCATTGGCTATTAATACAGATATAATGGACGTGCTTCTTTTACACATTAACCTTGCAGTTTTATACATCATCAACAATGTAATTGTCAGAAATGCAAACTCAATCACCCATACACCACTGTATTTTGATATACAGTCTCCCCAATAATTTATCAAGTATAGCAAAGGCCCCTTATGGTCAAATGTATCCTTATAAGGCATATACCCTTTCTCAATCATCATGGAAACTGTTTTAAAAACACATGAATCGGTTGCAGCTTCGCCTTTGTACCATGGATGAAGTGGACTTTTTATCAAGAAGAAAAAGGAAAAAATTCCGGAAATGATAATTGCAATAAAATTTTCTATGTATTCAGTACTTTTTGTTTTTAAATTCATTGTTAATTTAGCCCTTTCTTTAGAGTATGGAAATCTCCCAATGCTTTCCAGCCAATTCCTATGATTTTTGGAATATTCATAGAGTTGATACCTGCTTTCCGGGGGCTAAATGTAATTTCCTTAAATAACATTGATTCCCCATAATGCGCATAATATGTAGTTATCATAATGTTTGTCAAATTGTACTCGCTTGGCAGTTTATATAAATATTTTTTTACAACGTTGCTTTTCATTAATCTGAAAGGTGCATTCGCATCTGGAACTTTCACCCCAAAATATAATTTCAGTAGTAAACACACAACCTTTTCCACAAAAGCCCTGTCTTTTCCGTCTCCACGCACTGTACGATTACCGAAAATCCCATCGTATTCTTTTCGCAGTTGCCAAAAAGCATCAAATTCACCAGGATTGGTCTGACCATCGGAATCAGTTTGAAATATATAGTCTATGTCGTTTTTTATTGCATGGTCATACAGGGCAATTAGCTTTGGACCATGATATTTATTTGTTTTGCTTAAAATCTCTAACTTTGGATATTGCTTTTGCAAATCAACCAATATATTGTGTGTCCTATCAGTACTGCCGCTATCAGCAATTACCAATTTGGATTTCTCGGACTTGCCTTCAAGTAACGGATACCATTGTCTTACAACTTCAACAATATTAGCTTCTTCATTATATGCCGGCATTACTATGTAAACCGAATCCATTTTTGATTGTCCTCCAATTTTATAAATTACATTTATAATTCCTATTTGATATGATGATGTGTTTCCCTATATATAATATGGAAATCATAACGAATAATAAGAGTATAACACATATGGGTTGGAGTTGCCTAGTAAAAGTTCAATATAAATAGTTCTAGTAAAAAGCTTTTTAATCTGATATACTTATAAACGAGTATATGCGGTTGGGGTGAAAATAGAAAGATGAGGATAAATAAAATGACAGAATTATTTCACAAAAAAAATAAAAGCACATTGTTACAATGGGGGCTGATACTGATAGCAATCATGTTTTGCTTTATGACAATGCTTTATAAGGATAATCTGACTAATGCTAATTTTGGGTATTATCTTACTTATTCCATATTCAATGGGAATTTTGGATATTATTATGATCATATGGATTGGTCATATGGAATACTAATATATTTTATCTATGCAATATGGAGCATACCCGTATGGATTGTAAATACCGTAATTGGGACACATAATTTAATGAGGATTCCAATATTGTTATGGTATAAACTCCTCCTTGCTGTTTTTGCTGTTTGGAGTATCTATTTGCTAGGTAAAATAGCGGAGTGCTTTTATGAGGAGAAGAAAGAAGAAATTCAATTGCAATATGTATTATCGGCATTGTTTATCTTCCCTGTTTTTGCAATAGCTCAATGTGATATAATGGGGCTTTGTTTTGTTTTGTTGGGAATAAATGCATATCTGAGAGAGGAAAATAAGAAATTTATAATATATTTTGCAATAGCTGTAACAATGAAATATTTTGCGCTTTTTGTATTCATTCCATTGATTCTATATCGCTATAGGAGATTAAATAAGCTTGCTGGTGTTCTTGTGGCAGGGGCTGTTTTGATAATAATTAGTATGATAATAATCAATAATTCTTATGCAGGGAGTGTGACTAGAGGTGACGAAACATATTATGTGAACAAACATATATTGGCTCTTAATGATGTCAACATTCAAATAGGTGAAAATGGAACAATTGGATTATTGGGATTTTTCTATATGCTTTTATGTGTAATTGCCTACATTGCACCAAATTCGGAAAGGAAGCAGAGGGTACATTATACTTTATGGCTTGCATTTTCCGGATACATGTGTTTCTTCCTGTTTTATAATTGCAATATATATTGGTATGTGTTGATTGCACCATTCTTAATACTTATTTCATACATTGACCTAGAAAAACGTAAGGTAAACTTAGTTTTAGAGTTGATATATACAACAACAGTATTATTAAGGAGTGTATATACTAGAGATTGGGTATTTATGGGGAGTGAAACTTTTTCCTATATTATATTAAGAAATTATGGTGCCGAACCAACGGGAAACCTCATACAGGTTACTTTAAATGTTATAATGCCTGCATTAGAAAGCTATCTTCCGATAATCCAAGGCGTAACTTATGCCAGTGCAGTAATGCTTTTAATAATTAATTTTCCTACGTTTAAACTTCATTCTGATGAAACCAAAGAAACAATGGAGCAAGATGTTAAGATTATTACATGGATTAGAATTGCTGTAATATATATATGGATATTATTGGCAATAGTAGGACTTGCTAAATCATAGAAATCATATTGGCTTAATGAAAATGCCTTGATTGAAGCAACTAATAATGATTGATATCATTAAAGATATTAACCTAAGAATGTAAGATATATGATTTTATTTATAGGATTAGATAAAAATTGTAAATTAAAGAGACGATCTAGTTAATATGTGATAAACTGGATATATTTGAATTTTTGATGCAGGAGACGAGAAATGAAAGTATTACATATCACAACTATAGATATTGGCGGTGCCTACAAAGCGGCTTTAAGACTTCACGAAGGGTTGTCTCTTTTAGGGGTTGAGTCGGAAATATTGCTCAGGACTAAGACGGATAAAAGCAATGTTGGAATAGAGGTTTTTGGTAATAAGCTAGAAGCGTGTATTTCAAAGGCAAAAAATTTATGGAATATGTTTCAGGCTGACGGTGAAATTTCGAGGGATGTTTTGGGAACTGATATATCGAAAAACAAATATGTAAAAGAAGCTGATATTATTGTGTTACATTGGACTAACTCATTTCTGACAATTCGTGAGTATATGAAGCTTTCAAGGCTCGGAAAACCTATGATATGGTTCATGCATGATATGTGGCTTTTTACAGGGGGATGCCATTATGATGATTATTGCGGAAAGTATGAAGGAGGATGTGATAATTGTCAACTTGTATCTAAACCAGGTGAACATGATGTTGCACAACGTAATTATGTCGATAAGAGAAAATTGTTAAATAATATGGATGTAACGATAGTCGGTCCAAGTAGGTGGATGGTTGAATGTGCTAGTAAAAGCAGGGTACTTATAGATAAGAATATTATATATCTACCTAATATGTTAAATATTGATTTGTTCAGACCATTATACTCAAAAGAATTGCTCCGGAAAAAATATGGAATTCCTTTGGATAAGAAAGCTATATTATTTGGAGCGGCTGATAAAGGAACGGAAAATAAAATTAAAGGGTTTAGTTTTCTGTTAGAAGCATTGTTAAGACTTTCAAAAGATAAGTATTGTCTTGTTGTATTTGGAAATTCATCTAGTAATATAGTGCTTCCAGAGAAATTTGAGACAATAATGTTGGGATTTGTATCGGAAGAAGACAAGCTGGCTGAAATTTATAATGCTGTAAATGTGTTTGTAACTCCAGCTACTCAAGAGGCATTTGGCTACACTGCCTGTGAGGCGCTGGCATGTGGTACTCCCGTTGTGTCATTCCCGGTAGGGGGGTTAAAGGAGCAGATTGCACATTTGGAAAACGGGTATCTTGCTAAATTTAAAGATCCTGATGATTTGGCAAAGGGAATAGAGTATTGTTGTGAGAATTCTGCTATATTGGGAGAGAATGCAAGAAAAAGCGCACTTAAATATTCATATGAAAATACGGCAATGAAATATTTGGAAGTGTTTGAACAGGAAATACAAAATAATAAGAAATGAGGGACAGAAAAATGAAGGTAGTTATTTTAGCGGGTGGTCTTGGAACAAGAATAAGTGAGGAGAGCCATTTAAGGCCGAAACCAATGATTGAGATAGGACAAAAGCCAATATTGTGGCATATTATGAAGGAATATTCATACTACGGATTTAATGAGTTTGTTATATGCTGTGGCTATAAACAGCAGGTAATTAAGGAATGGTTTGCCAACTATTATCTTCATAACAGTGATGTGACTTTCGATTTTACAAAGCAAAATGCCATGGAAGTACACTCGAATGTTGCGGAACCGTGGAAGGTTACACTTGTGGATACGGGACTAAATACAATGACGGGAGGACGTATTAAGCGTATCCAACAGTATGTTGAAAATGATACGTTTATGCTTACATATGGGGACGCAGTGGCAGATGTGAATATTGCAGAGTTATTAAAATTTCATAAGAAGCATGGAAAGATAGCGACAATGACTGCAGTAAACATAGGTCAGCAGTTTGGCGTAATGGATATAGAGGAAGATGGCAGGATAAGCCAATTTAGGGAAAAAAATAACATTGATGGTGGTGTTATAAACGGAGGATATATGATAATGGAGCCGGAGATATTTAATTATATTGAAGGTGATGAAACGGTATTTGAAAAGAAACCTATAGAGACGGTGTCTTCTGAAGGACAGCTTATGGCGTATCGTCATAAAGGATTTTGGAAATGTATGGATACACAGCGTGATAAGATGAAGCTTGAGGAAATGATTGCATCGGGCAATGCGCCATGGATGATGTGGGAAAGACAGGAGAAAAGATAATATGCAGGTTCTTAAAAAAAGAAAAGATATTATATTTGCGTTATTAATGGGCTTTATATTGATTTTGACAATATTTCCTACGGTTGTATCAGCATATTATACAACATATAATGCCGATGATTTTTCCTATGCTATAAGTATTGGATTAAATAATACTGGCATATTGCAAAGATTTATTGCATCTTATAAGTTTGTCAAACATGTTTATTTTAATTGGCAGGGAACATATTCCTCTGAGTTTTTACATGCAATTATGACGCCTTTAATTGGTAATCAAGGGTGGAAACGATTACATATTATTATGACGTTGAATGTGCTGTTAAGTGTATTGGCAATAGCCTTTTTTATATATTCGGTATGTCGATGTATAAAAATAGAAATTAAAGGAGCATTAATTGTTGTTATAATATGTATTGTTGGTCTATTTGGATTTTATAGTTGGCCTGAGATTTTTACATGGTATTGTGGGGCAACTATATATTCTTTTCCACTGTTTTTTTCTATGCTGGGTTGCGGATTGATGACTAGAGATAATAAAACAGTTGTACAAACTATAATTGCTTCAATTTTTATGATTATTGCATCTGGAGGCTCACTCGAAGTAGCGGGTTTTGGATGTTTCCTTATACTTATATTTGGAATTATAAAAAAGCTTCAGGGAAAGCTTGATAAAAAAGATTGTTTTATATTTGCTTTTGCGGTTATTGGTGCTTTGATTAATACATTAGCACCTGGAAACTATGTAAGGCATGAAGGGACTGGTGACAGCGAACTGCATATATTGGTTGCCGTTATTCGTTCGGTTAGAGAAATAATAACATGGATAGAAAATATTATTATTGATACACCGTTTGTATTTTTAATGCTTGTGGTGTTATTGATAGGGTTTAAAAATAGAAAATATGTAATAAAAAACACTAAAATTATATATATATATATTCTTTTAAATATTATGTTGCCGTTTGTGACGATTTTTCCTGTTTGTCTAGGATATGGTTATTTTAAAGGCGATATGCCAAACCGATGTCAGTTTGTTTTAGCAGTAAGTATAATTATTGCATTATTACAGATTTCATTATCAGTAGGGCGACTATTAAGTGAGAGGACAGACAGATTATTTACAAAGGAAATTTATATTGCCTTGATAATGTTCTATATGGCAATGACATGTGTAAATACAAATTGGAAAATTTCAGAAACAACACTATATGATATGTATAAACAGGTTGAGAGCAGTGAATTTAAAAATTATTACAACGATAGTAAGGAAATTTATAAATCGATTGCCAGTGATACAAACAGTGATGTGTTTTTTCATTATAAACCCATATACATATATAATTATCAGTGCCTTGTCTTATCGGAAGACAGTGAAACATGGGAAAATAAAGCAACAGCAAATTATTATGGAAAAAACTCTATACAATATGTAGCTGAGTCTGTATATTATAGGGATGATGGTAGTAAGGTATTTAGATTATGGCCAAATCTCATTAACTGTGATTTAAGCTATGTAACTATTTCAAAGGTAAATGGCAACACTAATGAAAGGCAGTATATACAGGTGTTGGAAAGTTTTGATAAAAATATTATAGTTGAGACTGATGAAACTGAAAATGCAACTGTTGTGATAGAGGTGTTTGATAGTGCTAATGGTGAAAATAAGATTGATGAATTAGTGATTGAGTGAAGCTGTTTGAAAGTATAGTAGATAGGAGAAAATTATGTTTGAAAATATGACAGAATCACAGGCAAAGGAAGAAATATTGGAAATGGTTAAGGAGTACTGTGACACCTTCCAT
>CAYTGS010000014.1:0-20527 GCA_964437435.1 uncultured Roseburia sp.
TCTCATCCTGTAAATAGGACGAGAGCCTTACTATCGTTATACCACCTAATTACAACGTACTCTTTCCACATGCCATGGTAACATATGCAATTCATACCCGTTTCCTGTAACGTGGAAAATACGTCAGTTCCTACTTTGGATAAACCTGTTCGGTCTGCAACTCAGAAGTGATTTTCCATGCCTCCCTACTCGTACCGGACTTGCACCATCTCCGGCTCGCTGCGACTTTTGAATAAGCATGTACTGTCTTCGTCATAGTCTTTATATTTTCATATATTTATAAGTATAATTCTCTGTATTGTTAATTGTCAAGGAATATTTAATTTACTCCCAATTGCGCCCAGCTTGAAACACCAAGTATTGGAAGAAGATAATCCGTGTTTCCTGTATCCATAAGCTTAAATGCATTATATGCCTGTTTCGGAACACCAGCACTTGTCATAATCCCCACTGCCATTCCGTCTGAAATAATCTCTGAATCATTGTCAATCTCACGATGAATAATTACACCCTCAATAAACGGATTTTGTGCCGCAAGCTTATACGCATATACCATAGACGCTGCCTGAATAGACTCGTTTGTAGGTATCTGTGCATTGTAAGACGTAAATCCCATCTCTGAAATCATGATATGCCTTACCGTACCTGTCGGCGATAATAATGCCGCCTGTGCCATGTGGTTTGTTACCACATCAAGGTTTGTAGGGCAAACCATCTTTGAATCGTCCTTATGGGTTACAAGATTCATTCTTGCGTATGATGCAGGGAGACTCCAAAATGTTGCATTATATAGAGGTACAGGATATGGATGGAATGAAAGTCCCCAATCAATGTTACCTGTTGCAGTAATATTTGCAGCAAACTTATCCAGCACGTCCCTTCCCTTATATGCAAGTGTGTTGCTGTCAGTATGAGTCCATCTCTGGTCGATATTTATATACACTCTTGCACCAGCGTTCTGACTCTTAATAGCATTATAACACAGCCTGACCTCCTTAGCATAATGGGCTGCAAATTGGTCTACAGTCACATTACCCATGTAATGCCATGGTTTATTGTTATTGACTTCATTACCGATAATCCAATTATGAATTGTTCCATAGCTTCCGCCCGAATAACGGTTAGCGAGGAATGACATAAGAGCTTCTATCTTCTCTGTTCCACCCTGCTCGTCAACATTCATTGCATAGCAGTTCATTCCTGCTGCACGTCCTGTGGGCGCTATTAAATCCGCTGTTGCAGCATTAAAGCTGTTCTTGATTGTCATAACCACGTTACAGCCTGCGCCATTAAGCAATTTAACTACTGCATCATACTCACCCACTACTGCTGAGTTGAAGCTGTATGTTTTTCCATTGTATGTATAATTTACACCACCGCCTACACAAAATCTGCTTATATCAAGCTCATATGAAGCATATCCTGCTCCGAGGTCTGACAAGTTGCTTGCATATCTCCAATCAGCAGTAAGTCCCTTTTTGGAGCGGAGAGGATAACCTGTAGCCTTTGTTGCCACTGCCTCTGGATTTGTGATATACATTTCACCACTTACAGGTGTAAATACACCGCCCTGCAATGTTGCAACAACAAATCTCGAATAAAGCTTTGATGTTGCAGTATTATAATTTAACGGTGTAGTAAATGTGACTGCCTCTGCGGCTGTTGCAACTGCGCAATAATCAGTTCTTGCTCCAATTGCAGTCTCATAGGGCTTTAATTCAAACAAATAATAAATTCCGTCAGGAGCTGTAGCCGTTCCTGATGCCACGACAACAACCTGGTTTCCTGCTATTACACAGTTATTTATCGTTAGTGTTGTGCCTGCCGCACTTACGCCAAACTGAAGTGTCAACGCAAGTACCATAGCTAGTACTATTCCCAAACCAAATCTTTTCTTCATTTTTGTACCCCCATCAAATTAGACTGTCAAGAAAATTAACTTACGCCTAAAGCCGCCCAGCTTGATGCTCCGATTATAGGAAGCGCAAACTGTGTATATGCAGCCGACTGCGGTGTATCTATATACTTAAATACATTGTAAATCTGCTTTGGTGTTGTAGCAAGTCCGTTTGCATCACAGTTAAATAGACCACATGAGATACCGTCTGCCGTCTTCTCATATACGTTGTCAACAGTCCTGTGTACAATGAATCCCTTAATGTATGGATTTCTTGCTGCAAGCTTATAAGCATATGCAAATGAAGCCGCTTGTGTTGCTTCGTCTGATGTCTGTGAGTTAAACAATATCTCAGATATTATAATATACCTTACCTGACCTGTCGGTGAAAGGAAGGATGCCTGACTCATGTAATTTGTGAATACATCCAAATTCTGTGGGTTAATCATCTTTGTGTTGTATGTATTGTCTATAAGGTTAAGCTTCTTATAGCTTGCCGGCATATCCCAGAATTTAGCTGCTGTAAGTGGTACCGGATGTGGATGCCATGCAACACCCCAATCTATGTTACCATGTGAAGCAACATCTACATTGAAATTATCCATAAACTTCTTTGCAGCATATTGGTTAGCCGTACCGTCCTCCCAATTCCATCTCTGGTCAATGCAGGTGAGAACCCTTGCGTTTGCATTCTGGCTCTTGATTGCATTGTAGCACATACGGAATGCCTTTTCATATTCTGCCGTAAAGTTAGTAACATTGTAATTTCCCATGTAATACCATGGATTATTATTATTTACCTCATTACCGATAATCCAGTTTGTAATAAGTCCTGTCGCCTGATTGCTATAACGTGCAGCAAGGAATGACATAAGAGCCTCTATAGCCTCTGCTCCTGCCTGCTCGTCCGTGTTAAATGCATAATGCCTGTAGCCTGCCCTCCTTGCAGTTGGCTTTACCGTAATGGCTGTTGCCACATTATAGTAATTAACGATATTCATTGTTACTTCGACATTCTGTGTCGCAAACAATGTCATAATCATGTCATACTCAGCGAGTACTCCCTGATTAAAGTTGTATGTCTTTCCATTGTATACATATGGAACCGTTGCGCCTGCCGCAAAAAATCTGTCAATTGCAAGCTCATAACTTGCATGCTGAACGCCTAAATCTGAAAGTGTAAGGATAGCCGCATTATCTGCCGTTATACCCTTGATTGATGTAGTAACCGGATTTACTGCAGTATGTGTTGCCAATACTTCCGGATTTGTAATGTAAAACTCCTGGCTTACCTGCACAAAAGCACCGCCCTGGATAGCAGCCACTACAAACTTTGAATAAAGCTTTGAATTAGCTGTGCCCTGGTCAAGCGTGGTTACGAATGTAACCGTAGCCGCATTTGGTGACACTGCGCAGAAGTCACTTCTTCCTGCAATTGTATTCTGATAAGGCTTCATTTCAAAAAGGTAAAGATTTCCGTCATCACTTGTAACTCCAGATACGGCTGCCACAACCGTCACCTGGTTTCCGCCACTGATAATGCACTGTGCGATTGTTGCTGTTCCTGCGGCAGCTACCGTCATAGACATGATGCATACAAGAGCTATGCACAATGCCGCCCATAGTGTAAGTTTCTTTTTCATTGATTACCTCCATAAGAAATTTTTTTATTTATTGCAATCCTAAATCCGCCCAACTGCTGACTCCGATTATAGGAAGTGCAAAATCTGTGTATTTGAAACTGTTTCCCTTATCCATATTTGCAAATACAAAATATGCATATTTAGGTCCTGTCTCAGATCTAATACCAACCGCAATACCGTCACTGGCAATTTCCGAAGCATGGTCAACCTGGCGGTGATATATGATACCTTCAATATATGGGTTCGAGCTAATAAGCTTATATGAATATACAATTGCCGCAGCCTGAGTAAGCTCGTTTGTTGCAATCTTTGAGCTGTATGAGGCAAATCCCATTTCCGTAATTAAAATATGTCTGACGCTTCCGCTTGGCGACAGCATCGTTGACTGCTGCATATGGTTTGTAACCACATCCACATTGGTCGGATTTAGAAATCTTGTATTGTCCGTATGGTCAACTAAATTCATCTTCGCATAGCTTGACGGTATATTCCAAAATGCCGCATTATAAAGCGGTACGGGATATGGATGGAATGAAAGCCCCCAATCAATATTACCACCTACATTTATATAAGCTGCAAATGTATCAAGCACACTCTTTCCACCATACTGTCCTGCTGTTCCGTCCTGCCAATTCCATCTCTGGTCAATGCTAACAAAAACCCTTGCTCCTGAATTTTGGCTCTTAATCGCATTATAACAAACTCTAAATTCCTTTGCGTAATGTGCTGCAAGCACCTCTGCCGAAACATTACCCATGTAATGCCATGGATTACTTGTATTTACCTCATTTCCGATAACCCATGTATGAATCGTTCCCTTTGAGCCCGAGTATCTGTTTGCCAAAAACGACATTAACGCCTCAAGCTTTTCGGTAGGATTTTGCTCGTCAACATTAAATGCATAACAATTCTTTCCCGCTACACGTCCCGACGGTGCAATCATATCAAGCGTAGACTTATTATATGAATTTTTAATAACCATTACAACATTGCAGCCCTCACTTGCAAATTTGCTGCAAACTATATCGTACTCATTTACGACGGTACCATTAAAGCTGTATGTTTTTCCATTATATGTATAATTAATTCCTCCGCCCGTAAAGAAACGGCTTATATCGAGCTCGTATGATGCAAAACCAACCCCCAAATCAGAGAGTTCATCGCTGTATCTCCAGTCTGCTGTAAGTCCCTTTTTGCTGTTAGCAGGATAATTTGTGGATTTTGTTGCCACTGCCTCTGGATTTGTAATGTACATCTCATTGCTTATCTGCACGTACTTTCCACCCTGACGCACTGTTACCACAAACCTTGAAAACAGCTTTGATGTTGATGTATTGTAATTTAACGGTGTGGTAAATGTTGCCGTAGAAGCTACAGTTGCCACCGCACAATAATCCGTTCTTGAACCTATTGATGTCTCATATGGTTTTAATTCAAACAGGTAATAAATACCGTCATCAGATACAGGAACCGCAAGGGATGTCGCCGTAACCGTCACCTCTGTTCCTGCAATTCGGCAACTACTTACCGTTACAGTAATATTAGCCGCCATAACGCTTATCTGAAAAAGTGCTGCAAAAACAAGCGCCAACATTAAACTAAAACCTAATTTCTTTCTTTTCTTATTCACTTTCTACCTCCATATAATTAACCGTTCGCCAAAGTCAGTATTTTAAGTATATCATCTAATCACGTACTAAACAAGGGGTTTTTCAATATTTAATATAAGTTATAAATGAATTTCCATTTTCCTGGAACAATGATGTTGCGTCATTCATACCAATCTTGTAGACAGTCCCTGTCTCCGGATTCATCACAACCACATTCAACTCATTAAACCCAACAATAAGCATTGCCTTCTCATTATTCAAGGTAACAAGTACCGGTATGTCCATATTTACATAATACAAGACCGCATCAAGGCTCACGCCCGAAAGCTCAAGCACTTTTGCATCATTTAGATTATCCTCCAAAATCTGTCGTATTGTCATTCCACTGTCAAGCATTGGCTGTACGTTTTTAATTGAGCCCGCAAATTCCAATATGGTCTCCAAGCACACCGCAAGCTCGCTGCTGTTCTCATCCGATTGTGCGCCTTTAATAGCCATTATCTGGTTTTTGGTGCTTCTGGAGGTTTTCTTCCATACATATTCGCCGTCCTGGTTTACTACAGTTCCGCTGTTTGCATATGCCATGTTTACTGCTGCTGCTTCATGTGTAAATGTGGCATCAATTCCATACTTTCCATACACATAATATCTCACGACAGGATTTTCTATCTCTATGTCAAGCTGACGCTCTCCCTCGAACATCACCTGTAGCGGATTTGTGACATTAATCTTTGACGTCTCTATCGTCTTCCTAAGAGCAAGCTGCACTATTTTTTCATAGTTTTGTGTAACTACTGTTTCAGATGAATTATATCCGCTTTCATCCATATAGTTATTTACAATCTGGTCATCTGCGACCGCCTCATACGTACCGTCTTCCTGCTTCTCAACCCTTGTCAGCGTTATAAGGTTATCCTCCACAGAAGCACCGGTGACATAAATATCCTCCTGCCTGTATTTTTTCAAAATATTGCCCTGCTCGTCTTGTATATACACCACAAACATCGGAAATGTCACCGCTCCCGAAAAATCAGTACTGATATCTTCCGTATGCGCCATTCCGTATATTAGGTCTTCATTTATAAATCCAAGCGGAAGCATCCTGTTTCCAGTGTTTTCTGATATTTCACGTATATTTCCAGTATTCAAGTTCATAAGTATGAGCTTCGTACAATCGTATGCATCTGCGGAATTCTGCCATACAAGCATTTTATCCGAGTCAGACACCTGAAAACTTCCCTGTTGAAGGTTTCCGGCAATTTCATAATAGCTGTGCGCCATTAAGTCAATGGCAAGAATAGAACCGTCAAGGTATATATAAAATACAGAGTTTTTATTAAGATATGATAACTGCTCCATATCTGTTTTAAGGGTGGCATAGGATTTATTGTAAGGAATAAACATAAGCTCCTCCACTGTATTTAACATTCCATTGTACTCACATACCTGTATACCTATGCTTCCCTCATGGTCGCCCCGGTTCATATAACCGTAAACTATAAATTTAACGTTTCCCGTCTCGTCAACATTTAAAATTTTAATAGAATGTCCATCATAATTACTGCGCATATCATCCCCATCATAAAATGAGAAAATATATGCCATTTTCCTGTCCTCAGCATGATAGCAGAACAACTGGTTTTCATTTACAAAAGCCAGGTTTGAGCCGCCGTCGCTTTCCATCATCTGAACATTTGCATTTCTAATTCCAAGCATTATCTTGTTTGACGCATACACATCAGCATCCGGGTCAAAAATTTGGTTCATACTCCTCTCATAGTCAAGTAGATATGTCCTATCGGGCGTATACCTTATCCGGAAATACTCAACCACGTTATACTCATATTTTTTCTTTTTATCCGTTGTCTGAACCCTGTAATTAAGCCTGATTGACGCAGTTTTCTCCTCAATCTCGCTGATTGTTATCACAGGGGCAGAAATCTCGCTGACCTCCAAATCAGCCCATGTAACCTGTTTAAGTGAACAATGGATATCCACATAGCTCAATGTTGTATTGTCACCTTTCGAGTTTGACTCCATGTACATGGTAAGTTCACTTGCATTTTCCCTGTCAAATGTCATATCGTGAAAGTATTTTACAAATTCAAGCTTTTCCACGGTATTGTATGATTCTCCCTCTATTATGCGGGTATAATACCTTACCGTCTCATTATCTGTTTTCAGCACAAGTATCCAGTTGTATTCCACCCCCGTCTCAATTAAATCCTTAATTGTAACAGTAGCACTTATTGTATTATCCTTTTGCACATATTCAGTAACAGGCGTGCTCTCAACCAGCCTTGAGCCATCTATACTTCTAACTTCAAAATATATCTCGTCAATATTGTTTTCATAGTACTCTATCACAAAGCTTATCGTTCTTCCTTCTTCAAGAGGGGTTATCGTCTCCCTGAAAAAACTTCCATCCATATCCTGCTTCAATCCGTGCAGATAATTGTAATCAATACCGCCAGCAGTTATATGGACCAAGGGCAATGATGCCTTTGACATGCTTTTAGTCATTTCGGCATTTCCTTTATTATATATAGAGCTGCTGACAATAAGTGAGAGAAGGAAAACAATAATACACGTGCCAACCTTGCCTAATCTTTTCTTCATATACGTTCTCCATTATTTAAGTCATCTTTAAAAAGTCTATCCAGGGTAGGGTTTATATTCAGAAACTCCACCATACCATCAATTCTTCCATAAATTTAATTATAGCATAAAATAACGAGCCAGGCGAGTATTTATTACTCATTTGGCTCGTTTATCATTTATATTATTTCAAGTTTTTACTTATATATTCCTTTAATGTTCTATTGTCCTCCAACATACGTGCTCCTATCAGGTACTCTCCGTCGTGGTCTGATACCCTAAGCACACAGCCTTCTATCTGTTTTCCCTCCAATGGTTCAAAATCACGCACTGTAAGATTTACCATTTTTCCTTTTGAATTGTTAAATTCTTTTGCATATGTGGAGAATGCAAATCCATTTGCGCTAATATCCACCATCTTTCCATCAAATGAATTATCGCTGTCCTTAAATGCAATCTTGCAGCGGTTCGTAAGCGGAAGCCTAGGGTATTTTCGTCTGTTGAATACCTTTGGATTTCCATTTATGTATAGCTTGTTGGCATTCAAAGCCCCCTGCTTTGAAGGCTGTATTTTAATATTCTGCCACTTATACAGCGCATTGTTGACTATTACATGCAAATCGTAGTGTCTGGACTTGTCCCTGGTATCAAGCACCTCATTTCCGCATACTATCTGACCTACATATATGTTTTGCTCGCTGACCTCTGTTACCTCTGCCTTGTATTCCTTGGCATTCTTCACGCCGGCAGAATATACCGAAACCTTCATTCCTGGAGTTATGTCGGAAATACTCATAAATCCACCGTCACCCAGTTCT
The DNA here is from genome assembly GCA_964437435.1 of uncultured Roseburia sp. GTDB lineage: Bacteria > Bacillota > Clostridia > Lachnospirales > Lachnospiraceae > COE1. The sequence continues at coordinate 8,567 of CAYTGS010000014.1, forward strand.
TCTATAAGCTTTCCAACAACATCCTCAATCCTTATTACATTGAGGGAGGTTTCCTCATACTTGCTAAGCATTGCCCTTGTAGTTGCTTCAGAATTGAGTACGCCCTGTGTCATAATCTCCATTATGTCATTTATCTGCTTCATATTTTCAACAAGGTTGGAGTTAGAACCCTCCACTTCCTTCATTGCTTTATCAACTACCTTTATTCCATCATCAAGCTCAAGGGTTTCGTCACTTATGCTTGCTACACTTTCATCCACATGGCTTACCTTTCCCTGTGCATCAGAAATTAGCTGTAAAATCTTAGTAATAGACTCCGTCATGTTTGCCGAGGTTTCCTCTAAGTGGTTTAATGCTGACAAAATACTGTTTGATGAATTTTTTGTCCCCATGCTGAGGTCACGTATTTCGTCGGCAACAACCGCAAATCCCTTGCCTGCCTCACCGGCTCTGGCTGCTTCAATGGAAGCGTTCAAAGCCAAAAGGTTTGTCTGGGAGGTAATCTTCTCAATTGTTCCTGTTTCTTCCTTAACGTTGTCAAACTCTACCTTAAACTCGTTTAATACCTTTTCAACCTCTGCCGAAACCTCTGCCATTTTATTTGTGGCATCCACAACTGCCGAAAGCTCCTCAGAGCTTCTCTTTGCATGATCTGATGAACCCGTTATTAGGTTTGCCATTTTTGCAACAAGGCTTGCCACATTCTGAACCTGGGTGTTTATATCCTCCGTCATATCCAGAGATGACATTGCCTTTTCACTCATTATGTTATTATTGTTAGAAAGTGTTTTCATGCTCTCAACGACATCATTTGCACCCTGCTTATTTTCATCCGCAAGCTCCCTTACAACCGTCATTCCATCAACAATTGATGTACTTGCATCCTTGACCTGTTCAATTGTATTGACAACCTTTTTCAGGTTCCCATCCATAGCTCCAATCATTGCAGAATCCGACCGTGACATATGACCAACAGACAAAATATAACCTGCATAGCTCATACACACTACACCAAGCTGTATTTCCAACTGTATAGTCTGTCCCGATGACGAGCTAGAAATAAAATAATCTATAATAACCACAATTATATTATAAGCGCCCAATCCCATAATAAGCTTCTTGTCCTTAAATAATATAAGCATTCCTGCCACTGGAACCACAAAGCTAAAGGCAAGTGTACTATTCATGGTAAAAACTACAAATCCATAAAATATGCCATATCCCACTGCAACTGCATATCTGTACGAATCATTTCCCGCACCCTTTATACGCATGAATACCGCTCCGGCTATATATGGAATCCAGCAAAACATCAACATTATTGCTAGAAGTTTAACTGATACGTTTCCCTTTACAACCTCACCACAATATATCGCCGACAGCAATATACACATAATCGCCCACACAATAGATGCCTTTTTATTGGCACTTCTTTTGAAAAATTCCTCGTTATATTCCATTTCAATCCCCCATTCACGATTATTTTCAGTTATTATTTTTTATGAACCACTATTGTAGTAATTTTAACACATTTCTTAAATTATTGCTACATCAAATGTGTTTTTAATACATTAAAATACAATTTTTGCTCAATTGTACAAAAAACGTGGTATAAAATCATTTTATACCACGCATTTTTTCCAATCTATCATGAAGTTCTTTCATATGCTTTAGTTCATCTGTATCGGTTATGGCACATCCCGAATAAAAATACTTGACGTTTGCATCACCCTTGTATTCCAAATTATCGGTTGCGATATTAAGCACCCTCGCAAGCTGGTTTATAGTTCCAACGCTTCCGTCTATAAGCTTCACACATTCCGGCAAAAGCTCCCTGAAACTGTCTTTAAAATAATTAAAATGGGTACATCCAAGCACAAGCTCACCATATTTATCCAAATCATATGTCGAAAGCTCTTTTTTCAGGTAATTATGTACATCATCAGAGTCAAATTCTCTGCGCTCCGCAAATTCAACAAGCCTTGGCAGTGCCAGCAAATCAACAAGGTGTTCATTGTCAACCCTCTCCACCAGGCTTCTAAGCTTTTCCTCCTTTACAGCAAGCGGGGTTGCCACCACAAGCACACGCTTACCGTGGCTAAAGCTGACAGCCGGTTTTACCGCCGGCTCTATACCTATAATAGGAAAGGTATATTTTTTTCTCATAGGCTCCGCCGCCACTGAAGTTGCCGTATTACAGGCTATTACTACCGCATCACATCCATTGGATTTCATAAATTCCATAATTGCGTCCACATATGACACTACCTGTTCTCTTGTCTTTGTTCCATAGGGCACATGAGCCGTGTCAGCATAAAATATATATTCTTCTTTGGGAAGTGATATAAGTGCCTGATGTAAAAGGGTCATTCCACCAATCCCTGAATCAAATATTCCGATTCTCATAATATCCTTATCCTCCACTATTCCATTTAGCTGTGATAAATAAAGACCGTAAACACATTGATTTTAATAGGACTCCAACGTATTTACGGTCTTTTTCAATTAGAGCGATAGACGGGGCTCGAACCCGCGGTCTCGACCTTGGCAAGGTCGCGCGTTACCAACTACGCCACTATCGCATAAGCGGGTGATGGGAATCGAACCCACGTATCTAGCTTGGAAGGCTAGTGTTCTACCATTGAACTACACCCGCATATGCAGGAACAGCTATGTTCCTGCGAACAAATAGAATAATATCATATTATAAAAAGTGTGTCAACACTTTTTTTATTTTGCATTGGCAGGCTCGATATTGATTTGCTTACCCTTTATTTTAACATTTTTCATTGCCTTTAATACATCACTTGCGTTTTCCTTTGGGACCTCGACAAATGTATATTTATCATAAAGGTCAATTGCACCAACAAGCTTTCCGGGAATGTTTGCCTCTCCTGCTATTGCGCCTAGAATATCCTTTGCCCGTACTTTCTGTGCCTTTCCAATATTAATGAAAAGCCTTACCATACCTTCTTCCTCAGCGCCTGTGTTGTCAAAATCATATCCGCCGTTTGCTCCATCAGACTCGCCTGTTTCATTAGCCTCATTTAGCTGACCCATGTACATTTTAAGGAATGCGGCAGCAATATCCATTGCCGTGTAATCAGCCTCGTTTACCTGCTCCTCAATTGTATTAATCATAGAAGTCAAATCTTCTTCCTCAATGATTGTAGCAATCTTATCCATTACCTTCTCTATCTTAATTTGATTAACATCATTAAGCGAAGGAACCGGCATTGCGAGAATTTTAGTCTTGCAGTAACGCATTATATCCTTTAATTTATAGACTTCCTTTCCCTTTACGAAGGTAAATGAGCGCCCTGTACGCCCCGCACGTCCTGTACGTCCGATACGGTGTACATAATACTCATCATCCTGTGGAATGTCATAGTTAAATACTGCCTCAACATCATCAACATCAATACCCCTTGCTGCCACATCAGTAGCAATAAGTATATCCGTCTTGCCATTTCTAAAGCTTTTCATTACACGGTCACGTTGCGCCTGGCTCATATCACCGTGAAGCCCCTCTGCAAAATAACCCCTGCCCTTTAAGATTTCAGTAAGGTCATCTACCATCTTCTTCGTATTACAAAATACAAGGGAAAGCTTAGGCTCATAGTAATCCAAAAGCCTGCAAAGCACCTCTACCTTATCCTTGCGCTTTACATCAAGATAATACTGCTCAATTTTAGGAACGGTAAGCTCCTTTTTTACTACCTTTATAAGCTGTGCATCTGGTTTCTGGTAATTTTTTGTTATATCCATTATTGCTTTAGGCATTGTAGCCGAGAAAAGAATGGTCTGACGGTCTTCATTAGGGATATACTGTAATACCGTTTCAATATCCTCCCTAAATCCCATGTTTAACATCTCATCAGCTTCATCTAAAACAATAGTATCTACATAATCACATCTGATAGTCTTACGGCGAAGGTGGTCCATTACACGTCCAGGTGTACCGATAATAACCTGTGTTCCCTTAAGCGCCCTTATCTGTTTAGATATGTCCTGACCCCCGTAAATCGGAAGAACCTTTACACCATGCATATATTTTGCAATATTCCTGATTTCATCCGCCGCCTGAACCGCAAGCTCTCTTGTGGGGCAAAGAATGAGTGTCTGTGGGTGCTTTATGTCTTTTTTAACCTTTTCAAGCACAGGAATACCAAAAGCCGCCGTCTTTCCCGTACCTGTCTGAGCCTGACCTATAATATCTGCTCCTGTCATTGCAATAGGAATTGCCTTCGTCTGTATAGGGGATGCTTCTTCAAATCCCATTTCCTTTACTCCCCGAAGTATTTCCGGGCTTAAGTTTAATTCGTCAAATTTTACTGTTTCCATATATATCCTTTCTAAAGCTTAACAAAGCGCATGCTTTTACGCATGCGCTCCAAAACAACTCATTTATTATATTTTGTAATACCTTCAAAGTCAATAGAATTTCAGCAAATAAATTATTAAATCATTCAGATACATTTGTTCCAGTGAGTATTCGCCTGATTTCCGCCTTAAGATATGTCTGTTTCAAGGGTCTTACCACATACCCTGCCGCCCTCGCCCTACGGCATCTGACAATTGTTTCTCTTGCATTGTTGGCTATAACAAACAGTACCGGCACGTTCCTATCCAACGTTTCCTTAATACGGTTTAAAACCTCCACACCGCTTGTTCCTGGAATATCCATATCTATAATCAGCAAATCCGGAACATGTCCATGCTTGATTTCAAGTATTGCATCATCACAATTTTTCATGAGTGATACATCATACATTTTTCCCAACATTCCCTTAATTGCCTGAAGATTTGTAACCATGTCATCAATCACCATTATATGGTTTTTGCAGTTATGAATCATCTGTTTGCGTTCTTCCTCAATTTCCGTAGGGTCAATGATATCCTCATTGGTCTCCCTAATGATTGTAAGGTTCAGGTTATTGCGGTCCTGCATATCCAACTCGCTTCCGTCGAGAAGTCTAAGCAACGGGCGAAGATTTCTGGTTCCTGAATTGTCAACTATAATCCCCTCCCTGCCGTCCGAAAGCTTAACCTGGGTTCCCTTAGGGTAAAGGGGAACATATAACATCAGCGACTCCACAACCTTAGGTTCAAACATAAGTCCACCTGCACCCATAAGATATTCACACGCCTCATAAGGCGAATATGAATTTTTATAAGGCCGTCTCGAAACAAGGGCATCATATACATCTGCCACATGGAGTATTTTAGTATAAATTGTCATACTATCTCCATCTATGCCCTCTGGATATCCGCTTCCGTCAACGTTTTCGTGGTGGTAAAGAACTGCCGTTTTAACATATGAGGTAATGTCCCATCTCTCCCTTATCATTTCATACGAAAGCCTCGCATGTGTTTTCATTATCTCATACTCAGGCTTTGTAAGCCTTGACGGTTTATTGAGTATTTCCGAAGGGATTTGAAGCTTTCCCAAATCGTGAAGAAGACCAGCCATTACAAGCTGTTCTAGCTCGTCGTCATTTAATTTTAATCCAAATCCGATAATGCACGATAAAACGGCAACATTTACGGAATGGGCATATGTATATCCATCAAAGCTTCGCAAATCCTTTAAGTCAAGGGAAAGAACCCCTTTTGTAAGTATCTGCTCAACAATCTTTTTTGCCACTCCCTTACATCCGTCCACATCACTGTTTTTAACTCTGTTAAGCCCCTCCGTTCTAAGATCTGACGTAATTATTGGTTCGATTTTAATGTCATCTGACAAAGCATCAGATATATATATACCACTAAATCCATACTCATTTAATTTTTTAACATAAAACTCGGATAAAACGCTTCCCTTGCATATCAATGTATGTCCCTCTGCATCGTATATATTATATGCCAGACGCATACCGGGCTTTGCGTCATTCATTTTTATATATCTCATATGCAAAATCCTTTCATAAGACACAGGATTAGGTTACTATTTAATATTAACATATTTTGCTCTAAAAGTACACACAAAATATTTCAGTCGGTTTGACATATATACTCAACAAGGCTATTATACAGGCACATTGCCTCTGGATATCTGTCCTTGAGTTCTATAAGGTCAGCCTGGCAAATTACCATTTTTGATTTACCGTTTTTTACCTCATAAATTACACCTAAGTTGTGGTTCCTCTCAAAATTATCCATCATTCTGACTATTGGATTGATGTCTTTTAAATCATTTATTTTGTCAAGTATCATCGGACGTGAGTTTACCACAATATTATACCACTGGGCTGTCGAATAGTATCTGCTGTCAAAGCCGCCAAGGGCAGGATGTGTGTCATCAATCAAAAGCCCCATTGTTCCAATCGGAACAGGTTTTCCAGCCCCCTCAGATATTGACCTAAACATAGGATAGCACCAAAAATCAGTACAGAAATCCCCCTGTATTGTGTCAGATTCAGACAGGCTTTCGGGTTTTACAAGCAATAATGTATTCTTACCATTTTTATATGAAGCTATTGCCGTATCATTGTCATTTGTGACGCATATGCTGTTATTATTTTCACAAGCCTGTATATTTATACTATCCAAATCATATACGAACATTTCGTATTCGTTTACAATTGTTTCCATGTTTTGGCTTTCAATCTCAAATCTAAGACTCATCATTTTATTTACAGTATTTGGGCATGGCACTCTTATTTCAACACATCCTAATGAAATAAGTCCCCTCTCTGATATTTTATCAGCATTTATAATGTAATTACTGCTAGTAACTTCCCCTCTATCATCCGTCCACTTAACAATAAGCTTTGGCTTTATGATAGTTTCCGGGCGATAATACCTTAACTTTATTTCGGATTTTAATATATCACCAGCCTTAACCACGAAACTTTCAAGCGTTGGAAGCAGCACAGCATCAGAGCAAAACATCCTCCATTCTTCCTTTGTCACTGCGCCCTTGTTTTCCATAAAAGGATTTAAAATACCTATAAGGGCTGTACCCTGTCCTTCGTAATCCTTGATATCAAGAAGTTGGAAACCGCTTAAATACTCGCTTCTAAAGGCTGCCTCAAGCTCAAGCTTGTAACAGAAAACCGCAAGCTTTCCCGAAGCCCTGAAATAATCATCCGCATATTTCAGCAGCCCTTTTTCCTCCATACGTTTTCTGAATATTTTAAGGTTTTCAGGCTGCATTACGCCTGTATACTTTTCAATTTCGCTAAAATCCGGTGTAAACTCATACTGACCTATCTCATGCGAAACAACAGGCACATGGGGTATAAGCTGCACACCTGCGCCCTCGGCTTCCACTTCCTTTATCCCTGTACCATACTGTATCTGGATTTTAGTTTTACCAACCGTATTTTCACCAGTCAAATCAGAGGGGAGTATTGCCTCGTCATAGCTAAAATACGCCCCCGGTGCAGAGGTTTGTACAAAGCCCAAAGGTGCATCACACATTGCATAGGAGCCCCTAAAGAGCCTATCTTTTGAAAACCTTACATTGCAGAAAAAATCATCATTTGGAAGAATTTCGGGTACGAACTGGTGGTTATTGCTTCCCTGTGTATATAGATGCCGAGTGTCATGGGATTTAAAAATTCCCACCATCCTATTGATTTCCTCTCTGCTTCCCCACAGCTCATTTCCAATATCAAATGCAAAAAACGAAGGCATATCCCCAAACTCATCAAGGGCATAAATACCCTCACGTATCAAAAAATCCTGAGCGTCTTTATATTTACCATATTCCTCATCATTTTCGTCATATATACTGCCCCAAAACGGCAGCTCTGCCTGAATATAAATTCCTAAATATGACGCTGCAATAAATGCCGCCTTGGGAGGACAGCTTGTGTGGTAACGGTAATGGTTAATCCCATATTCTTTCGCTATTCCATAATATTCAAGCCATGAGCCAACATCCATCGGAGCATAGCCTGTTATAGGGAATGTAAGTCCGTCATGGGTTCCTCTAAGAAAGATTTCACTGTCGTTGCAGAAAAGCTTAAGCTCATTATGTGTGAAATTTCTAAGTCCGAAATATGTCATCTTTTCGCATACGATGTTGTTATTTCTGTCTATTACAGAAATAGTCAGTTCATATACATATGGATTATATTCATCCCAAAGCTTTGCGCCTGCACCTAAATTATATGTTATATTTATCAGGTTTTCTCCTGATTTTACCGATATGGGATATGTTTGGGCTTTGAGGTTCTCTATTGTGTCTATTGTCCTGTTATCATCTGAAAGCTTTGTAAGGCGGCAGGCTACGTTTATTTTGTAATCATCAGCCTTTCTTCCGTCAAGCTTTAACCTGACATCCACATTTTGGGCTTTAATATCAGGATATATCCACATTTTATCTATGTATATATCACCAACCGTTTCCAAATATATGTAACCCAATATCCCGTTCCAATTTGTCTGGGTATCGGGCGAGGTCATATGTCCACCGCTTGTCACATAATCGGTGTTGTCAATTCTCACCGTTAGGGTATGCTCCCCCGGTGTCAGGTAGTCAGTAAGTTCATATCTATGCTCCACGTAAAAGCTGTCGAAGCTTCCCACCTCTACACCATCCACATAGACTGTAGATTTTCTCGTTCTTTCCATATGAAAGAAAAATCGCTGGTCCTTATCTCTTTGGAGGATATTTATTTTCCTTGAATACCATGACCACCCCTCAAAATGATAAGCTTCGGTAAGGTATCCCGTGTTTTTTTCTTCTCCCTTTTCGCCTTTATTAGCTGCTGCGGTTGTATTTGGTAGATTTATCACGTCATCAAGTGAGGTTGCCCCTCTTTTGTCCTTATCAAGCTCAAACCGCCATTCTCCTGCAAGATTTGTAATCATGACTAGTCCCACCTTTCCGATATAACATAATATTATTCTAGCACCAAGTCGCATGCACCACAAGGCAGGAATTAATATAAGCATATTAAAAAAAGCACACCATACTCTCTAAAGTACTGTGTGCGAACATCATGCATAAATAATAAATAGGCACCATTTGCTGGATTAGGTATCTATATTACTTTATCTTTAGTGTATTCGGTTATATTCCGTCATTCCTTATTAGCCACCGATTATTTTCTGGTAAATTCTGTCATTCCTTGTAAGCCACCAGAATGCCTTTGTAATATTCCGGTATATTAATGTCATCCCATGCAAGCTTCCGGGTCATCCCTTGTATTTTCCAACCATTCCGTCATTCCTTACAAGCCGTTAGATTATCCGTTGTATTCCGCTTCTGTTCCGTCAATCTAATAAATGTCTTTCATACAGCAGTCCACCAAATGGTGTCTATGGTTATATAATACAACATTTAGAAATTAATTCAATATATTTAATCGTTTTGTAATTTACATTTTAAAGCTAATACTAAATTAGCGTGATTTACTATATTTTTTTGCTTATGTACACATTGACATCATAAGTCTAATATGATAATATATGATAACTCTTTGCACTGCATATTTATTATCTACAGTACAATCTGAGCAGACCGTGGCATTTACAGGATTTGTCATGGAGTCGGGTTGCGTAAGCGACAGTGGAATTTATTCATCCATGGGACAGTAGTTACTTATTACAATTAATTTTGTAACAAAATACTGATTCGTGGGTGATTTTTTATACATTAACCACACCTCTAAGGTTCTCTTAAATCCCCACACATTGTTAGTTGCACAAGGGCTTTATGCAAATATTTTCAAATAGTTGGGGGAAATCACTATGAATGAAAACACATTTCAACAGACTGCAAACAAGGTTTCCGCAGTCACAATTATCGGTAATACGCTGCTTTCACTTTTAAAATTAATGGCTGGGATAATCGCTAATTCCAGTGCTATGATAAGTGATGCAGTTCATTCCGCATCCGATGTATTCAGCACATTTATTGTAATAATAGGCATACACCTCGCCTCAAAAGCATCCGACAAGGAGCACCCCTACGGTCATGAGCGGTTGGAGTGCGTAGCGGCACTTATCCTTGCAATGGTGCTTTTTATCACAGGTCTTGGAATAGGTCTGAGCGCACTTAGGACAATTTTAAGTGGAAATTACTCAGAGCTTTCAGCACCTGGAATGCTTGCGTTGGTTGCGGCAATTATTTCTATTGTTTCCAAAGAAGCCATGTTCTGGTACACAAGATATTATGCCAAGAAAATTGACTCTAGCGCACTTATGGCTGATGCATGGCATCACAGGTCGGATGCCTTCTCATCAATCGGTGCCCTAATAGGTATCGGCGGGTCAATGCTTGGTTTTCCCATAATGGATTCCATTGCCAGCCTTGTAATTTTCGTTTTCATTATAAAGGCGGCTTACGATATCTTTATGGACGCTGTTGATAAAATGGTTGACCATTCCTGTGATGACGAAACTGAAAAATTAATATATAATTGTGCCATGGAAAATAATGAGGTAACAGGGATTGACCTGCTCCAAACCAGAATTTTTGGAAACAAGATTTACGTTGATATCGAAATAAGGGTAGATGGCTCATACACGCTCCAAAAAGCCCACAAAATCGCCGAGGATGTTCATGCCTCAATTGAAAATAATTTTCCAAAGGTTAAACATATTATGGTGCACGTCAACCCAGAAAACAATGGTACGGTTTAAATGAAAAATAAAATTTTATTAGTAGGCATTAATGCAAAGTACATACATTCAAATCCTGCGATATACAGCTTAAAGGCTTATTCGGATAAATATTACAGCAATCGCCCTTTGGGGACTTTTCTTGATATTGCGGAGTACACTATAAATCAATCAAGGGAGTTTATCATGGCTGACTTATACGAACGAAAGCCTGATGTTGTGGCATTTTCATGCTATATCTGGAATTGGAATTTGGTGCGTGATATTTTGGAGGAGCTTCCAAAGGTGCTGCCTGAAATCGATATTTGGCTTGGGGGACCAGAGGTCTCTTATCATGCCGATAAGCTTGTGTCAGAATATCCACAGGTCAGCGGAGTTATGGTTGGCGAGGGCGAAGATACATTTTTGGAGCTTTTGCACTACTATTTTGAGGGTACGCCTTTAATTAATAATATAAAAGGAATTGTGCATAAAGAAGGATTTACCGGAGAGCGAATACTTACCGATATAAACAATATACCATTTTTATATAATTCATTTGAGCCATTTAAAAACAGGATTATTTATTATGAGACCCAAAGAGGCTGTCCCTTTAGATGTGCCTACTGCCTTTCTTCCATTGATAAAAAGGTAAGGCTTAGGGATATTGAAACTGTCAAGAAGGAACTTATGTTTTTTATTGATAATAATGTAAATCAGGTAAAATTTATAGACAGAACATTTAACTGTAGCAGTGAACACGCTCTGGCTATTTGGCAGTTTATCACTGAAAATGATAATGGCGTTACAAATTTTCACTTTGAGATTGCGGCTGATTTGATTAATGACGAGCAATTAAAGGTTATGAGTAAAATGCGTCCGGGACTTATTCAGCTTGAAATCGGAGTTCAATCAACTAATAGCAAAACACTTCAGGCTATCAACAGGCATATGGATATTGATAAGCTAAAGGATATCGTTAATAAAATACACGGATTTAAAAATATACATCAGCACCTCGACTTGATTGCAGGACTTCCATATGAGGATTATGAAAGCTTTGCCCTTTCGTTTAATGACGTTTATTCAATGAAGCCAAACCAATTACAGCTTGGATTTTTAAAAGTTTTAAAGGGTTCTCCCATGGAGACTATGGCTTCGGAATTTGGCATTGTATACAGTTCAAAACCGCCTTATGAGGTTCTTTCAACGAATTGGTTAAGTTATGGTGATGTGCTTAGGCTAAAGGGTGTAGAGGAAATGGTGGAGCTTTATTACAACTCAAACCAGTTTACCCATACACTGCCTGTTTTGGTTAATGAATTTAAATCCCCATTTAAAATGTTTGAGGCATTGGCTGACTATTACCATGAGGGCGGTTATTTTGTCAATATTCCGTCACGG
>CAYTGS010000014.1:20627-22093 GCA_964437435.1 uncultured Roseburia sp.
TACTTCATATGACCCATGTGGAAAAATTTAACTATCCCGTGTGGCTTGAAGATACTTCAAAATGCTGTATCAAACTTGAAAATCCGAGGTATGTTTTATTTGATTATAAGGACAGAAATATGTTGACACATGACGCTAAGGTGTGGGTTGTGGAATTGTAGGATATAAAAAATCCGAGTAGCTGACTGAAAGCTGCCCGGATTTATTATATCTATATTATAATGGTCTGAAATCAGATGCCGGATGCTTACACCATGGGCAGATGAAATCATCCGGAAGTGTATCACCCTCGTAGATATATCCACATACGTTACAGATAAAGCCTTTCTTTTTCTGTTCTGTCGCTGTGGGAGCTGTCTTGATATTATTCTGATAATAGCTGTAGGTTACTGACAAATCACCCGACAATACCTCGCAGTCCGTAACATCTGCAAGAAAAAGCGTATGCGTACCAAGGTCAGTGGCTGACACAACCTTTGCGGAAATTACTGCGTTTGTCTCATCTGCAATGTAAATTATACCGTTTTGGGCCCGCTTTACATTTACACCCTCTGCCTTATTAACGTCCTTTCCACTTTGGAAGCCCCAATGCTTGTATGTGTCAAACCTTGAGTTCTCTGTAAGAATTGAAACGTTGAACTCACCCGTCCTTATAATCATATCATGTGTATAGTTATTTTTGTTAACCGCAACCACAATGCGGTTAGGCTCTGTTGTCACCTGTGAAACTGTATTTACTATACAGCCGTTATCCTTATCTCCTTCTTTTGCAGTGAGTATAAATAAACCGTAGGTTAAATTATACATCGCTTTCTTATCCATATAAAATACCTCCTAAAACACAAGGAAAATTTTATTTTCCCATTTTATACAAATTATTCTGCAAGAAGCTTTTCAATCGATGCAAGCTTTACACAGAGCACAAATACTTCACATGCCTTTGTAAGTTCGTCGGTTGCAGGTAGTGTAGGGGCAATACGGATGCTTGTGTCTTTCTCATCCTTCTTGTATGGATATGTTGAGCCTGCCGGAGTCATTACAACGCCTACCTCCTTGCAAAGCCCTATAACACGCTTTGCACATCCCTCCAATGTATCAAATGCGATAAAATATCCGCCAAGCGGTTTAATCCAACTTCCTATACCAAGTCCGCCAAGCTCGCTTTCCAGACAGTCAAGAACCGCCTCGAATTTAGGTCTTAAAATTTGGGCATGCTTTTCCATATGTGCGTGTACACCTGCTGCATTCTTGAAGAACAGTACATGACGCATTTGGTTTAATTTATCATATCCAATCGTCTGGATTGTGACCGTCTTCTTAATCTCTGCAAGGTTTGATGGGGAAGCTATGAGTGCTGCGACACCGGCACCTGGAAAAGTCACCTTTGAGGTTGAGCAAAGCTCATAGTACATATCAGGATTTCCAGCCTTCTCACACTCCGTAACAATATTTAAAAGTTCTGCCTT
>CAYTGS010000015.1:0-22040 GCA_964437435.1 uncultured Roseburia sp.
ATAAGGACTGTGGGGCGCATACGGTGTAGTCTCGTAAAAATACTCGCCCTCATTTTCAAGGGAACCGTATACCTCATCAGTTGAAACATGAAGGAATTTCTTCCCCTCCTTAAAGCTTCCATCCTCTAATTCCCATGCAGCCTTGGCACAATTAAGCATAACTGCCGTTCCAAGAACATTTGTCTGCACAAAAACTTCAGGATTTCTAATGCTTCTATCCACATGGCTCTCTGCCGCAAAATGAACAACCCTGTCAATGTCGTTTTCAGCAAAAATCCTTGCAATTGCATCCTTATCAGTGATATCAGCCTTTACAAATGTATAATTATCTCTATTTTCAATATCCTTGAGATTTTCCAAATTTCCCGCATACGTAAGGGCATCTGCATTTATTATCCTGATTTCATTATCATATTTTTTGAACATATAATGAATATAATTTGAGCCGATAAACCCTGCTCCTCCGGTTACTAAATATGTTCTCATTAAAAATATACCTCCGTAATATGTTGTACATGAACTATATTATCCTAAATCGTTCATTTTTTCAAGCTAATATCCTAAATAGCTGTAATTTAAATCAACATTTCCGTTAATACCACTGATTTTACCCTTGCTTGAATATTGCCACATATCGTATTTGCTCTTATATGTTGGCGCTGCCGCATATTGCGCAAGCCAAATTTTATAGTTTCCGAGAGCACTAACGTTAAGGTTATCCTCATACCAGCTCTTTGATGCATAAACTCCAGCCTTATATCCGCCGGCAATAACAGTCTGGCAGAAGGCATTTACAACTGCCGTTCTCGTTGCCTTGTCGATTTGGTCAGCCCTACCTCCGCTTGACTCGGTATCAATGAATATAGGATATGTAAGATTATATCCTTTCACAAGACTTACCGCAAGTGAAGCTTCCTTAACCGCCTCAACCTCATTTATTGCCTGTGAGAACACATATACGCCGACTTTAAGTCCTGCCGCCGTAGCACCCTTAATATTTGTCTTAAAATTCTGATCCTCAATAAGCGCACCTGTTGACGAGCCTCTATATCCACAACGAATAATTACAAAATCAACACCTGATGCCTTTACCGCATTCCAATCTATAGTTCCGTTATGTCTTGATACATCTATACCAAATGTAGAACCATTTACAGTTGTCGCTATGGCGCCAGTAGAATCAAAGTTATAGGTAACACCCTGTATAATCTGGGTTCCTGTTACCGGATTACCATTCTTATCAAAGTAGTAAGTCTTTCCGTCAATTGTCTGCCAACCAGTGTACGTATACTGTGCATTTCCCTTTATATAAAACTCAGTAGCCGTGTAATAATCAGCATATACGGCTTCGACGTATGTACCGTCACTGTTTTTAATATATATCTGGTTTCCGTTTTTGTCCTTTAACTTTGTAACCTTGTCATTTACTGCATCAGAATTGACAGTGACAACACATGTTGCCGTTACGTTTTTATCAGAACTGTTCTTTTCCTTTGTTGTTGCAGTGATTGTAACACTTCCGACAGATACACCTGTAACTACGCCTTTCTCGTCAACCGTCGCCACCTTGCTGTCTGATGTTGTCCACGTAACAGAGCTGTCCGACTTATAATTCGTAACCGTTGCAGTAATTGTTGTCGTACCTCCAACCTTGATATAGACATCCTTTGTCTTGTCTAGTACAAGTGTAAGTTCCTTTGCATCCGTGATTTCCACATCCGTTGAAGCGCTTATTTCAACACCGTCGTTTATAGTAACTTTTCCGGTGATACTAACTTTTCCCTTTTTAACACCCTTTACGGTTCCATTATTGTCAACTGTAGCTATTGATGTATCTGAGCTTACCCAACTCACCGTAGGGAAATTGCTATCCACAGTTTCACTTGAACCATCACTCTTTTTATATGTGAGCTTTGATGGGCTTACAGTTATTGTTGAACCTACCGGACAGGTGTCAGCACTCTTTTTAAGTTCTAACGTGCCAGATGTTATTGTAGCTGTGGCTGCCTCAACTTTGACTGTAAACGTAGCCTGAATCACATCACCCGAAAGTGTATCTTTCGGATAGACTGACCTTGCTTCTGGTTCACTATCGCCATTCGCCGTTACACCAGTATTATCTTGTGATTCCGACTCTGATTCACTGCTTGACTGCTTTTCACTACTTGACTCTGTTTCACTGCTTGACGGTTGATCAGTTTTAGTCTTTTCAGTCCTCGTTTCATTAACGGTATATGTGATTGTAGCTTCGCCAACACCGACTGCCGTTACCGTTCCGTCCGAAACAGTTGCAACATTTGTATTAGATGAGCTCCATCCCTGAACACTATATGAATATTTATAATCATCATCCTCATGTTCTTTAGGTGATGTTGTAATATTTACCTTAATATTTTCTCCAACCTTTAATGTGGCTGATGTCTTATCAAATATTACCACATTATCATTATCAAACAGCATTCTTGAGGATAACTTTGATACCTGGGACGGATCAGCTATTGTCGTCTTGTCTATCAATAGATACGTCTCAGTATTTGCCACAGGTGTCTTTGTTTCCTCAACATACTCAACTGTATCAGTTAAAACTTCTTCCTCCTTAACCGCATCATTCTGCTGGGTATCCTCAACAGCAACGTTTACCTGTTTTTCAGTCTTTACCTCATCCTGAATATTGTTGATTACAACATATTCAACCTTTTTCTTGACAGTTACCTTTTGTGCCGTTGTTGGGAAGCTATACGTATCAGTGGAGGTAATTACAGCATCGTACTCACCCGGTGTCATATTGTCCTTATATATAACTCCGTCCTTATCATCATCAGTAAGAACTGTTTTCTTGCCACTCGAGTCAGTCAAAGTCACTTCAAATGCCGTACCCTTTATTAGCTCACCTGTTTTTGCATCTGTAAATCGTATCTTCAAATCCTTTTCCACAGATGTAAAGTTTACACTTACCTTGCTCGTACTTACTTCAGAAGAAATTTCCGTAGTCATTTCTTCCACGCTTGACTCCCCAGTTACAAACAGTCCGTTAAGGGCTGCATCAGACATAGCCAAAAGTCCCTGTTCTCCCACTATTCCAATTGTTGAAAGTTCTTCCCCCAATGGCATAATTGCCTCTATCTGGTTATTAATATTTTTGGTCTGTAAAGTCATACTGATAATTACAATGGCAGCCACAACAATTACAACACCAGTACCTGCAAGTATTGCGTCGAGGACTGTAAATCTTGAGAGTATATCCTTAACCCTGTCAAAGAAACCACTATATGTATTATTATCATCATCTTCTTCATAATCACGGTCTATACCCTTATATCCTGTATCAAAGCTGTCCTCATCAGAATATTCCTCATAATATTCATCTTCGTAATACTCGTCTTCATAATACTCGGCTTCGTAATATTCATCTCCGTATTGTTCATCACCATATCCGTCTCCATAATCTGCTGAATATTCATCAGGTTCATTTATCGCCCCATTATCCACATCACTCTCATTATCGGAATAATAGTTGCCTGTGTCCTCCGCATATTCATCATATGCATCATCTGAATATCCCTCATCGTCATATTCTTCTACATTGTTATCTCCAACCATATGCTGCGTCTCGCTAATTTCCTCCGCAACATTTTCCGTATCATATTCTTCTGAAACCGTATCACCGTTTCTATACTCAACTATATATTCATCATCGTCAATTATCTTCTTCATGCCATTCCTCCAACTTATAATCTTTCCGAAGATACCGGAAACAATAATATCATTATAAACTAATACACATAATCACTCAATACATAATTCTTACCTTATTTGGGATTTTTTAGCATTCAATCTGTCATCCTCCCACAAGTATGACATCTTCATCCAAAAGCCCCTGTTCCTTATATACCCAATAATAACTGTAATCCATGTATATATAATACCCTTCCACAAAATTAAGCAGGAAATATCCTTCATCCTCCATGCTTCCGTTCATTTCTTTTGCACACGACAAAACCACAAAGGCGCAATGTTGGTTTTTAGCACATCTTGCAACTTCCGAAATATCATATTCTTCACTGTTGTTCTCCATGGCATCATACAACTCATTATGTGCATACCATTCAGGCACAAGCATTTCCCTTCCATACGGTGTGATTATATCAGCCGTATACTGCCTGAAAAAAGGAAGGAGCTCTGCCGGGAGCACTGCCACCGGTCTGTAATTATCAAGTCTCAATGCATCCGCAACTGCAATAACCGCCTGAGGCATATGATATGCATTTACGGATTTAAAATGAAGTGATTTTGTATATGTCAAATCACCGTTAAGACATATTACAATTAGCGCCATCACCAAAACAAGGAACTTTTTCCACATAGGCTTAAACCTAATCATAAGCCTTATTACACCATAACACACAATTATTCCTATTGGCAGTGACCACAATACCCTGTAATATATTTCCTCATCTATTTTCATTCCAATCCGAGCATATACCGGACATATAAAGGTAATAATCAGGGCAACCGTTAGATATACAAGCACCGTCTTAATATTTTTATCAGTTTCAGTCACCCACAAAAATATAAGGGCAATAAGAAAAAGCGGTATGAGAAAGCTCTTTCCATTGTATAAAATTATGTCCTCCATCACTGCCTTTGCTGCAGTTATAAGTTCTCCAATCATAATCATCCTCCATACCGCCCATATTTATCCCATATACACATAACATGCCGCCACAGCAAGACATGGTATACAACACGCAAATATCTTAATCATATATACCAAGCTTTTCTTCCTTATACCTATTATAAGTGATGCAAGTCCTACAATAGTAGGGATAAGCATGAATGACACACTTGTCGCAAATGCCGCCGACATACATACACACACAAGCAGAATCCATATTCCCTTGTCCGCCTTATCTGCCAAGTACAACAGACACAGCATAAGAGCCGGAATAACCATTCCCGCCATCAGTCCTTTTCCCTGCCATGTTCTTGTAATTGCAAAAGTCTCACTTGTATAAAGTGAAACATTTCCAAACATAAACCACACCGCTATCAATAGCAAAAACACAGGCTGGTATTTTCTCCGCTGTTTTAAAAGCTTTTTCCCAATTTGGGCATATATGCAGTACATAAATCCAAGCCATATTGGTGCGAGTACACTATGGGCAACAATTGCAGGAGCTATATGGCTCAGCCTCGAAAGCCATGCCTCATATATAGGTGTCGGTGAAAAAGCATGCCTCATGTCTAACTCAGACGCATATCCGGTATAGGGATTAGTGACATACATACTGTCATATGTCTTTGTCGCTACAGATACAGCAATATAATATGCATCATCACCATCATAATACTCATAAAAAACGGCATACACCATTTGGAATATAATAATCAAAATAGCCAATGCCCATAATGCTTTTACAATCGTGGGGCTTTTTATAAAATCACAAATCCATTCCCTGTATTTTTTCCAAAGCCCACGCCCCAGATAGAGGGAAGCTGCCAGAACAATACCCAATATTGATGAATAGGCTATCACCAACATTGTAAAGCTTTTTTGAAGCGCAATAAAAGGAATTGCCATGATTTCAAATATAAAAAAGCTCACAAACCACCCGCAGACATAAGTCATTGCGGGTGTTTTCAGCGAGCTCTCCATATAATTTACAGGTATCATCCCTAATATAAAGGGTACTGGTATAACAAGCGTTAAAAGTATTCCCCATTTAATAATTTCCACTTAATTTTCTCCTATTTCTGACTGAAGTATAGTGATAATTCTGCAGCAATATGCTCTCCCAAAATTATGTTACCCTCATCGTTAGGGTGAAGTCTGTCCCTCATGTAGGATTTAGCCGTCTCTGAATCTCTGCCGTCCATAAATCCTATATTTTGCAGTTCTATAATATTAAAACCGTACTCTTTCGCCAATGTTCTCTGAACATCCATATAGTCATTCAAGGTGGGCTGGGTCGTGATATCCTCAAATTTAGCATTTACAGTCTCGTCTATATCATACATAGTGACAAAGAATATATCCCTATCCCCTAAAATATTTTTAAGCTTACTCATAAATGACCTTACTGCACCGCAATAACCACCCGTGCTAGTCTTATTTGTTATATCCCCAAAGTATTTTCCATCATATGTTGTAAGATAATCATTGGCTCCTGCAAATACGACAATTATATGTGAATCCACATTCACTACATTGTCGAAATTTATATCCAGAGACAAATCATCTCCGCCATAGTCAGTAAACAAAGTTCCCTCCTTGGCATGATTAAGAAGTCTGTTAAAATGAAGATATGCGTCTACATATCTTGTATAATTTAACATATTTCCATCCGCATCAGTTGCATCATATATTCCTGCCGTAATACTGTCACCCATGAATAAAATATTCTTTTTGCTGAAATCATAAGTATTATTGGCAAGTATCTCTCGGTCAAGCTGGTTAATTTGGTCTGTTTTATCCTTTGAATTGTCTAATTCATAAATTTTCGCCCTTTCTGCTTCCAACTCAGCCTGCTTATTTTTTCTCTCCTCTATCTCTTTAGCTGTAAGCTTGCTTATTTCATCTGATGAACCAATTTCTGTGTTAACTTCTGTTTTAATTTCGGCTTCTTCTGTTTTTTCCAATTCAGATTTAGTTTCGATTTCGGTTGCTGTTTCGATTACAGCTTCCGTCTCTCCCTCTCGCAATATTACCATTGATTTTTCATCCTTGGCACATCCCGAAGCAAATATTACCAAGGCAACCGATACTAAAATTCCTGCCGCAAATTTATTTTTCATAACCTCTCCTTTCTGCTACAACCTGATATTTTTAAGGCATTTTGCCTCCATAATACGGTTGTCAGACATATAAAATTCCCTTAGTTCCTGTCTTCTGGAATCTGGAAGTTCATACTCATTTTCCAAGTTTCCCGGATGAAACATAAGCTCTAACTCCTCATTCTTGCTGTCTGCATATGATATATATGACTGCAGCAAATCCTCCACTACATCTTTTCCCATCTCACAGGTATAAAATATTCCAAAAAACACAGGAGCCTTTATCCCATTTCTTTTAAGTATTTTTTTATTTCTATCTGCATAAAATCTAAGGATAAACCATTTTATCCAATTTAGAGCAGGTATTTTTTTCTTTAAAGGAAACTTTTTTAATATTGGCTTTAAAGGGTCAACCGGTATCCTTATATACTCAATATTACAGTCACTACTTTTAAGGACTTCCATAAGTGTGTCAAACACAATCGGAATCATGTGATAATGCTGGTGTGAATCCACCGCACTAATATGACAGTCATATTCCTTTGTCACTTTTTTGAGTTGGGCTTCAATTTCCAATTTAAGCTGCCTTTTAAGTTCTTTCCTGCTTTTACCATGCTTTGTATAATTCCATATAAGCAGATTAATAAACGATTTATCAAAATATCCCGTTTCATCCACCAAAAGGTACACTTCCTTTGGGTTGCATAATGGCTTTCCCTCAACAAAATTTAAATGAAGTACCCTTCTTATTTTATTTTCAGTATCTTCCTCCTTAAGCATTTCTAATGATTTAGTGAGATTATTCACATTCGGAATAATGCTTATACTATTTAAAACGCCTTCCCTATGACACGAAAGTATGCGTCCGGATTGTAATGGGCTTACACCAAAATCATCCGCATGAAACCATATTTTATCCATGCCTTTTCCTGCTTTCCTTCATAATATAAATTATGAATTTAAAGTTTGTAGTAACATACCTTTTCCAAAGCCTTTTGGGATCCTGTAACAACCGGTAAAGCCATTCCAAGCTCAGCTTCTGCATTATCATTGGTGCCCTCTTAATATTCCCGGCAGCATAATCAAAAGCAGCTCCCACTCCAACCATCACTCCGTTAAACATTCCATTATGGGCATACATCCATTGTTCCTGCTTTGGTGCCCCCAAACCTACCCATATAAAATCCGAATCTGCCTTTTTTATCATATCAATACTTTCCAAATCCTCCTTATCAGTAAGTGCTCTGAACGGAGGAGCATACATTCCGGCAATCTTAATTCCCGGATATCTTTCTTCCAACATATTTTTCATCTTATCAAGGGTATCTGCGCTTGAGCCATAGAAGAAATGACTATATCCCATTTCGCCTGATACCTTAAATATTTCCATCATCAAATCCGGTCCAGTCACACGCTTTGCCTCAGGCATTCCATTCATACGGCAGTATGCCGATAAAGGTGCTCCGTCGGGGAGTGCCATTGCTCCGGAATTTTGTATTTCCCTATAGGCTTCATTTTCGTATGACATAACAGTTGTATGTACATTCGAAACACATATATATCTTCCCCTAAGATTATCTAGGTTGCTCTTTATATAATCAAGTACAGATTCCATGTCCGTCACATTTATATTCGTCTTTAATATCTCGTAATATTTCAAACAGCCCATTACCTTACCTCTAATATACCAACATGAACTGTAATATTATAACACCTTTGTTCAAAGTCAGTCAACCTTGTAACGAAAGAAAGGGCTACTTAGAACCCTTTCTTCCCAATACTGCAAATATTGTCATAAATAAAATTTTAAAGTCAAGCCCAAGAGACCAGTTATCAATATATTCCAAGTCAAGCTTTACAATCTCCTCAAAATCATGTATATCACTTCGCCCGCTCACCTGCCACATTCCAGTCAGTCCCGGTGTAATACTCATTCGCCTGCGATAATAACCGCTATACTTTTCAAACTCATCCTCAGTTGGCGGTCTTGTTCCCACAAGGCTCATATCACCCACCAAAATATTTAAAAACTGTGGAGTTTCGTCAATACTTGTCTTTCGTATAAACTTTCCAACCCTTGTAATACGAGGGTCATTTTCCATTTTAAACATCAATCCATTAACTTCATTTTGGGTCTCAAGTTCTTTTTTTCTTTGCTCCGCATCAATATACATTGACCTGAATTTCCATATTTTGAACCTTCGACCATTTTTCCCTATCCTTGTTTGTGAGAAAAATACAGGTCCGGGAGAATCAAGCTTAATTGCAAGTGCCACAAAAGGCGTGATTACTGCCGTAATAATAAGTCCCACAAGCGCCCCCACAATGTCAATTATCCTCTTTATAAGAAGGCGCCTTGAATCCATTGTTTTTAGAGCAAACGAAATAACACTGTAACCCGCCATCTGCTGAACATATGTGTTGGGATTTGCCCTGTTAAAAAGGTCAACATTATAATGACAGGTAAGTCCCATCTCCTCAAACTTACCTATCATATCCCTTATTTCAGCATCTGGAACATTTGGAAGGCATATAAATACCTCATCCACAAGCATTGTGACAACCGTATCGTACAAATTTTGTTTTCCAGCAACTACAGGTATGTTTCCAATCTGCTGTCCCTCCATGTTTTCATCATAAATAACAGCTCCTGCAATACTGTAGTACCATTCCTTATATTTAAGCAGATTGCCTATTACCTCACTGGCATTTTCCGCACCAGTCACCACAAGCATCTGTGTAGCGCTTGCACTGTAACGATAATATTTCCACATTATTTTCTTAAACAACATATGTGTAAAATATGTGATAAAAGTATTGAATACTGCAAAAATTATATATATAAGTCTTGAAAAATCATATGCCTGCTGTGTAAGATAAAGTACAACCACCAACCCCACTACAACTATAATTGTATATCTTGCCGTATAATAAAATTCCTGATACCAGCCCCTTGTAAAGAAATTCCTGTTTGCATCAAGGAACACGTTGTACATAAGGCAAAGCACCAAAATATAAGCCCCCACCATCAGATGAAATTCCTTTGGGTAAGCCTGGTAATTAATTATTCTGAAACGCATAAATAAAGAAAGTGCATACGATATAATCACACTGAAAATATCCAATATCAGCACGCTGTATGCCTCTATCATATTATTTTTTCTTCTGACATTTTCCATTTTTTCCACATCCCGTCTATGGATTATATGCCCCAAACATATTTCTGAATAATATTTTCAACAATTCACTGTTTCCCTTAAAAAAGCTAATTTTAGTAGGTGTCTTTCCCTTTTTAGGATAAGCCCTTGTAACAGGTATCTCACATGCCCTGTAACCAATCTGTGTTGCCCTCACCGATAAATATGCAAGAAGCTCATATGTCATAAATATATCCCTTAACGGCTGCACCCTTTCATCAAGAAGATATCTTGCCGAATATGCCCTGTATGCATTTGTCGTATCAGTAAACCTATATCCTGCCGTAGCAGAAATTACCGGGGCATGTATAAGTCTTACAGAAATATTCCTAATTAACGGTGTATTTATTGCCCGTCCCCCCGGCACAAACCTTGAACCCTGTACAAAATCATAGCCCTCATTGAGTTTTTCTATAAATGACGGAACATCCTCTATACTGTCCTTGTTGTTTCCGTCAATAGTTATTATACCCTTGTAGCCTCTGTGAAGTGCCCACCAAATACCCATCCTTAGCTGTGCCCCCTGTTTTCCGGGACCTTTTTTCACAAGCAGGGTATTAACCTTAAGCTTTTTTAGTTTTTTATCATTCGTACAGCCATCAGTTGAGCCACCGTCACAGATAACAATATCCGCATGGGATGAAACATCATGCTTATACGCCCTGTAAAGCTCCTTTAAAATCCTGTCCCCCTCATTTATAATGGGAATAAGCACCACATAGTCCTTATTCTTTGGAGCATATTCACAGCACTCAAAAGCAGGTACTCCTGGTTCATTATATTCAATTATCATCCAAAAATCTCCCTTACATAATCAAGTATTTCCTCAATCAATGCTATGTCACCTGTTTTTCCCATCTCCACAGACACATATCCCTTATATCCGCCCTCACTAAGACATTCTGCAATCTCATTGTGAAAGCTGCGCCGTTCAGTGTTCATTGCTATAGGAGCAAGCCCTGGCTCACTTACATGAACATGATTTATAAGATTTACCTTTCCGTTAAGTATCTCTGTCCTTTCCGAATTGTATACCATAGTACCAATATCAAGATTTAATAAAAAGCCCTTAGATTCAACATTTTCTATTAATTCAAATGCCTCAGGTGTAGTATTTATATAATTTGTATTATATATTGGCGGATTAGCCTCCATTCCAATCACTGTATTTCGGGTAATAGCATACTCCCCTATATTCCTAAAAAATATTATCCCATGCTCCAAAATCGATTTATCCGCAATATCCGGAACTGCACGGTTCCTCGGACATCCAAACACGAGATTACCGCAGCCTATTATTTCTGCAAAATCTATCGCCTCTTTTGTGTATGATATAAGTGCTTCTCGCTCCTCCACGCTTCCAAAAAGCTTCTCGCTTTTTCCAAACCATATAGACTGCATTGAGGGAATCTTAAAGTCATATGTACTCTCCATATTATGTGCCCAATTTTGAGCTTCTTTAAGACATTTATATGGACTATTCGGAAATATGCGTGTCGGGGCAATTTCAATTCCCTCATACCCATACTTTTTCATTAAATCATATACTTTATTGTTATTTGCATCTTCCCATGCAATATTTGAAATTGAAAGTTTCATGGCAGCAATGCTCCTAACTATTTACTTGAATTTTTAACAAAATTTTTAATGCTGTCTAAAATCTCCGTCTTATTGCAGATATAACTACCTTTTCCGCCAAACTTATCAGCATGAATTGTCTTAAAATTATAATTTGACGGTGTTGCTTTTAGTTCATTTTTAAATGTCTTACCCTCTAAATGCTTATAGAGTTCACCTGCCGATATTGGCTCGGTTGCAAGGTTAAGCAGCCTTATATCATTGTCGAGTGCCGTCTGGATATCATCCCATAGGCGACTCAACGGATAAAATTGAAAAACGCTCCTACTGTCAGTAAAATTAAGCGCAGTAAAGCCAATTTCCTTAAAAGCTGATTTTAAGTAATTTTTATCTTCTCCTGACAACTTCATACATCTGTAAAATCCATTATCCAACAGTTCATAATATTTTTTTATTTCAGGATTTTTCTTTGATAATTCATCCATTTTATCCTGTTTTAACATAAATGGTATGACATTCATATAATCATATATAAAATTTTTCTTTATATTTAATCCAAAAAGTCCCGGAAGCCTTATTATCAATGCATCAGGAAAATTTTCCCTCACCCATGTCTCAAGATAATATCTGTTAAGACCATATGGCTGTATTCCATTCACCGCACCCCTTCCAGTAGCTGTAAATTCACCATCCGAAAGCACAAAGCTGTTCTCATCCACACCCACTGGATTTTTGTACACATCAATCGTAGATATAAGCACCAGCTTTCCTGGATTTATTTTCTTAATATTTCTTCCCGCCTCAGCTACAAGCTTTAAATCTTTCTCGGGTGCATTGTTTGCCAGATATTTCTCCGCCCTCAAGCCTGCATATATAAGTATTTCAGGCTCCAAATCATATGCTTTCTCAATATTTACGGAGTTAAATACCCCCTGAATGCGATTTCTGGCTGATGCATAAATATTACTCCCTACAAATCCCGTATAACCAACTAAAGCAATCATAATGTAACCCTCCATAATTAATTTTATTATAATTTTTCAATACTTTCAAAGCTGTAACGTTTCCTCTTAAACACCAAATCCACAAGTATTTGCAGGTACTTTATTATAATCGTCAATATTCCAAAAAGTCCAAAAAAAGCAAATGCCATGAAAAAAATTGTCGTGGTCCATCCGGCAACCGGAGTGCTAAATATATATACAACTGCTGAATAAACAGCAACAGCAACAGCAACAAGCATCATTATGACAGTCATTGTAATTGAGAAGCGATATCCAAGCTGTGTAAACAATATAATACTATCAATTGCAAGCTCTTTCCTGTATTTATTTTCCCTACTGTCGCTGTATTGTCTTATTACATTTTCAACCGTATACTTCATATTAAAGGTTTTTAGTCCGCAGTTTGCATATACTGCCTTTCTATACGGCACCGATTTATTCATGCTGCCTACACGATTTATAACCCTGCGACTCAATACACGGAAACGCTCACTGTCTATTTTATATGAGAAATTCGCAAAGCTGTTAAAAACCCGATAAAACAGTTTAGATGAAAACCTCTGATGTCCCTGGGGGCTTGCACTAACTATGTCATACCCCTCCAATGCTTTCCGATAAACCTTCATAACCTGTTCTTCGCTAAAATCACATATTACAGAGTCAAATTCAAGTACAAAATCCCCAATTGCAAGGTCAACCCCTGCATTCATTGCAAGCTCAACCCCATGGAAATAGCTCATATTAAGCACAGTTACCGTAGTACCTTTTATTTCCCTTCCAATTTTCTTTATAACATCCACACTACCATCATCCGAATGGTCATTTACACATATAATTTCGGAATGTTCAAAATTATTCTCCATTATTCCTGTAACTATTTCAAGAAATCTGCCTATACTCTGCTCACAATTATGAACATATATAACCGATGACATAAAATTTTTTTCTTTTTTTTCATTTAATAAATTACTCATCTAAAAGCACCTCGTCCAAGTCATAAACCGTATTGATTTTTCCAGACAACACCCCGACGCATGTGGGACTTTGCGAATATTTCCGCACAACAGTCGGTCTCGAATCATCAATCTCCGAACTCATAAGTATTGGCTTCATTGAGAACAGTGAGCCTTTGTAGCTAAAGCTATATTCATCCCTTAAATATTTTTTTGCAAGATTAGACATATATGGGAATGCACTTTCAGGCTTTGCAGGACAATTATTGCAGTTTCCAAGATATTTAGGAGAACAAAATCCACCGCTTTTATCCTGACAATTAAACACAGGTGTACTATCATAGCTTGTCATGTGTGGTGTAAATGTAACCGAAGTAAGAGAATGAACACCAGTTTTCCCAAATGGCATTATTGAAAAAAATGGTCCATCCATTATCGTAAATCCATATTCATTAAGCTTCTCATTTACATCACATAAAATAATTTCACACAGCTCGTACTTTATGCCAAACTTCTCATATCCAAGCATATCAAGTATCTGGTTTGTGGAAGCATATGTTGCATTCAACAGATAGCTAGTGGAATATATATTAGTATCTCCATTTTCTTCAACATAAAGTTCATAAGTATCCTGAAGTCTTTCTATACGTCTAATATAAGCATTATAATGTATCTCTACATTTTGCGAAAGACTATTTATTTTTGCAAGGAAATAGTCTCTTAATATTTTTGCATCATATGTATATTCCCTAGTCATAAATGCACCATCACACATTCCATGTTTGAAAAACTTATCAGGACAAAGCTCCTCACACATTATTCCAGCCGCACTGCAAAAGCTTTTAAACTGTGACGCATCTGACCAAGAATACCGGCTTGACGTAGCATATACCTTGTTAAATTCCCTGTTAATGCAAAAATCATAATCCTTGTTAAAACGTTCAAAATATCCGGCTGATTTCATTGCCGTTGAGATTGACCTAGGATAATGATACCCCTGATGAACCCTTGCCTGATTAATATATGTGGCACGTCCAAATGCCTCACTGTCACATTCCAGCACAAGCACCCTCTGTCCCCTTTGTCCACAAAAGTATGCAGAATATAGACCATACAGACCTGCACCTATAATGATTTTATCATATCTATTTTTCATTCTTGTCTTTATTCCTTCCGATTTTTGCCGTGGAAATTACAGCTCCTATTATAAAAGGCATACAAATCCATACAAAAAATACATATCTTGGAAGATAGGTAGGTCCCAAAAGCAATGTCGCTATAGTCATAACCGGCAGTATATAAGGCAGTCCCCTTAAAACGCCTCCTGTTCTTATAATATATCCGATACAAAATACCATTCCCCATATGACAAATCCAACGGAAAACAGCATTGATACTACAGGTACTTTTTCCTTATAAACATTCAGCGAAAGGTTGCGGTAAAACCTGTCAATAACAGGAATAATTGAATTTCTGTTTCCTGGATATTCTGTCTCATATACAAAATATGAGCTTTCATCATAGGTAAATGAATATACCTCATTCCCACTATATACATCCACTATTGTATCAGGATACCAATATCCATAGCTTGTCATCAGCCACGCTTCAAGGTATAATAATGGTTCCTTTTTTAACCCACTAAACCATATTTTCCAAAATCCAGACCTGTCATTTTCATACTTTTCATTTGAAAAGCCGTATTTAACTCCATCCGAAAGCTTAGCTCTATATAGTTCTAAGGATTCCTCAGGAATATATTCGTACAGGATTTCCTTTTCTTCATCACTAAATATTTTAGGATTTATATTATATACACGTGCTATCTGCTGTATAGGCACTGTAAGGATTTCCTGATGTTCCGTTGCAGATACATGAAAAATCCCACCAAGCAATGCTGAAGCTGCAAAATAAACCACAATACTTACAATAAGCAACCCTGAGAATTTAACACGGTTCTTTTTCCAAAATATAATTATAAATATTCCCGATACCGCAAGGGCATATACAGCATTATTCCTAATCAGACACATTAAAACAGACAGCACCGTCCATATAATTCCTGCCCTTTTGTTTTCATTTATTATCCAGTCATATGTTTCCACTATCCATATTAGCATTACAAGTGCAAAAATACTGTCCTTGCATGAACAAAGCACACACATCGGAATTACAGGAAATAGCCCCATAAACAATATCATTACACGGCTTATCGTCCTTCCAAATCCAAAGTCAGACATCTTAAAGGCACAATATACAATTTCCAAACCAAACAATGCCATCTGAATAAGCATAAACAAAAATATTCCTGCATTGTATGTTCCGAATACCTTGTACCCTGCCTGAACAATTCCTCCCATATATAATACATGGAAAATTGGATGATGTGAAGTAAACTGTCTCGTAATCACCTGAATTATTTCATCTGTTGCATCATATGCAAAAAATCCGGGATAAACGCCCAAAAGTACAATTCCCCAACATATTATCAAAAATATAAAATATATTATCAATTCCTTTTTGGAAGCAGCTTTCGAAGTACATGATGCCTTAATGTCTATCCAATTATATATATATCCTATCAGTGCAGCAATATATGGGGCTGCAATAACCGGTGCAATCATTCCCCTGATATTTCCCGTATCAAGTCCGCCATCAGTATCCAACATTTTTCCCCACGCCATGCATAAGAGAAACAAAAAAGACATAACGCATATAGCAAGCTTTTCATGTACTGACTTCAGTTTAAATAAATCCCATGATTTTTCAAGTGAAACATGCACTGCCCCGAACAGCACAATGGCAAATATGCTGTTTGTAAAATTTATATCATCCCCAAATTTCACAAATGCAGGAATACACCAGACTATGATGAGAGCATATATTATTTTCAAAATTTTGTTAATTTTTTCAGCCACCTAAATAAATCTCCTAATCATCATTTTCCCTTGTAAGTACATCACAAAAAAAATATCTCGGGCGTCTCTTTGTTTCCATGTAATTTCTACCAACATATTCGCCTATTATTCCCAATGCCACAAGGATAGCTCCGCCCAATACCCAAATCGACATGAGAATCGATGACCATCCACTTACCGTATATCCAAAATAATGCTCATATATTATGTGAACAATCATTCCAAACCCTACAAGCATCGCCAATATTCCCATTGTAAATACAAGGCGTATAGGCTTAATACTAAAAGAAGTAATACCATCTGCAGCCAATGTAAGCATTTTAGAAAGCGAATATTTAGACTCTCCCTGCATACGCGGAAATACATCAAAATGTACAACTGATGATTTAAGTCCTATATCAGGAATAATCCCCCTGAGGAAAAGATTTACCTCACCATATTCCGAAAGAGCCTCCAAAGCCATACTGCTCATAAGCCTATAATCTGCTGAATTTTCATATATTTTGCACCCCATAAAATTCATAAGCTTATAAAACATGGTAGCCGAAACTTTCTTAAAAAAGCCGTCTGTATTGCGGGAATTTCTCACACCGTATACAATCTCGCTTCCTTTCTCGTACTCATTTATGAAAAGCTCCATTGCATTTATGTCCTGCTGTAAATCTGCATCAATTGTAATTGTAAAATCACAATAATCCTTTGCATACATCATTCCCGCCAAAATTGCGTTTTGATGCCCTCTGTTATGTGCAAGCCTAAGCCCTATAATATTTTCATCGGACCCATACAATTTACTTATTATTTCCCATGTAGAATCCTTTGACCCGTCATCAACGAAAACTATACGACTTTTATCTGAGATTAAATTATCAGCCTTTAATTGTTTGAGTTTATCGGCAAAGGCATTGGCAGATGTTTCCAACGCCTCCTCCTCATTGTAGCATGGAACTACAATATAGAGTGTTTTACATTTTCTATTGTCATTCACTTTTTAACTGCACCTTTCTAGTTAGTTTCTTCACGTCCGTCTATAAATTCATTTCCGCAGGTTAATATAAGCGCCATAAGAACTGGTATCATGCACATTGTAGGCAGTGCGTATCTAATGCAGGTATTGACAGGCGATATAAGACATACAAGTATATTCACAATTGCCGGTATAGCCATTACTATATTCATATATGTCTTTTTTATAATAAAATAAACAACTGCAAACAATACGCACCATGTATAAAAACCACACCTGTATAGAAGACCTATTCCTGGAACATATTCAAGCTTGCTTAACTGTTCAAGTATAAATCTTGCAGGTGCAAGCTGCTCAATCTGTCTCGCATCATGCATCCCCTCCGTAAATGTATGCCTATCCATCTCATAAAATCCGTTACCCTCTTTATATGGTTTTACCTCAGGATAATAATAACCATATGAACATTCCAAAAAAGTATTTATATATGACATAGGATGTCTCATAAACTGGTCAAACCACACCTTAAAATATTGGCTTTTAATCTCCGCAAATTCACGGTTGGTGTGGTCAGGCGAATTTGCCTCACAGACCTTAA
The DNA here is from genome assembly GCA_964437435.1 of uncultured Roseburia sp. Taxonomy (GTDB): domain Bacteria; phylum Bacillota; class Clostridia; order Lachnospirales; family Lachnospiraceae; genus COE1. The sequence continues at coordinate 17,990 of CAYTGS010000015.1, forward strand.
GACAGTTCTTTACCCAGTCAGCAAGCTGTGGATTATATACCTGCACAAGCTCGTCATAATCAAACATTGTATTAAGAAAATCTCGTTCCTCGCTCGTCACATCGTCAGGGTAATCCTGACCATATTTTGCTGTCTGCTGGAACATTATACAATATGTATCCTCCTTCACGGCTATATTCGTAACACCAAGCGCCGGATATAACATATTGTTTATCACATATATCAGTCCAAAAAGGATAATTGAAGCCCCGGCAAACACTGCCTTGTTTTTCCTTTCAACAAAGAAAAACACAACAGGTAGAGCAAAAATAAGGACAAATATTCCGTTGTTGCGAAGCTGTGACATAAACAGACCATATACAATTAATAATATAAGATTGCTTTTACGCTCAAAAAAGGCTTTCTTTTTAATAAGACAATATATTATCTGAATTGTAAAAAGCAATGTAAACTGATAATACATACTATCCTTGATAACAGTCATATCAAATATGCACCATACAGTAAAAGCCGCATAATATATAAGACTGCCCCACCTTACCCAATATGGTGTTTCTAAATATCTAAATAGTTCACAGACCTTTGCAACTGCCAATATAGACAGCACCATATTTATAAGAGGTATCACAAACATTCCTATATTAGGGATATTCCAAGCCTGAGAATACTCTGCTATAAGTCCATACAGAAAACTTACCAACGGAGGATGATGATTAGTAAAAGGCTCTATACCGTAAAAGCTGCATATCTGTGAACCACCGTCCCATGTCATTGAGCATGGGAAAAATGCTATTATATAAGGAACCCTGCATATAAGCATAACGATTGCCGCCCCCACATATATATGCTTTTCAAAAATCCACTCCGTAACTTTTCCAACTGTTGTCTTAAGTTTTTTAACAGAAATTTCTTCTATTTTTTTACCTAAAAATGAAACTATCACAAAGAAAAGGGGGACATATCCGATAAATAATACTACTGCAAAATATTTATATTTAAGATACTCATTTACATTTTGGGCTTTTCCAATAATCATAAATATAGCAAAAAATACAGAAAGTATACCATACCATATCTTTTCACGCTTAGACAGGTCTTGCAAAAGTACACCCGATACCAACACCTTCCTATACATATAAATAAGCAAAACAACCCCTATAAGCTGTGGTATTCCATCACCATTTAACGCCATAGACATATTCCCAGTGGACTCAGTATCCGCAAAAACTGCCACCGTAGAGCATATTGAAGTCAGAACCGCTGTAATTTCCCTGATAGTCTTTTTCATCTCTTGTCATCCTTTTACAATTTAATCACACAACTTAACAACCCATATACCATTTATCTTCTGAACACATCCGGTTGCGGGATAAACAGGCATATTGGAATACTGTTCGGATGCCATAATCTCATCCCTTTCATCCCAACTTATATCCACCGTCTCATATCCTAAATAAATTTTCATAAAATTGTCCCTTACTCCCGAGGTCAGAATACCATTTTCTAAAGCCACTCCCGAAAGCTGTCTTAAATCATCAGATTCAAAAGCATCAATTTCAATGCTACATGGATTATCAACATAATTAAACTCACCTAACAGTACAATCCTGTCATCACTTCCAAATCCTTCCGTGGACTCTGCCATTGATATAACCCTACTAAAATATTCCTTGACACGCTGGGTAGCTATATCCGTGCGCAAGTATGCCTTGTTTGTCAACAGATAATCTGTATATCCAGCCACAAACATTGTAATAGCGGTCACTATCACAAGCCCTTTGGCTATTATCTGTTTCCATTTAACCATCAAAGCCTCATTATTCCAATCATCCATACACCTCTCAAGCAACGCCAATACAATCACATATACAAGAACATACGCATAAAGCATAAGCATTGAGTAGTCAACCTCCGGTGCCATAAAATATATAAAAGCCGCACCAAGCGGAACAAAAAAGCATACAACACATAAAAGGATATACGACAAAATATCCTTATAAAGCTTTCTCTGCACTGACACTATAGCAAACAATGCAACAGCCAATATGCATGTAACTATATTTGCCACTTGTGCTGTCTTTGTGACAAACGCAAAAGGTTTCCATAAAAAATACTCCAAAAACCGTTTATAACACCTTCCTATAAGAGTCGGCATCTCACTTATGGCAATTTGCCCCATATTTCCAACACCACCGTATGTTTCATTGTCAATGCCCGGATAAATAATATGGGACAACTTCATATATATAAGAACACTTACCCCAAGTACTATTACACATAAAATTCCCTTTTTAAGCATGTCCGGAAATTTCTTTCCATCAACCAAATCCGAAATCATTCCCAAAAGCATAAGTGTAATAGCAAAACTGATATAGCTTTGGTATGTTCCCAACACACATATAAGAAGTACAATTGCAGGAATCCATCCATGCTTGTATTTTCTCATAACATATACGGCAACGCAAACCATAAAAATTCCTATTCCGGAGGTATGTGCCATAAACATAAAAGTCATTGTACTTACCACACTCGGGAATGTAAGCATAAGAGTAGGAACCAAAACCGCCCCTGTACGGCTTTTAATCCCCGCTATTTCAAGTACAAGACAAGCTGAAAGCGACAGCAGCAATATTAGCAAAAATCCATGGACTGCCGGAATACTATACTTACTTCCCAATTGATGAATGTATTTCAAAAACCACCTTCCAAGATAATCACCGCTGCCATAAGTATTGAGATTATTGGCATCATCCCAATTCATAAGCTTATGTGAAAGCATGTAAAAATGCGTAATCCATCCCACAACAATTCCGGTTATAAAACAGGTTTTTGTATGCACAGGCACTTTATTATTTATAACCTTTAATATATCAAACTCCATTAAAACAAAACCTCTCTGTATTTATTTCCAATCAAATTCCAATTAAAACGTTCCGAATTAATTTTTCCTCTCTCGCATATGTCCTTACGGTCAAACGCAACATCGAGGACTTCTTTAATCTTATAGGCAACAGCACTATAATCATCCGGATTTACCAAAACTGCTCCATCTCCCACCACCTCTGGGAGAGAACTTCTATCGGAGCATATAACAGGCGTACCTAGCTGCATTGCCTCTATAGGCGGAAATCCGAACCCCTCAGCAAGTGACAAAAACAAAAACAGCTTTGCTCCATATATAAGCTGATACAAATCTTCATTTTTCTCAATATATTTAATGCAGGTAATATTTCGCTTTATTTTCTCATCAGTCTCAAATTTTGAGATGTCACTTATACCCACTATTGTAAGCGGAAGAGGATTTTTTGTAAGTCTATAGTATTCCACATAGCTTTTTACAATTCCCTCTGCGTTTTTGTGTGGAAGCGATGACGTGACAGCCACCATATAATCACTGTCAGGCTCCTTAAATGATATATTTATAACAGGGTTATAACCATTATAAATGACTATAATCCGTTCTCCGTCTGTATGTGAATATTTTAAAATATCATTTTTGGAGGCTTGGGATATTGTAATTACCCGATCGGCTTTTCTTGCAGATGCCTTTAATCTCCACATAATATAAAAATTTTCCAACCGGTTAAAATATGACGGATAATTTTCGTTATAATAAAACGGTATCATATCATGGATAATGACATATTCCTGGGTAAGATGAAGCATTGAAGCATACCCCCTAGGGAAAAGCACCTTGTCAGCACCCAGCCTTCTAGAAATCACCGAAACCTCAAAAAGCTCCCACAAAATACATGTAACTTTATTCAAAGGATTTTTATTTATTTCAATAAACTCTATGCCATGAATATTAAAATCTTTTTTATTATATGAATTTCCAAGCACCACTATACGGTTATCCCGATTGCCGTCCTTTGAAAGCTCCCTTACCAGATTGAGGGCAAGATTATATATACCTATACTCTTTCCGGCACCCTTTACCAATTTAAAGCAGTCTATTACAAGTTTCAATTCCTACCTCCAAGCAAATCATATCACATTATAGTATATTTGAAATTGACGCAAAAATCAATATTTTCAATCACTTGCATTT
>CAYTGS010000016.1:0-21922 GCA_964437435.1 uncultured Roseburia sp.
TCTTAAGGTTTACAAGCTCCTCAAGGAGTGAGTCTGAAGTTGTAATTATACGGCTGTTTGCCTGGAATCCTCTCTGCGTTGTAATCATGTTTGTAAATTCCTGTGCCAGGTCAACATTTGACATTTCGAGGACACCTGTTGTCATATATCCTGTTCCGCTTCCCTTAATGTCAACGCCCACGCCGTTGAATTCACCAGAGTTGGCTGTCTGTACATAGAGGTTGTCTCCCGCATTTTCAAGTCCCATTGCGTTTGCGAAGGTTGCAACCGATATCTGGGCGATTGATTTCTGCATACCGTTGTCATAGTTGGCTGTAATAACGCCGTCCTGTCCGATTGAAACGCCTGTAAGTGTACCTACCTTGTATCCGTCGTCCCTAAGACCTGCGACTGTTGACTTACCGCCGTTGTTTACGTTTGATGTGTTGCTCATGTCGAAGCTTACATCGGAGAAGTTACCGCCAAGTGAGCTAAGAGCCACTGTAAATGCGGTGTTTCCGCTTTCACCTACATATGTAAATGAACCGTCATCCGTGCTATATACAACATTCCATGAGGTTGTTGCATTGTTCATAAGCTGGTTAAGACCCTCTACCTCTTTTCCGTCACTGTCCGTTATATCGAGGAGGGTTAAAACATACTGACCATCGGCATCCTTTTGAAGTGATTTTTGCTCCTGAGTGGTATACACATTCTGGATAGGATCTACTGTTCCCATTTTAAGAGCCTTTATAACATCCTCCTCCATAGCCTCAGTGATTGTTGTGATTGCAGTACCAGTATTATCCTTAAATGTGTAATCCGTCTGTGTATCACCATTGTCATCTGTATACTTCTGCGTCAGCAAGGTTACAGTAGCAGTATTAGCGTTTGGTGTATATGTAATCATTCCATTAGCTGCGGCATTGCCTGCGGTATATAGCTGCGTAACTGCATTTACATCCAGGCTAACCGGTGTCACACTAGTTCCAAGAGGATATGTGGGAGCCGCACCTGTCGAGGTTGTAACAAATCCTGTATCTCCAGAAAGTGTGGCTGTAATTGTACCAGCCTGATTAATCGCATCGTAAGCAAGCAAACTCAAATTATTGTTTTTCACAATTGTTGCAACATCAATAGTTAACGTACTTTGTTGTCCCAAACCATAACTAGTCAAGGTAACTCCTGTTCCTGTGTTACCTGCTTGGGTCGGGTCTTCAATAGTTGTCCATATAGCCTTTTCTATAGCGCTAATAAGCTCGGGGCTGCTTGTAGCTGACAGGGTATTAGTATTACCTGTGGTAGGGTCAACATACGTATATGTAATATCAGATGTATCAACCTGATACAATTTATTTAATGTGTACGCATTTTCAGTATTAACAATATCCCTCGTGCTTGTTTCAGTTGTCTGAACCGGCTTAATGCCAAACTTAAGATTGTACTCATATCCCTTGTCGTCAAGCGTCTGGATATTCATAATCTTACCATACTCTGTATCGAGCTGGTCATCATATTTATCAATAATTCCCGATATTGTAGCAGCCGTTGTATATGAGGCAGGGAAATTAGTATTTTTCTCGCTCATTACCTGTATAGGCTTTACCGTATCCTGAATTATCGCACCTGTATCATCATCCGTGTTAGTCCAACCCTGTACGATATAGCCGGTGTTGCTCATGCAGAGGTATCCGGCAGCATCAACGTTGAATGAACCGTCCCTTGTGAAGTACTGGTTTGTACCGTCGCTTACTATGAAGAATGCCTCGCCTGTAAGCTTAATGTCGAAAGGGTTTCCTGTTGACTGGCTTGCACCCTCTGTAGTGATGCTTGTGTTGATTGCACCCGTCTTAACACCGAGACCTATCTGTCTTGGGTTTGTACCTGCCGTACCGTTTGCTATGTTTGGTCCTGTTGCAGACTGTGTTGTCTGGTACAGCATATCTGAGAAATTCATTGACTTTGACTTATATGCAGTTGTATTTACGTTTGCAATATTGTTACCTATTACATCCATTCTTGTCTGGTGTGTCCTTAAACCTGACACGCCAGAGTAAAGTGATCTCATCATAATTAAGTGACCTCCTAAATATTTTTATTTGACTCCGTAACGTCCTTATCCGTCATTCAAAGGACTTAAGCCTCCTTAAAAGGTCCGGCTGTTTATATTATTACGGCTCCGTCAATGTTTGTGAATATGTTTTCGTCTGCCTCTGCCTGGTCCATAGCTGTTATGACAGTTTTACTTTTTGTATTTACGATAAATGCAAGCTGGTCTACGAGCACCAATGAGTCCTTTATGCCCTTTTTACCTGCTTTTTGCGTACCGTCATTCAACCTTTCCAATTGTTCATCAGTCAGTTCGATATTTCTGTCGATTAGTCGGTTTGCAGCGTGCTTTGAAAATTTAACGCTGGTCTCCGGCATTGAAGCCTCCGCCTGCTTTTGAAGTATTTCTTCAAAGGTAAGCCCTCCGCTCGTAGTATTGTTGGTACCAACCTTTTGCTGCTTCAGGTATGTGTCCTGTAGCTGTTCAATGGAAAGGAACTGACTACTGTTAATATTCATCATCTATTCCTCCATATTATATTATTTTATACTGTTTCTTCTTCCTTTTCGTCATTGGCGCTATCCATGTTTTCCGTAATCAGGTTAAGCTTATCCATGATTGCGTTCATCTTTGTATTAAAGCTCTCAAGGATATCGTTCAATGATGTTTCCGTCGTTGATGTTGTATCTGTTGACTTAAACTCAACTCCCAGCTTTTTCAATGCCGCTACCCACTGCACAAGGGTATTAAGCTCTGTCGTGGCATATGTTGACATAAAGTTTTTCTGGTAATCATCCATCTCGAAGTTATACTGGTCATATAATTTTGTAACAAGGTCTGTATATGACTTGTCAGCATACTTAACGTCTGGAAGCTGTGAGATATTTGCTGTAAACTCGCTGTAAATATCATAAGCCTCTGAATACTCATCACTTATTACGCTGTCGAGGTCTGAAAGCGAATATTTATTTCCGTCAATTACAAGTATTGACTTTCCACTTTCAACCATTGCGTATTCAACTTTTCCACGTGTATATGTTACGTCACCCGTGCTTGCGCTTGTAACCTTCATGATTACGTCCTTACCTACCAGCTCATTTCCCCTTAATAGGTCTATTGACTCTGACATCTCATTCATAGTCTCAACCTGTGTAAAGGTTGCATACTGTGCTACCCATTCAGTGTTGCTTGTAGGCTCCAATGGATCCTGATTTTGCATTTCCGCAATTAATAGTGTCAAAAATGTATCACTATCCACTGTATTGTTACTGCTTTTACTTGTCTGGGTTAATGAATCTCCTGATGTGGTCTGGGTTTGTAATGTTCCATCCTCACCAACTGTTGCTACTAAACTTGACATATATTACATTACCTCCTTTATGTAAGCTTGGGCTATGCCAGTAAATCCATTGAATTTCCGTTGGCACTCATCATTTCCATTGCTATTCGTGTGGCATCATCTGCGCCCTGCATTTCCTCCAACAGCTCACCGTCGTCCTCAAAGCCGTTTAAATTAATGCTTCCCCTGCGTGATGACTTGACATTTTCAGCCTGCTCCTCTTTGTTTTGCTCGTTTTGGTTGTTTTCATCAAGGTTTTTCTCTAATTGGTGGCTCTCTACCGATACCTCAATTGCCTCGATTTTAACTCCCTGGTCTTCGAGATTTTGACGAAGCTGTGTTGCCTGAGCCTCTATTGCCGCACGTACCTGCTCACTTTGAGCTGTAAACTGTGCCGTCACTGCTCCTCCTTTTGTTGTAAGGGAAACTGTAACCGTACCAAGTGATGCGGGATGAAGCTGCATTTCCATCTGCGTCATGTTCTCGTTCTTTACAATCTTTACCATGTCTGCAAGCTGTCTCATGATACTCTCTGTACTTTCAGAGGTATAGCTCTGTGCCGTCTCTGCCACGTCGCCCACCTGCTCGTTAAGGGTGTTGTCAAAACGCTGTGCTGACTGTTGGTTTCCTGAATAATCATGTGATTCGTTGTCCTTTGACGAATTTCTGTCGTTTCTAGCCTGTCCCAGCTCTTTTTCGCTTTGTAGCATTGAATCCTGCTGGTTTTCTGGAAGCGTGTCATACACATCAACATTTGTATCATTGGATGTATTAACCTTTTCCTCAACCACCGGAAGCGGCTGTACACTTTCCTCGGCTGTATCATTCATGTAGGCTCCTGCTGTCTCCTGTACCTCAACGTATGGAGTAACATCCTCCGAAGCGGCGCTTTCCTGAAGCTGTGAAAGGATATCCTCAAGCTCCTCAGATGATAAACCAGTGTTTTCAAGAAGCTCCTCATAGGTTGTATCAACCATTCCTGTAATATCCTGCAAAGAAGAATACAAATCCTCGTTTGCGACAAGGCTTATGGCTGACTCCTCTCCTGAAAGTACTGTGACAAGGGATACTAGGTTGTCTGAATTAATAAGGTCATTTGCGTTGAAATTCAAGGTTTCCATTCCTGCATTGAATACGTCATCAGTTATACCAAGTATTTCCTTAATCTGCTCGACAATCTGGGTTAACGCCGTAGCTATTTCCTCGATTGTCATGGCATCCGGAGTATCCTCCTGCGCCGTGTCAGTCAAAGCCTTATCCACGTCCTTATCCGTCACATTATCCGATATTTGGTCTTTATCGGCGGTTGTGGATTTTACGTCATTTTGGCTGTTATCACTGACCTGTACATCTTTTGTGTTTGTCTTTGATGTCTTTGTCGTGTATGAATAGCTTGTGTCATCTAAAGCTGTCTTAGTGCCGGATTTTGCCGTGTTGCTAAGCACGTCCCCAAAGCTCTGGGTCTTTGCACTTATTTTCTGGCTTCCCGACGCTGCCGTTATTCCCACCAGACTGCTGACATCAATAGCGGTACTGCTAATGTTTGTACCTGCCATTGTCATTCCTCCTTTCTTAAATTTTCAAGGTTCTATAAAGTGTTACATTTTTTATATCGGTAAATACCGATAAATCTTTAGCTCTATGGCTTCATAATTTTTGCAATCCTTGCCGCAACAGCCGGGTCCATTTCACCCATTATTGAGCCTCTGGTGGCTGCCGAGAGGTTTGACAAAATTTCCGCTGCAAGGTCTAAATCGTCAGTCATTGCGCTTAATATCTCCGCTGCATCCGCTGAGTCCATGTTGCTGAACGTAGCAACATAATCCTTAACCTTACTGCTTACTGCTTCTTCCTGGATTACCTGTTTATATAAAGCTTCGGCTGTCGTGGGGTCCATTTCCTCGTAATACTCCCTGTATTCCTCGGCACCCGGACCGTTCTCCGCATAGACAACCTCCTCATAGAACTGCTCTTTAATGCGCTGGAACTCCACCTGGTTATCCTCAAAGGTCTGAAGCCTCTTAACCTCAGCCTTTAATGCATCTATCTGTTCCGCATACGTTTCGTTTGTATTCTGAGCCTGCTCAAGCTGCGTCTGGAGCTTGTTTAACTCCTCCACCGCTTCCTTGATACTGCTGTAGCCCCCATAGGATTTCTCCTTTGTTGTCTCCGTACTCCCATCTGATGGAAGTATTTTGTTGATGACCGGTACATCCTTTATAAGCGGGCTTAAGACGTTGGTACCAAATCCCCCTACGTCCATTTTCACAAGCAGGCATAATATTCCAAGCCATATTATAATTATAAAAATTGTTACCAACACTACCGGGGCGTTTGAACCTTCTATCTGTTCGTCAAGCTCCCTCTCTTGGCTTTCAAGCTCCTTCGCACGTTTCTTAGCCTCTTTTTTCTGTTCCTTTTGTTCCTTTTTAAAGGCTTTCTGGCTTTCCTTTAGCTGCTTAAGCTGCATCTCCGGTGCGTCCGGGCTTAAATTTTCGTCCTGTCGTGCCATATTAATGCTCCTCCATTAATTTTTGACCATACGTATATGACGTGAGCTGGTCAATCTCCTTATTTTCCGCTGCCAACTCATCCTTCATAAACTCCTCAAAAGCGTTCTCCCTAAGCTTTTCGTGAGCTTTTCTATCCTTCATAACATCCTGAAGGGCTGCCCTTGCTTTCTCAACCTCCTTGGTCGCTCTCGCTATCGCTCTCGACTGATTGGCAATATACTCGTCCATTTTAAGTACTGCCATTTTATTCTCACGGATTTTCCTGACATCCAAATGCTCATTTCTAAGCTTAACTGCCTCCTGCATATAGAAGAATTTCCGGGACTGAAGCTCTACAAGCCTTTCCTTCTCCGCCTCAAGCCTCATATTAGCCTCTGCAAACTCTTGTTTCGCCCTTTCCTCCAGCTTTTCTTTGATGTCAAGTATGCCCTGCATTTTGTAATGGAAAACTGCCATAACAACCTCCCTATGACTTATCTGCAAACATTTCCTCTAATTGTTCCACTGTCTCCTCGAAACTGAACTTGTCCTCGGTTGACTGCAGTAAATATTCATTTACCTCGTCAATTTTATCTATAGCCCTGTCTATATTAGGATTGCTTCCTTTTTTGTATGCGCCGATATTTATTAAATCCTCGGCTTCATTATACGTTGCCATTATGTTCTTTAGCTTGCCCGCCGCCGCCTTGTGGTCCCTGTCAGCTATCATCGACATACATCTTGATATGCTCTGCAGTACATCAATTGCCGGATAATGGTTTCTATTGGCAAGTTTCCTCGTTAGCATTATATGTCCGTCCAAAATGCTTCGTGCTGTATCGGTTATCGGCTCGTTGAAATCCTCGCCTTCTACCAATACTGTATACAGCCCCGTTATGGAGCCCTTCTCGGAACATCCCGCCCGCTCTAAAAGCTTTGGCATTTCCGAATATACGCTTGGGGGATATCCCCTTGTAACCGGAGGCTCACCGGTGGCAAGCCCTATCTCCCTTTGCGCCATGGAAAATCGAGTAAGCGAGTCCATCATCAACAGTACATCCTTACCCTGGTCTCTAAAGTATTCGGCTATTGCTGTTGCTGTCTTTGCCGCCTTATTTCTCTCAAGGGCTGGTCTGTCGGAGGTTGCCACCACTACGATTGAGCGTTTCATTCCCTCCTCGCCTAAATCCCTCTCTATAAATTCCCTGACCTCACGGCCTCGCTCTCCTATAAGGGCGATTACGTTGATGTCAGCCTTTGTATTTCTCGCAAACATTCCCATAAGTGTTGATTTTCCAACACCGGAGCCTGCAAATATTCCTATACGCTGTCCCTTGCCTACCGTTATAAGTCCGTCAACCGCCTTTACTCCAAGCGGAAGTACCTCGCTTATTATTGTACGGCTCATGGGGTCTGGCGGAGCTGTCTCAAGCGGATACCGCTTTACCGTTGTCGGGTCTGGAACATAGCCGTCTATACATCTTCCAAGTCCGTCCAACGTCTTTCCAAGCAGACTGTCTCCAACCGATACGCTTAAGGGATAATTCATATTTTCAACTATACATCCAAGTCCAATGCCCTCTGTGTCCTCATAAGGCATTAGAAGTGTTTTTTTGTCTTTGAAGCCGACTACCTCTGCCAATATGCCATGCTTTTTTTCTGCGTCGGTATATATTTTGCACATATCGCCCATCTTTGCATCGGGGCCGGAAGACTCAATGGTAAGTCCGACCACGTTCTCCACCTTGCCAAGCTTCTTAAAAAAGCTTTTGTTGAGCAGTGCATTATATTTTTCAAAAGAAATTGCATTTTCCATAAAATCATCCCTTTTGCAGCCTACTATTGCTTATGGTTCATAGGATAAAAGCCTTAACTCCTCGTTTAATGCTTCTAGCTGTGTATCCAGGCTGCAGTCAAACACTCCATTTCCAGTCTCTATCATACATTCGTTTTTCGAGAGTGTTGCATCCTCCAAAAGTTCAATGCTTTCGAGATTTATATTTGTTCCCTTTACCAGCTCCTTTTTCTGCATACTGGCAAACGGGAAATCCTCCTTCGATACATGAATGAGGTATGTACCGCCTCCCTCAATGTTCCTCATTGTATTTTGAATGAGGTAAACTATGAGTTCCCTTGAATTTTTAAGGCTTACATGGAAAATATGCTCATAAATTCCAGTAAGTGTATTTACAAACTTAGGTTCTACTTCCTTGAGCTTTTGCTGATATTCAGCTTCCATTTTGGCTATCTTGGCATCAGCCTGCGCCATTACCTCCTCACGCATCTGTGCCACGCTGTCTAGTCCGTCCTGGTGTCCCTGCTCGTAGCCCTCGCTTTTGCCCTGCTCTAAGCCCTCCTGATAGCCCTGGCTTCTGCCGTCCTCAACTGCCTGCAGTCTGTCCTGCTCAATCTTGATGACGGCATCCTTTTTCATTTCCTCTATTTCAGCCTTAGCCTCGGCTATAAGTTCTTCCTTTGCAGCCACGCTCTTATATACTCCATGGGAAACCGCATCTGCGTCTGCTGTCTTCTCTGCGTCACCCTCAGCATCCTCGTCGCCGACCAAATAAGACACGTCCACTGCCTTTATTCCCTTAGTAAAGCCGTCTATAAAATCAGGCTCCTCACCGCACTTTTTGGCAAGCTCCACCGCAATCTCCTTTAGCTTTGCCTCCGCCTTGGCATTGGAATCAATCACCTTGGCGTTTTGGGGATTGAGCGTAACCCATCCAGATTTCAACAAACCATTATTGTTATACAACAATCTCGTCACCTCCGCCTCGAGAAATAACGATTTCACCGGAATCCTCAAGCTTTCTGATAATATTTACAATCTTTTGCTGTGCTTCCTCTACATCCTTCATCCTTACAGGTCCCATAAATTCCATATCTTCCTTTATCATCTCTGCAAGACGCTTAGACATATTATTGAAGATTGCAGTCTGTACCTCCTCAGTAGAACCCTTACAAGCGATTGCAAGGTCGTTGTTGTCAACATCCCTGAGTACACGCTGTATAGCCCTGTCGTCCAAAAGAAGAATATCTTCGAATACGAACATTTTCTTTCTGATTTCGTCTGCCAGCTCCGGCTCCTCCACTTCGAGAGTTTCCATAATATGTTTCTCGGTTCCTCTGTCTACAGTGTTCAAAATATCAACAACCGCATCCACACCACCGATGATTGTGTAATCCTGATTTACAAGTGATGACAGCTTAGACTCCAACACTCTCTCAACCTCCTTGATTACATCCGGGCTTGTCCTATCCATTGTAGCAATACGTCTGGCAACGTCAGCCTGCTTCTCCGGTGCCAAGGCTCCAAGTATGCTGGCTGCCTGACCTGCCGAAAGGTAAGATAAAATAAGGGCAATCGTCTGTGGGTGCTCGTCCTGTATGAAGTTTAAAAGCTGTGAAGCATCTGTCTTCTTGATAAACTCGAAAGGCTTAACCTGCAATGACGCTGTAAGCTTTCCGATAACATCATTAGCCTTATCGCTTCCCAATGCTTTTTCAAGCAGCTCCTTGGCATATCCGATACCACCTTCAGCAATATACTGCTGTGCAAGACATACCTCATAAAACTCATTGATTACTTTTTCCTTTATCTGAGGAGTAACGCTCTTTGTATTGGCTATCTCCAACGTCAAATCCTCTATTTCATCTTCCTTGAGATGCTTAAAAATAAGGGAAGACTTTTCGGGTCCTAAGGCTATGAGCAGTATTGCCGCTTTCTGTATTCCTTTTAATTCTTCCTTTTCAGCCATTTACAAATTACCCCCAATCCTCGTCAAGCCAGTTCCTTAAAAGTGTGGCAACCGCTTCGGGATTTTCTTCTACGAAATTTTCAATAAGCTTTCTAGCCTCTGATTTCTGTTCTGTCTCTATGCTTTCAAGTTCCTCAACCTGTGTGGACTGTAATAAATCCTCAACAGCGAGTTCTTCTTCTTCCTCAACTTCCTTCTTCGTTCTAAGGCTCATGATTACTACAAATGCAAGAAGTGCAAGTATAATCACGATTAGAATGATTTGTATAATATCCTTATAATTAACACTTTTCTCTGCTGCATCTATAAACTGTACTTCCTCATACCCTACAAAGGTGATGTTCTTTGACGGTATTCCTGTCGCATTTGCAACCATGTTTACAAAGTCATCATCTATTTCAAGCTTTGTCCTCTCATTGTTTGCAAGCTTATACTCATCCCATGAGATGCCGTCCAACAGTCCTTGAAGCCTTACATCATCCTCCCTCACTATACGGTATTTTACTGCTGCTACCGATACCGAGCTGTTGCTGTAGACTATTGTACCTGTTGCCGGAATACTCTTTTCAATTTTCTCATTGGGAAGATAATCGCTTATCCTCTCATAAGAGCTTGTATCCGTTCCGGTAGACTCATCTATGTAATAATCCGTTTCAGAGTTGGAGTCTGTTCCCGGTACGCCGCCTACGCCGTCCGTTGAGTTTGACTGGTATACTTCCTCATGCGATAAAAGTCCTTGGTCATGGTCGCCCGTTGTATAATATTCATGGGTTGTAGTCTCCGTCTGGGAGAAATCCATTGCAATATTAGTGGCAACCTCAATCTGGTTAAACTCGTTTGTGCCAAAAAGCACTGAACGAACCTCGTTTTTAATAAGGCTTTCCGCTTCCTGCTTTAACATCATCATTGTATCTGCGTCCTCTATTGTGGAGTATGTCTTTTCCACTGGGAACCAAATACGTCCGTCAATATCAGTGATTGTAATGTTGTCGGTGCTGTCATTTCCAAGTCCTGTTGCGGTAAACCTTGCTATAGCTGCCGCATTATCCTCCGTGAAGCTTGCGCCCTCATTAAGTTCAATTAAAATTCCAGCATATGTCTCAAGATTTTGGGCTATCAGAGTACCGTTGTCATCCGGAATAGTGAGCTGTACTGACGCACTCTTTATCGCATTCATATTCTCAATATCAGTTTCAAGCTGTGTCTCCAAATAGAGCTTATAACGCTTCTGCTTGTCTGCCTCCGTTGTGGAAAAACTTCCGTCAAGCACGTCATCTATCGTATATGCCGCTGTGGGAATATTGTTTGCTCCCAATAACAGGTTTGCATCTGATGTTTGGGTTGAGAGTATATCAAAGCTCAATCCGTCAGATGATATCTTATAGTCAAGACTTTCTCCATCCAGTAAATCCCTAATTTCCGATGCTTCCTTTGTGGATTCACAGTTTACTAGGTTTACATATTGTTTTCGGGTAAGTACAGCCACCAATATTGCAATCGCAAGCAATATTACAACGATAATCCCTATTATCAGGGTTTTTTGTTTGGGCTGAAACTTATTCCACCATTCCTTTATACGTTCAAGAAGCTTTTTACCAAACTCCAATACCTTGTCAACCATTTAAAGTTTCTCCTTTTGATAATTTCACCAAAATACAGGTAAGGGTTACATCTGTATCTGCATAATCTCCTTATAAGCGTCAAGAAGCTTGTCCCTCAAGGCTATGGTATAGTTTAACGCTGTCTCAGCCTTTCCTACTGCTACTGTGAGGTCATGGGTATTCTCCGATATTCCCATCGCCCATTTTAACTCCTCGTTTTCCTTGTCTGATAAGGCATCATTTGTATCTGTAATATTACTTACTGCCGCATTCAAAAATGTTCCAAAAATATTTTCGCTTCCGTTATCATTATCAGATGTCTGATTGCCTGTCAGTGTGCTTTTAACTGCATCTGATGTTACATTGTATAAACTATTAATATCATTAGCCGCTGTTACTGTCATTTTTATAATCCCCCTATATCATTAACTCATTTCAAGCCCCTTAAGAGCCATAGATTTCGTTGCCTCAAAGGCTGCCTGGTTTGCCTCGTAGCCCCTGCTTGCGTCAATCATGTTTGTCATTTCAGTGATGACGTTTACGTTAGGATAGTGAACATATCCGTTTTCGTCAGCATCCGGATTTTCCGGGTCGTATGCCAAAGTCTCCTCCGTCCATGTGTCATCATATACCCCGCCTATCTTAACACCTGTTCCCTGTGTTGTAAGTCTTGCCGAGCCTTGGGAGCCAAGGTGCTTTGTAATATTATCGGCTGCTGTGCCAAGCACGTGGGAGAATGTTGAATTTTCGCTTTTCTCCTGGAATGTGACTACCTTTCTGACATACGGTGTGCCGTCCTCAGTCCTTGTAGTGTTTGCATTTGCCATGTTTTGGGAAATTATATCCATACGGTATCTCTCCGCAGACATTCCCGAAGCACTTATATCAAAAGAATCAAATATTCCCATAGGTTACTCCTCCTATTTCATAACTGATTTCAATGCGTCAAAGTCCTTGTTAAGAAGGGACATCAAACCGTTATACTTAATCTGGTTCTTTGCAAGTATTGAATTTTCAGTATCAATATCGACATTATTTCCGTCATACCTGTATGAAAGTTCCGCATAATCCGTGTAAACCTGTGGTTCAAGTGAGCTATAGTCCAGCTTTTTAACCCTTGAGTCTACAGTATCAATGCTCCTGCTTCCCTCCGCCTTGGCAAAGGCACTCTTTAGTTCAGTTTCAAAATCAATGTCCTTTCTCTTATATTCGGGCGTATTCACGTTGGCGATGTTATTAGATATAACATCATTCCTAGTGGACGCTGCATCCAAAGACGCACCCAAGACATTGATGTAATCAAATACTCCTGATGAATTAAGCATTTCAATCCTCCTCTTAACATTTAACATATTTTAATAACATAAAAACAGTATACCATAAAGCTATGAACATTTTGTGAAAAAATAGGCATATTTTTTCATCTTTATTTTCTATTATAAAAATGTTTTCTGATTATTTCAAGTATTATTTTAATTATTTATTTAAGGTTACGTTAACTCGGCATTTTTTAAATATAAAAAGGCATATCCTGTCAACAAGATATGCCTTTTTAGTTCATTACTTATTAGCTGTTTTACTACTTACCCAGTTGGCGTTTAAGGGCTTCTAC
This sequence comes from uncultured Roseburia sp., assembly GCA_964437435.1. Taxonomy (GTDB): domain Bacteria; phylum Bacillota; class Clostridia; order Lachnospirales; family Lachnospiraceae; genus COE1. The sequence goes on from CAYTGS010000016.1 coordinate 12,838, forward strand.
TTCTTCAAATACTACATCATTGAGAACCTTTATATATGTTCCCTTCATGCCTGACGATCGAGATTCTATTACTCCTGCGCTTTCAAACTTCCGCAGTGCATTTACTATTACGCTACGTGTAATTCCTACACGATCCGCAATCTTACTGGCTACTAAAATTCCCTCCGTGCCGTTTAACTCGTCAAAAATGTGTGTAATTGCCTCCATTTCGGAGAATGATAATGTTGAAATAGCAGATTTAACGACTGCGACCTTACGGTTTTCCTCAGCGCTTTCCTCGCTGACTGCCCTGAGCATTTCAAGTCCCACAACAGTACTTCCGTATTCGCAAAGGATTATATCATCAATGTCATACTGTTCGTTGCACTTATAAATAAACAGCGTCCCCAAGCGCTCCCCGGCAATCTCGATTGGGGAAATGACCGCTTGGAACTTACGCACGTCCGTACTTTCAAATCCCAAAGTGGCTAAATTAACATTTTCCTTTGTGGATAGCACCCCCAAAAGCCTTTCATTCAGCATTGGGTCGATAAAGCCTCCCACGTTGCTATCCAAAAGCTCCTGTAGTTCATCAACCTTATCGCAGGTTCCCACGCCTAAAACTTTACCTTTCTTGCTTATTACCAGCACGTTTGACTCAACTATATCCCGTATTACCTGACAAATATCATTGAAAACCACCTTGCTGGAATCGTTATTATGCAAAAGTTTCCCTATCTTTCTCGTTTTGTCTAATAACTGTACACTACTCATTGTAAACCTCCAAATTAAAAAAACATTTTTAGAAGTCCCTAAATATTTAAAACCTATTACATAGTTAGAATTGTAACATATAAAAAAAGTTTTTTCAATAGTTACAGTTAATATTTAGAGTTTTTTGTAAATTTTATTCATTACTTTCAATTTTTTTAATAAATCCACACTGTTCATCGGCGCACACCAGTTTGTTTCCCTTTATAAGCATCACGCCTCCGCACCTGTCGCACTTCTCCTTTGAGGGCTTCTGCCATACCATAAAGTCACATTCCGGTATTGCCTCGCAGCCGTAATATTTTCTACCCTTTTTTGTCATCCTAACAACTATATCCTTGCCACATTTAGGACAGCTAACACCGATTTTTTCAAAATACGGCTTTGTGCTGCGACAATCAGGGAAGCCGGGACAGGCAAGGAATTTACCGTGTGGTCCATACTTCACGACCATATTGCGTCCACATACGTCGCAAACCTCGTCCGAAACCTCGTCAGCTATCTCTATCTCGTCTAATTCCTTTTCTGCCTTTTTAACCGCCTCGTCAAGGTCAGGGTAGAAATTTGAAACTACAGTTTTCCAGTTGACGGCACCTGTCTCCACACCGTCCAAAAGAGCCTCCAGATTTGCCGTAAAATTAACGTCTACAATCGAGGGGAATGCGTCAACCATCATATTGTTGACAACCTCTCCAAGCTCCGATACGTACAGGTTCTTATCCTCCTTTACGATATACCTTCTGGCTAATATCGTTGTAATCGTGGGCGCATAGGTACTTGGTCTTCCTATTCCAAGCTCCTCCAACGCCCTTACAAGGGAAGCCTCCGTGTAATGCGCAGGAGGCTGCGTAAAGTGCTGCTTTGGCTCTAAAGAGGACAATGTAAGTACGGTGTCCCTGTCTATATCGTTTAAGAGCATATTCGACTCTGTTTTCTCGTCCTCTTCCTCTTTGTATACGCTCATAAAGCCCTCAAATGAAAGCTTTGATGCTGCAACAGTGAAGCGGTGCTTTCCTGCGTCAATCTTCACCGAGGTTGTATCATATCTGGCTGCGCTCATCCGGCTTGCGGTAAATCGTTTCCAGATAAGCTGGTAAAGCCTGAACTGGTCACGGCTTAGCGAGTCCTTAATGTCTGTTGGAGTATTGTTTATATCGGTGGGACGTATAGCCTCGTGCGCATCCTGTATTTTCTGTTCGCTTTTTTTCTCAACAACAACAGTTGCGGCATAATCCTCACCATAATTTCGTGTTATATATTCCCTAGACGCTACTACAGCCTCATCTGAAACCCTTGTGGAGTCGGTTCTCAGGTAGGTGATAACACCAACTGTTCCCTGTCCCTTGATTTCAACGCCCTCATAAAGCTGCTGTGCAAGGCGCATTGTTTTCTGTGTCGAGAAATTAAGCACTTTGCTGGCTTCCTGCTGCAGGGTTGATGTTGTAAAGGGCATTGGTGCTTTCTTGACACGCTCTCCCTTTTTCACGTCAGTCACCTTAAAGTCAGCGTTTTTGACTTCCTTTAATACATCGTTCATTTCAGCTTCTGATGTTATATTTGCCTTGCTGTCTGCGGTTCCATAATATTTTGCGATAATAGGCTTTTTCTCACCCTTAACGTTCAGCATTGCGTCAAGCGTCCAATATTCCTCTGGAATGAAGGCATTTATCTCCGCCTCCCTGTCACAGATAATCCTCAAAGCCACTGACTGTACACGGCCTGCGCTAAGCCCTCTTTTAATTTTCGCCCATAAAAGCGGGGATATTCGGTAGCCCACCATACGGTCAAGCATACGTCTTGCCTGCTGTGCGTCCACCAGGTTCATATCTATTTCCCTTGGGTTTTTGAGTGATTCCTTAACGGCATTTTTAGTTATTTCATTAAAGGTTATTCGGTATACCTTTTTATCCTCTAGCTTAAGGGCGATATAAAGGTGCCACGAAATAGCCTCCCCCTCACGGTCAGGGTCAGTTGCCAAATATATCTTTTCAGCTTTCTTGACTTCCTTTCTAAGCTTTGCCAATATTTCGCCCTTACCACGTATCGTTATATATTTAGGCTCATAATTGTTTGCCGCATCAAATCCAAGCTGGCTTTTAGGCATATCCCTTACATGTCCGTTGCTGGCGAGCACCTCATAATTTGTGCCCAAAAATTTTTTAATTGTCTTCACCTTGGCAGGTGATTCCACTATTACTAAATACTTTGCCATATTATTTGTTACCCCTTATCATGGTATTATTGTGTAACAAGTTTCTACAATTCACAACTATAACCTAATTTTTTTGCCGTGGCAAGCAAAAAGTTATTTTATACAATATTTTATCCAATATTTTGTCAAGCATTTAACAATCTATATTGTCCGTTTTCCCTTACTATACAGCCTTTTATTTCCAACTCCAACATTCCCTGGAATATTTGGGTAAGACTGTAATTTATGTTTTTGCTGCGAAGCTTCATTATTATATTGTCCTGTGACTGGGGCATTATTTCCATAACCTTATAAATCTCACCTGACACCCCCGAAAACTGCGTTTTTTTCACGTCTGTGACAGGTTTTAGGTTTTCCCAGCCCATATCTTCTATTATGTCCTCCGGTGAGGTCGCCGGATTTGCCCCCTGTCTTAAGAGCTGGTTACATCCTAAACTAAGCTCGTCACTGCACCGTCCCGGAACCGCATATACCTCCCTACCCTGCTCTAATGCCATGTCAACAGTAATAACAGTTCCGCTCTTTGGCGCTGCCTCCACCACGAGCACCACGTCCGAGAGTGCGCTGATTATACGGTTTCTCGGTGGAAAAAGTGCTGGTCTTGGCTGTACTCCGGGAGGGTATTCAGAAATAACGCCTCCCTTCTCCACAAGCTCCATATACAAAAGCTCGTTCGCCTTAGGATATACCATGTCAACGCCTCCACCCAAAACTGCATACGAACTGCCATTTGCCTTAAGGGCTGCCCTTTGGCTTATTCCGTCCACCCCAAGCGCCATTCCGCTTATTACATTTATTCCGTTAGCGGCAAATCCCATGGCAAACCTTTCCGCCATAACACGACCATATTCACTGCATTTTCTAGCTCCAATCACAGCCACGGCAGGCGTATCGTCCCTCATAAGCCTCCCCTTGTAAAACAGCCCAAATGGCGGGTCTGGAATATTTAAAAGCCTTTTAGGGAAATCGTCCGCCCCTATATATGTATGCTTTATTCCCTTTGCTGTGACATAATTCCATATTTTATCCGGCTCAAAACGGCTCTTATGCTGTTTAATTCGCTCTAAGTCCTTTTCACCTATGAGTGACTTCATCTGTTTTTCAGGCATATTATATATATCTGCCATACTGTGGGTATTTTCCCAAAGCTTGTATTTTGATGATGATTTAAGCCAATATACTGAATTAATCCAGCAGGCATAAACCGCTTCCTTCATCCTATCGTCCAATCCTATAACACACCGCCTCTCCCAAATGCTCCGTGCCTATATCCTCCATGCCGTCCAAATCCGCTATTGTACGTGCAACCTTTATAATCTTATGGTAAGCCCTTGCAGACAGGTCTAGGCTTGAAAATACCTGCTCCATAAGCTGCTGCTGTTCTTCGCCAAGCCGACAGTATTTACGAATATCCCTTGTCCTAAGCTCTGCATTGAATTTATATCCCGTTCCCCTGTATCTGTGCTCCTGACGCTTACGTGCCTCCATAACACGACCTTTAATGTCCTTGCTCCCTTCATTTTTCGTATTTGCCGACAGTTGCTTTATGTCAACCCTAGGTGCCTCCACCATTATGTCAATGCGGTCCATTATGGGACCTGATATTCTCGATACATATTTTTTTACCTCCACCTCGGAGCATTTACATTTATTCCTGTCAGGATAATATCCGCAGGGGCATGGGTTCATCGCCGCCACTAGCATGAAGTCAGCCGGATAAACATAGCTTCCATAAGCCCTTGCAATATATATTCTTTTATCCTCAAGAGGCTGTCTTAATATTTCGAGGGCGTTTCGTCTAAACTCCGGAAGCTCGTCCATAAACAGAACCCCTCTGTGTGCGAGGGATATAATTCCGGGCTTTGGTATTCTGCCACCCCCTGCAAGCGCCTGCTCCGATATTGTATGGTGTGGGTCAAGGAATGGTCTTTTCGTTATCAATGCCCTTTTATTGTCGAGCTTTCCCGCCACACTGTATATTGTAGAAACCTCAAGGCTTTCGTCCATTGTAAGGTCAGGCATAATCGTGGGTATGCGCTTTGCAACCATTGTCTTTCCGGAGCCTGGCGGTCCAGTCATAAGGACATGGTGAAAACCCGCAGCAGCCACCTCAACGGCACGCTTCACTGCCTCCTGTCCGTTTATATCGCTAAAATCCAAATCCTGCGCCTGTCCCTCGCCGTCCTCCACAGCCGTATGGTTAGCCGGCATTATCCTCAATGCCTTTCGCTCCTCATTCTCCTTTAAATATTCAATTGTTTCCTTTAATGTATCTACCCCTATTATCTCAATGTCATCTATTATGGTTCCCTCCCTGACATTTACTTTAGGTATGATACACCTTTTAAGGCTTTCCTGCTTTGCACGGCGCACTATGGGAAGTACGCCTTTTATCGTCTTTATTTCACCGTCCAAGCCCAATTCCCCCACTATCAGCGTATCTCGTATTCCCTCATCGGGTATAAGTCCGATTGATACAAGTATACCGATTGCTATAGGCAGGTCATAAGAGGCTCCCTCCTTCCTCATCTCTGCCGGGGATATGCTGACAGTGATACGCATTGGTGGCAGTTCAATTCCGGTATTTTTGAGGGCTACCCTTACCCTCTCCCTTGCCTCACGAACCTCATTGCTAAGCTGCCCAACCATTTCAAAGCCGGGCATACCTTTTGAGGTATCAACCTCCACCGTTGCAATCACACTGTCAATTCCACTGATTGCCCCTGTAATTACTCTGCTATACATTTATTTACTCCCTAGAATATATTAACTGTTCCAAGGTCTTTTTATCATATTAACAGGCAAAATACAATCCAAATGTAAAAATTAATACTCGAAATGTCAAAAATAGCACAAATTATTTTCTTCCAGACCCTTTTTGAGCTTTGAAAGTGCCCTCTTTTCTATTCGTGAAACATAACTTCTCGATATCCCCATTATCTTTCCTATATCCCTTTGGGTTATCTCGTCACCAACAAGTATCCTGTCATGTATTCCGTACCTCATCTCTATTATTTTCCTCTCCCTGTCGTCCAGCACAGTATCCATGAGCTTCACTATACATCCTAGTTTTTCATACACATCCATATTTTCCACAACATCACACTGTTCCTGCTCGCATATGTCTATTATACTGATTTCGTTTCCCTCCTTGTCAGTTCCTATAGGCTCATATAGCGATACCTCCCTCATAAGCTTCTTCCTAGAGCGAAACATCATTAAAAGCTCATTGTCGATACACCTAGAAGCATATGTTGCAAGGCGGCTTCCTTTATCCGGCTTAAATGTATTCACTGCCTTTATCAGACCTATGGTTCCAACGGATATTAAATCCTCCAGCTCCTCCCCATAGCCTGCATATTTTTTGGCAATATGGGCAACAAGGCGTAAATTTCTCTCTATCAATATCTGTCTTGCGCTGTGGGCTTCTTTAGTATCATCACCATTCATTATTTCCAGATACTTTGTTTCTTCCTCGGCAGTCAAAGGTTGTTCAAAGGTTTTCAATAAATGCCCCCAGTTTCATTTATTCTATTGTATGCCTTTTCTTCGTTACAAGTGCCTTTCCAACTTAAAATTTGCTTTTCATCTGATAATAGACAAATTTTTCTTTAATTTATAATTTTTATGTACAATTTGTCTTATTGGTGGTATAATCAGAAAAGGAAACTAACAATTAAATATTGACCACGAAAGGAGATTGACATGACTTATTTGGCAGAATTTGTAGGCAGTTTAATTTTTCTTCTTGGAGGATACGCATATATGTGCAACATATCCTTAAAGAAAACGCTCGTTGGTACTTTGAACTACATTGAACTTGTATTTGCATGGAGTCTTGCAGTTGGGTTCGGTCTTGCTGTAGCCGCCATAATGGGAGGTCCGGCATACCTAAATCCTGGTGTAGTATTTGGAAGCGTGATTTGCGGCAGTCTATCATTGGGTGAAGCATTAATCTATCTTCTTATGGAATTTTTAGCGGCAGGCGCTGCAGTTCTTATCTGTATGATATTCTTTTGGGATTCATTCAAGGCTTCAGGCGATGCACCAAAAAGGGGAATTTTCTCAGCATATCCCGTCGAGAAAAACCTACCCTTAAACTTTGTACAGGAAATCATTGCAACATTTGTATTCTTATTCCTCGTGTTTATGTCAATTGCAGGTGTAAGTGACCTTGCAGGCGGCAACCAGTCATTGATTGTAGGTCTTGTAGGCTTTGGTGCAGTGGCACTCCTTGCCTTGGGCTTAAACAGCACTGGCTTTAGCATGAATGCAATGCGTTCCGTTTTCAGCAGTATTTGGTTTGCACTCCTTCCTATTCCTAACAAAAACGGAGAGAAGGTTGATTGGCAATACCAGCTTATAGTTAATCTGTTAGGTTCCTCAATCGGCGGTATTTTGGCAGTAATTGCAACCGCAGCCATTAAGGCAAACATATAAATGTAGATTTATAAAAAATTCATCAAAAATGGTACTTACAGTCTCTTGTAAGTACCATTTTTATTTATCTATTCTATTATCTAGCTGCTTGTTCGTAATATCTTCTTTTATCCTCGTACATCCTCTGGTCAGCAAGTGCAAGAAGATTATCAAAATCCCCAACACTTTTAGGTCTCCATTCGCACCCAACCGCCATAAGCGCATCTTTTTTCTGCATTTTGTATTTGAGGCACTCGACCTTGACATTTAAGTCCTCCTCGGTTATTCCCGAACAAAGTACCAAAAACTCATCTCCACCAAGCCTAAATAGTGAATATTCGCCAAACACGTCCTCCAAGCACCTGCACGCCCTTATAAGAAGCTCGTCCCCTGCCTTATGTCCGTATTTGTCATTTACCTTTTTCAGTCCCATTACATCACAATATACAATTCCAATGCTTAAATCAATGTCAAGATTTTCCATAAAAACGTCAACTGCATGTCTGTTTCCCAATCCCGTAAGCTGGTCATACAGGCTTAACCTCTGCATTTTCTTAAACATGGCAACACGCCTAAGCTGTGCCACTATAAAGTGTCCCATAATCATAAACACTGTGGAAATATTGTCTAAATGTGATTTTGGCGGATTATCCACACCATAAAAGCCGATTATCCTATTGTTATACACAAGAGGACTTACAACGATGGAATTGATATCCTGGGGCTTCAAATAATCATACATCAATGGGTCGGTTTCCTTCGTTTCCTCGAGGTCTTTTATCACAATGTTCCTATTTTTCCTAAATTCCTCCAGCCATATCTCCATAGTCTCATATGAACAATTCTGTAGGTTATCTATTTGGGGAACAACTCCCGGGGCACACCACTCGTATGTATTTTTGAATGCGATTCCATGGTCATCCTCAAAAATATATATTCGTTCGCATTTAAGCGTCTTTCCTATATATTCCAACAAATTCCGTATAGATTCTTCGGGAATTGTCGTCAAAAGAGAAATCCTAAGCCCCTCATTAATCATTGCCTCATTGCTTACATAACCTTTTATAATCTTTTTATCCTGTTCCTTGTTCGTAACGTCAATTGCCAGCTCCATTCGGTATCTCCTGCCGTCTTCGACAACAAGTGTATCCTTCAAAATAAACTTTTGACCCAAAACAGGATTTTCATAGTTCCACTCCTCAAAGCTTTTTTCCCTTAGCTTGTCGTTATTGCAAAAAAAGCACGGCGAAGAACCATCCTGCATTACTTTATAACATAATTTTCCTTTATAATCTTTCTCTGAATTAAAGCCATATATCTGTCTTGCCTTGCGGTTCATGTATACAATCTCGTTAGTATCAATGTCAGTAACATACACGATCTCGTTCATCTCTTCAAAGAACTCCCATATTTTACTCATAATATACCTCTTTTCGTAAAATAAGAACGTCTCATGGTTACTTCACATTGATTATACTATGAAATACTTGGAATTGTACAGAACTTTCTGAAAAATTTTAAGATTTTAAGATTTTTTCCTATTCGCCAATTATTTTTAATCCATCCGGAAATTCTTGTATGACATAAGAAAAATAATCAGATGCTATAACTTGTTAATAAAAGGAGTCGGAGAAATCCGGCTCCTTTTAGTTTCTACACCAACATTTTAGAGCACATTCGATTTATAAAAAATTACGAGTATAT
>CAYTGS010000017.1:0-21483 GCA_964437435.1 uncultured Roseburia sp.
TTTATAAAGCTGTCTTTATTCCTCGCTGTTCTCCGCAACCTTGCTTGCCCTTGCGGTTACTTCAGCCTCCTGGATGTCATTTGGTGCCTGTTCATATCTGGCAAATTCATATTCATAATTTCCACGTCCGCCCGTCATTGAACGGAGAATTGTACAATAGCCTGTAAGCTCCAGCATTGGAACATCAGCCTCTATAGTCTGCTTGCCGTTTCCTACCGGATTCATTCCAAGCACCCTGCCACGCCTCTTGTTCAAGTCACCCATGACATCACCTGTATACCTGTCCGGCACTGTCACTTTCAACGAAACTATTGGCTCTAAAAGAACCGGACCTGCTTCCATAAATCCTTTCTTAAACGCCTGAATTGCTGCAGTTTTAAACGCCATTTCAGAAGAATCTACAGGGTGGTACGAGCCGTCATATAGTACAGCCTTAACCCCCACTACAGGATATGCGGCTAAAGGTCCCTTTTGGACTGAATCCTGAATACCCTTTTCAACTGCCGGGAAGTAATTCTTAGGAACTGCTCCGCCTACCACCTCCTGCTCAAATACATAAGGCTTTTCCAAGTCACCCGAAGCCTCGAAACGCATCTTTACATGACCATACTGTCCGTGACCGCCTGACTGCTTCTTGTACTTATATTCAACGTCTGATTTTTTCTTTATTGTCTCCCTAAAGGCAATTTTAGGTTTGCTAAGCTCGATTTCACACTTATATTCATTTGCAAGCCTGCTCTGAACAATTTCAAGCTGCTGCTCGCCTATTCCATATAGAAGTGTCTGCCTGTTTTCGGTATCATTTACCACCTTTAAGGTCTGATCCTCGTGTGCAAGCTTCTGTAACGCCTGTGATACCTTGTCAATATCCGCCTTGTTAGGCACCTTATATCTCATTGCCGTGTATGGCTTTGAAATTTCAAACTTGCCATACTCGATTACAGTCGCCTTTGTGGATAAGGTATTTCCGGTTCTTGCCGCGGTAAGCTTTGCTATCGCCCCTATATCCCCTGCGTGAAGCTCGCTGACCTCAATAGGCTTAGAGCCTTGTAGTACATAGAGCTTGCTCACCTTTTCCTCTATATCCTTATCCTTGTTATATATTATATCATCTGACTTAAATACGCCTGAGCATACCTTAATCAGTGAATATTTTCCAATGAAAGGATCTACTATTGTCTTGAATACATAAGCTGATTTTGCCTTTGAGAAGTCGTAGTTTGCCTCGAAGACATCGTTTGTCTTCATATTGACGCCTGCTACCTTCTTGTTCTCTGGGCTTGGCATATATTTGATTATGTCATCCATCAGTGTATATGTACCTTGGCAGAGAAGGTTTGAACCCATGCTTATAGGAACAATTGTTCCGTCGATTACATTTGTCCTAAGAGCCGCCCTGATTTCATTTTCAGAGAAGGTCTCACCGCCAAAGTAACGCTCCATAAACTCCTCGCTTGTCTCGGCAACCGCCTCCATAAGCGTATCCCTGTAAAGCTCAAGGTTTTCCTTGCTGTAATCAGGTATCTCGCACTCCTCAACATCCTTACCAATCCAACGATTACCTGTCTCGCTTACAACATTTACATAGCCCACGAATTTCTCATTCTCCCTGATTGGAAAATGGAATGGGGCAATTTTCTTTCCATACATATCTGTTAACTTTTCCACCACGTTCTTAAATGAAGCATTATCCGCATCCATTCCTGTAACATAAATCATTCTAGGAAGCTTATATTTTTCGCACAGCTCCCATGCCTTTTCCGTTCCAGCCTCTACTCCCGATTTTCCTGAGACAACGATTATGGCTGCGTCCGCTGCACTTATGGCCTCCTCAACCTCACCTATAAAATCGAAATATCCCGGAGTGTCGAGCACATTAATCTTTACGCCCTCCCACTCAATAGGCACTACCGATGTGCTTATGGAAATCTTTCTTTTCTGTTCTTCCTTGCCATAGTCGCTGACCGTATTTGCATCCTCCACTTTTCCCATGCGTGAAGTAATACCAGCCAGATATGCCATTGATTCTACGAGGCTGGTCTTGCCCGCCCCTCCATGACCAAGTAAAACTACATTTCTGATTTTATCAGTTGTGTAAACATTCATTGCAGTTACCTCCTGTTCTTTATATTGTAGTGTTTACGAACTCTCACATAAAATATATAAAAATTTTAATATATTTTATGTAATTATTCAATAGTTTTTGTGCATATTGCATATGCAATTTTTCATAAAATATTATGTAAATTTTATACAAATTTTTCTGTTGACTTTAACGCTTTAAAGTGAGATACTAGAATAAATATGCTATACAGAAAGGACATAACTGTTCAATGGACTTACATTTTAATAAATTCGGTTTTTTAAGCCTCGGCTTAATCGGAGGCTCAATTGCCATGGCTATACGCAAGACTCTGCCTGACGTGAAGATAGTTGCATACGCCCGTAGGCAGTCCACCTTGGATGAAGCTTTGGATTTGGGCATTATAGACGAGGGTACTACTGAAATTAACGGGATTTTTGCTGACTGTGACATGATATTTTTATGCGCCCCTGTTGACATAAATAATCAATTCTTGGATAAATTGAAGAATATTGTATCTGACAGCACTATTATAACCGATGTTGGAAGCGTCAAGGGCGCAATCCACAAAACCGTTGAAAAGCTAGGACTTAACAGCCATTTTATCGGAGGTCATCCCATGGCTGGAAGTGAGAAAACAGGTATCGAAAATGCTGATGCCAACATGCTTGAGGGTGCTTACTATATCCTTACACCCACTGACGAGGTCTCAAAGGAGGCTGTTGACTCATATTATAAGCTTGTAGAACTCATGGGGGCAGTCCCGCTTATTCTTGATTACAGGGAGCATGACTATGCCACTGCGGCAATAAGCCACGTCCCGCATTTGGCAGCCGCAGCGCTTGCAAACCTTGTACATGACAATGACAGCAATAATGGCACCATGAAACTTATCGCTGCTGGCGGTTTTAAGGACACTACAAGGATTGCCGCCTCCTCACCCGATGTATGGGAGTCAATAAGTATGTCAAACGGTGAAAATATTGCCAATTTACTCGACAAATATATTGCCTCACTGCAGGAAATAAGTACTGCCGTCCGTAACGGACAGGCTGGCTATGTACACGGATTATTTGAAAAATCAAAGGAATACAGGGACAGCTTTTAGCCCTGTCTTGTATTTTTTAATAAAAGCGGCACCTCCACTATAAGCATTGCTATCCAACCAAAGAGATATGATATAGGAAGCGCAACTATATCAAGCTTTAAGATAAATACTAAAGGAAGCGCTGCCAAAACACGTATACCCATATTTACAAAGCTACTTATAAGGGTTATCTTCAAATCTCCAATTCCCCTGAAATATCCCTGTATTCCGTTTGTAAATGCAGGAAGCAGATACATGACGGCTATAAGCTTAAGATATCTGACACCTAAAGCAATTACAGCCTCGTCATTTACAAACATCTGCATAAGGGGTCTTGCAAATATAAGGCATATGAGGCATATGAATATTCCGTAGACCACTTCTATTAAAATTCCACTTCTAAAGCCTTTTCTCATACGCTCTTTTTCACCGGCACCTTTATTCTGCGCTAGAAATGATGTCATAGCGTGGGCTATGTTCTGCTCTGGTGTGTACGCAAAATCATCTATTCGGTTTACAACCGCAAATGCCGCCATTTCCGAAACTCCCATTGTATTTACTATAGCCTGTATTCCGATTTTTCCAAGCTGTACTGTCGCCTGCTGCATTGCACTCACCCAGCCATAGCTTACTGTTTTCCTAAAAAGTTCGGTATCAAAAACAAGCCACCCCTTTCCGAGACATAAAAGCTTTACATTTCTTTTAATATAAATCCCGCAAAACAGACAGCAAAGAGCCTCACTTAAAACTGTAGACAAGGCACAGCCTACACTTCCCATTTTAAGTACAATTACAAAAAACAAATCGCCAAAAATATTTAAAACCGAGCTTATTATAAGGAAATAAAGCGGTGAGCGACTGTCACCCAGCGCCCTTAACGTGCTTGCGTAGCAGTTGTATATAAACGTAAAAGCCAGACCGCAGAATATAATTCTAAGGTATGTAACAGCCTCCGTCATTACAATAGCCTGTGTTTGGATTATTTTCAAAAGCAACGGTGTGATTGCCACGCATATTATGGTGAGGATTAGGGTAAACATAAGTCCACCTATCATTGTGGAGCTTATCTGTCTTTTTAGTTTCTCATAATCCCTTGCACCATAATAATTTCCCATAAGCACACCTGCCCCAAGGCACATTCCGCTTATGAATAAAATTACAAGTGACATCAGCGGATTGCTTGTCCCCACTGCAGCCAATGCATCCTCACCGACAAATTTTCCAACTATCATACTGTCAACTGCGTTGTACATCAACTGGAATAAATTCCCAAGCACAAGCGGAATTGTAAATTTAATTAATATTGGGGTCACTGCACCCTTTGTCATGTCTTTTGTCATTTATTCATCCATTCTTTATAATCTTAACCAGCCTGCTTGTGCCTAATCTGTCCGCACCCAAGCGTATAAACTCCTGTGCATCATCAAACGAAGCAATTCCGCCTGCCGCCTTTATTTTTACTTCCTTTCCCACGTGCTCCCTCATAAGCCTAACATCCTCAAATGTAGCTCCTGCTGTGGAAAATCCGGTTGAAGTCTTAATATATTCCGCACCTGCCCTTGTGACTATTTCACATATTTTTATTTTTTCTTCCTCCGTCAAAAGGCAGGCTTCAATAATGACTTTTAAAATTTTATCCCCACACGCTTCATGAATTTGGCGAATTTCATCCTCCACCTCCTGATACCTTTTATCCTTAAGATATCCAATATTGATTACCATGTCAATTTCCGCAGCGCCATTTGAAATTGCATCCTTTGTCTCATAAACCTTTACTGCCGTTGTATTATATCCGTTTGGAAATCCGATTACAGTACATATCGGCAGCTTTCCATTTACATACTCGGCAGCCTGCTTTACATAAGCTGCCGGAATACACGCTGATGCTGTACCATAACGCATTGCGTCATCCAAAATTTCCTTAATCTCCTCCCATGTAGCTGTCTGTGTTAACAAAGTATGGTCTACAATTTTTAAAATGTCTTTTCTTTCCACGATTAATTATCCGCCTTCCTTTTATTTTATATCCAAAATACCGTTACCTAATTATAATTCTATCAGAGTAACTTTTCAATCCGTTGATTTTATTTCGTGTTTAGTGTAAAATCAAGTTAACTGGCAATTATATATTTGGAGGAATTAACATGAAATCAAAGGTATATTTTTCTAAAAGCATTTCCCCCGAAAAGGTGTTGGAAATGTACAAACTTGCTGATAAAAAGCTTGAAGGAAGGATAGCAATAAAGCTCCATTCAGGGGAGGTTGGAAATCAAAATTTCCTCAAGCCCGATTTTTGGAAGCCTGTCATTGATTATGTGGGCGGTACTGTGGTCGAATGTAATACCGCTTATGAGGGTGAGCGAAACACCACTAAGAAGCACATGAAAACACTACGGGAGCATGGTTGGAGCAAATACTTCGAAGTTGACTTGTTGGACGGCGAGGGACCTGACTTAGAGCTTTCCATTCCAAACGGAAAACAGATTAAGAAGAACTTCGTCGGAAAGGATTTGGCTAACTATGATTCGATGCTTGTACTTTCCCACTTTAAGGGACATCCTATGGGAGGCTACGGCGGAGCCTTAAAACAGCTTTCAATAGGAATTGCATCATCATACGGAAAAGCATATATACATGGTGCAGGCGAGCCGGACAAGATATGGTCATCCGACCATGACTCCTTCCTTGATTCAATGGCTGATGCGGCATCAAGCGTTGTCGAGTATTTTAAGGGAAATATAGTATATGTGAATGTTATGAAGAATATGTCCGTAGACTGTGACTGCTGTGCTGTGGCTGAGGACCCCTGCATGAAGGATATAGGAATACTCGTCTCATTAGACCCTATCGCCATAGACCAGGCATGTCTTGATTTAGTTTATGCCTCAGACGACCCGGGACGTGACCACCTGCTTGAACGTATCGAGTCAAGAAACGGTGTCCGTACAATAGAATCTGCCGCCGCCCTTGGATTTGGCTCTAGGGAATACGATTTAATCACTGTAGAATAAAAGGCTAAGGCTGTGACGCTGACATTTCAGCTCACAGCCTTTTTAATGCTATATTTATCTACCACTCTCCATAGGAACAGGATTTGATACGCTTACCTTATGGTCATACCATGTTCCCTTTGTACCTACAAGCGCAAGGTCAAATTCTTCACCCAAAACAGGCACAGGCACGTCAAATCCGTTTACAACCTCCGTTGTTCCGTCACTGTATTTAACTGTGTCCTCTGTTGGCTCAAGCAAATTTGCACCATCCTTTTGGGCATCCTCCGCAAGCCCAAGGTATAAATTTAAAATATTCTTTGAGGTAAGGGAAATATGTATTGTCATTTCACCGTCCTTAACCGTGAGCGTTCCCTTTCCATCCAAAGCCTCATTTACATGGAACATAGAGCTGTCAGTATCAAAATCCACAGTATATGTACCGTCTGCAAGCTTATCCTCCGCATCGTCCTTTTTCATCATCTGGGATTGCGATTGTATAGAGGCAATATCCGAAATAGCATCGGCTGTATGCGCTATATAAATATTCTGAATATCCTCTATCCTGCCAAGTCCGGCAATCTGTGTATCCACGCTCTCAAAACTGCCTGAAGCCTTGAACATACTAACCCATGACTCGTCATCATCACCTGCCATGTCATTATTTGCATGATCTCCTGCCACGACCATTAACGGACGCAGTACCACCTTGGTATATCCTGCATCGGAAACAGCCTTGATGACCTCCTCACAGGCTGTCTCCTCCGGCTCTCCCTCCACAGTGCCTATAAATACATTATCATACCCTAACTCACCCATTTGGGTCTGCATCTGTGTATAGGAAACCTTTGCAGTATGTGAGGTTCCGTGTCCCATAAATACAAATGCAACGCCAGCCTCCCTTGCAGCCCCGATACTGTCAAAGCCAGCCTCCTCTACAGCCTGTGCGGTTATTGCTTTTGCAACAGCCTCCTTGTCTTCATTTATAACTGTCGCATCATCACCCACCTGACCAAGTAAAGGCTCCGCCACAACAATATTTTCAATTTTATCTCTATATGTCTCCACAGCATCGACAAGCTCGTCATACTCGGAGCCATGCATTAGATGTGTAGGCTGGATTACAAGATTTTTAACACCATTATTGACAGCACGCTCCAAAGCCTGGTCCATATTGTCAATAAATTCCTCATCCCTTGCCTGTACATGGTTTATGATAATCTGTGAAGTAAACGCACGTCTTATGGACCAGTCAGGATATTCTGCCTCCAACGCATCCTCAATCCCCTTTATATCTGTAGCCCTGCTTTCATTATATGATGTGCCAAAGCTTACGACGAGGATTTCATTCTCTCCTATTCCGTCCTGGTTTCTCGCATCATCCATAGACGCATCGCCTGTATACAATCCAAAATAATCCGGATCTGCATTTACACCCTCGACAAGCTCTTTCTGCTTATCGGTTAGTGCGTCCCAAGCTTCCTTTGCCGCCTTGCACTGTGCGTCCGTCTCATCAGTCCTCTGCTGTACATAAATTGCATCAATCAATGTCGCCACCTCCTGAACAGACGTTGCTTTGCTTCCACAGCCTGTAAGCACAAGTGCACAGGTTATGTTCATCGCCAATAGAGTTACAATTAATTTCTTTTTCATTTTCTTTCTCCTTCCGACCAGTTACTCGTGGTCTGTGGAATTAAATCCACCTTATTTTATTACAGGCAGGTCTCCTGACTTGCGTATCATCATGAAATACCGTCTTCCCAGTTTCCCAGTGACCTTTATGGCTTCACTCCCCGCTTACAGTGACGAGTTCGTACAGGATTTACACCTGTTTCCCTTTTAATTATTTAAAAAATGAAATATTTTCCAAACAAACCTGCAAAAGCTACAATAACATATTCTATATTAATTGTAAACATATTTATTTCATCTTTATTGTCTATGTTGCACAATATATTATTCAAATAAATAAAGTTTTTATCTTTTTTATCATTTAATGTCGTTTATCCTCTTGAATTATCACTTGCAAAATGGTAAAATCTACATATAGAAAAGCTTTTTCATTACTACAATACATAATTTCAGGAGGAAGCATATGAAAATAGAAGATTTTGCAGACATGAAACAATTTGAGGCAATAATGGCTAATTGGGCTACCTCAACTGGACTTGCAACGGTAGCTGTAGGAGCAGACGGCAAATACATTTCGGAATGTTATAATTTTACCGAGTTCTGCATTAATCTTACAAGAGGAAGTAAGGAAGGCTGCGCACGTTGTGAGAAATGCGACCGTGAAGGTCACGGTGTATACAACTGCCATGCTGGACTTGTTGATTTTGGAATAGACCTTATAGTTGACGGTCATAAGGTTGGTTCCGTTATCGGAGGACAGGTTCTCCCCGAAAAGCCTGATGATGAGAAATTCCGTAAAGTAGCCAGGGAAATCGGTGTAAATGAAGATGCTTATATTGCGGCACTCCACAAAGTAAATGTACGTACACCCGAAGCTATAAGGTCTTCTGCGGAACTGCTTGGTCAGGTTCTTAACAACTACATAAACGCTGAATATTCACGCAAGAGAAATGAAAAGATTATTAACTCACTGTCGTCTGGAATTACAGAGACACAGGTGTTAGTTGATGAGATTGTACAGAGCACCAGCGAATTAAAAGCCCTTCAAGGCAAGCAAAAGATTTTGGCATTAAATGCCAGCATTGAATCGGCAAGGGCTGGTGACAGGGGCGCTGGATTTGCTGTCGTTGCAAAGGAAGTTGGAAAGCTTTCTGAAAGCAGCTCTCAGGTAAACTCTAAAATAGAAAGCAACATCAACAGGATTGCAAATATTGTTTCAAATATGACTGCGGCAGATTAATAAATATATGCAATTAATACCACCCCAGACGGATTTTCGTCTGGGGTTTATTAAAACTTTTAAATGTTTTATTTTTTTACAAATGAGGAGATTGTTTAATGCAAGAACAAACAATAATGTATATAATTGACCAGGAGCATCATATCCTGTATCAAAATTCCCAATTCAGGGAATACTACCCTAATATTGCCCAGGGCGCATACTGCTATAAGGCTCTTGGGTACAGCGACTCCGTATGTGAGTCATGCCCTGTCCTAAACGGCGGTAAATGTATGACCTTCCGCAAGGCAAAAGGTGGCGAATGGGTTGAGGCGCATTCGGCATCAATAGAATGGGACGGCAATCCTAGCTGTTCTGTTATAATTGCCAAAACACTGGCTGACATAAGCTATAACCAAACCCAAAGCGAGCTTGATAAATTTAATAGAGCCGATAACCTTGAGAAAACCCAACTTTTGTCAAATGCACTTGCACAGGCAGAGTATGCCAACAAGGCTAAAACGACTTTTCTTAATAATATGTCCCACGATATACGTACACCTATGAATGCCATTATAGGCTTTACCGCACTGGCATCCTCACATTTAGACAAACCCGAACGTGTTCAGGACTATCTGCAAAAAATTACCCAATCCTCAAATCACCTACTCTCCCTTATCAATGACATTCTGGATATGAGCCGTATAGAATCGGGTAAAATGCGCCTTGACGAAAAACCCGAAAATCTAGCTGAAATAATGCAAAACATCCGTAATATGATTCAGCCGGACATACACTCCAAAAATTTGGAATTATTCATTGAAACTGTTGATGTATGTGACGAGGATATCTACTGCGACAGGCTTAGGCTCAACCAAATACTTCTAAACCTGCTGTCTAATGCAATCAAGTTTACAAATCCGGGCGGCACTATCTCAATCCGTATAATCCAAAATCCTACAGCCTCTAAGGGATATGCCTCATACGAATTCAGGGTTAAGGACAACGGAATTGGAATGAGCCGTGAATTTGCAAAACACATTTTCGAGCCATTCACCCGTGAAAGCACAAGCACGATAAGCGGTATTCAGGGAACTGGTCTTGGAATGTCAATCACCAAGAATATTGTTGACATGCTGAATGGAAATATTACCGTTGAAAGCGAGCAGGGAAAAGGCACGGAATTTAAAGTCACCCTTGAGCTGAAACTCCAAAAGGAGCACATAAAGCTTGAAGCTATAAACGGTCTTAAAGGACTTAGGGCGCTTGTTGTTGATGATGACCTTGGAACTTGCCAGAGTGTTTCAAAAATGCTCAGACAGCTTGGTCTTAAAGCTGAATGGACGATGTACGCAAAGGAGGCTGTTGCACGTACAAAGGAAGCCATTGACATGGGCGAAGACTTTAATATTTACATTATTGACTGGCTCATGCCCGATATGAATGGTATTGAAGCCGCACGCCGCATACGCAGCGAAATAGGAAATGATGTCCCTATCATCATACTTTCAGCCTATGACTGGTCTGATATTGAGGATGAGGCGGGCACAGTCGGCATAGCCGGCTTTGTAAGCAAGCCCCTCTTTGCCTCCGAACTAAAAAACATACTTATAAAGACCCTTTGCAAGACTGCTGTTGAGGAAACGGCAGAAATTAACGGCAGTGAAAGCTTTAATGGAAAACGTATATTACTCGCCGAGGATAATGAACTTAATACGGAAATTGCCGTTGAGATTTTAACAGATGTTGGGTTTGAGGTTGAAACAGCCATAAACGGAAAGGTTGCCTGCGAAATGCTTTCAAAATCGGCTCCCGGTTATTATGATTTGATATTAATGGATATTCAAATGCCAGTAATGGACGGCTATGAGGCTTCAAGGACAATCAGGGGGATGAAAAATACGTCTTTAGCCAACATTCCCATTATCGCACTGACAGCCAACGCCTTTGACGAGGACCGCCAAATGGCATTTGAAGCCGGAATGGATGCACACATAGCCAAACCAATCGACGTTAATAAGCTTTTCAGTGCAATACGCCAGACCCTATATGACAAGAAAAATATAAGTGCCTAATGCTTCAGGTATTGTTGTCCTTCTCTATCTGTTGGAACGTCCTCTTGCTAAAGGCGGCTATTGTAAATATGATAAATGCCGGACCGATTAATATTCCAAAGAACAGCATTGTTGAATTGTATTGGAATATGAATAATTCAAACAACACGATTATTATTAAGAACAACGTCCTTGGAAAATATCTCTTTGATATTTCAAAGGAATTTTGGATTGTCTTTACAATAGTATTCTCATACCTGGCAATAAGCGGATATGCGTAAACAAGCGAAAGCACCACGATAAAGCATGATACAATACCTACAATCAAAAAAATAATAGGATTTCCCTCCACCGCATTAAACAGTTGGAAATCCAGATACACCGCATAGGCAGCCACAACCGTTATTATAAAAAGTATTGTTCCCTGCCTCCAGTTTTCCTTAAATGCCTTGATAAAACCTTTACCTATGTACCCCTCCTCATCATCAACCATTTTAAGGGCAACTGACATTGCCGCCACTGTTGAAGCCCCTATGGTAATTATGGGAATACAGAATAAAAGCCACATAAAATTAAGCTTTAATATATCCAAAAACCTTGAAAGGAACCTATATAACGGACTGTCTACGCTGAAAAATTTCATTATAATATATCTCCTTAAAAACAAGGGCTGCTTTTTTAGCAGCCCCTTTGTTTATTTATTTGTAACTTATTTTGTAAATGTCATTTACTTTACAGCATCTTCTGCTGCTGCCCTGATTTTTGCTTCGTTCTCCTGGAACTCTACACACTGGTCATAACCATATTCATTAGCCTGTGAAATCATATCAGCAACAATCTGGTCAAACTCATCATCAGAGTTAGCATAAATTGCCTTCCAAGAGCCCTCTTTGATGCATGTTGTTACCTGGTTCCATACAACCTGTAACTCATCACTTCTTACACCTGCTGAATATGTTGTACCAGGTGAAAGGATATAATTTGTCTGTCCGAGACGCTCATCAGGTGTATCGCAGCCTGTGTAGTCTCTCCAATCCTGCTCTATATCTGAACCTGCCTCTGTTGAGAAGCTTGCCCACTTCCTGTAGTTGTATGTCTCACCGTTTGAATCAGGATTTAAGCTGTCGATAGCCCATGTTGAGTTATTCATCTTAAATCCACCGTCATCAAATGTTCCTGAATATCCGTCAGTCATCTGTGTTGTGATGTCAAGCTTAGCCTTACGTCCAAGGTCTGTAAAGTATGTAAGACCGTCATCACCATAATACCAGCATACATCCTTAGGACCATACTCTGCTGTCATACGTCCATCCGGAGTTGAAAGCCAGTTGATGATAGCCATGCAAAGCTCTGGATACTCTGTCTTAGCGCCGATTGACCATATTCTGTTGCTTCCATATACGCTCTGACCATAAATAATAGGTCTAGCCTCTGTAGGAGGTACAGGATACATAGCCTTTCCTTCCTCTGCGTGTGCATCTGTATTATAGAGAGATGAACCTAAGAAGTTAAACACATTAAGGAAAGCTGTACCGTTCTGGTAATCCTCTGCAAGTCCCTCATATCCCTGTGTCTGTGAGTCAGGGTCAAGAAGTCCCTTCTGATATAATGTATTATAGAACTTCAAGCATGTAAGGTAAGGTCCGTCCTCCTCTAAGCAAGGATGATATGTCTGTGTCTCCGGGTCATAAAGACCTACACCGAACTCATCATATCCATAGTAGGCTGAAGCTGTAGACTTTACAAACATTACCATATCGCCGTCCCAATCGTTAAAGAGTGATACACCGTATGTTGTCTTACCATTGTCATCTGTAGGGCAGATTTCCTTCATCTGTTCAAGTACATCCACCATGTCATCCAAATCCTTGATTTCAGGATAGCCTAACTCCTTATAAAGATCCCAACGCAAATCCCATGTGTACATAGCGTCCTGACGGTCCTCTGAGCTAAGTGATACGTCATGACCAAAGCCATACAATGTACCGCCTGAAAGCTCCTGATTTTTCTCGAGTGCAAACGGCATATTCTCCTTTATGTATGAGCCATATTCATCAAGAAGGTCATCCTCATTCCAATCATAGAGCATACCCTTGTCAACTGCCTGAAGATACTCGTCGCCGTCATTACCCCAGATAACAATGTCACCAAGGTTTCCCGACTCCATACGTGTCTCATAAACACCGTCTGTATCAGGAATAATATTCAATTTTACGTTGAATTTCTCCAACATAACCTGTGCAAACCATCCAATCTGCTCACCTGAGTAGTTTGCCAACTGGTCATATACATCAAGCGTAACAGTCTCGTCCGGAATGATATCCTCCAAATCCTCATCCGCACTGTCCTCTTGCCCCCCCACAGATTTATCATCTGTAGAAGCAGTACTTGATGTTGTGTCACTTGAAGCTGTAGAATCTGTTGTTGATGTTGTGCCTGAGCTTCCACATGCCGCAAGTGAAACGGTCATAGAAGCTGTCAAAAGCAGTGCAAAAATTTTCTTTGCCTTCATAACTTTTCCTCCTTATTTTTATGCATAAACTGGTTTTCACCAGTATTAGCCCTTTACTGCCCCTAACATAATTCCCTCCTCAAAATACCTCTGTAGGAAAGGATATACAAGTAATATCGGAATAACCGTAACCATTGAAATGGTATATTTAACGATTTTTCCGCTTAACGCTGACTTAATTGCAGACTCGCTTACGGCACCGCCCGACTGCATCAGTGACTTTAAGTTTGATGACTGGTTCAGGTAAATATATAACCTGTGCTGCAATGTGTACAGATTAGGCGCTGACTGCATATAAATCAGTGAATCAGTAAATGAATTCCAATGACCTACCGCACCGAAAATAGCTATTGTTGCCAAAATCGGCTTACTAAGCGGCCATATAATCTTCCTGAATACGGTCATATAGGTTGCCCCGTCAATTTCCGCACTCTCCTCCAACTCTCCCGGAATAGACTCTATGTATGTCTTTACAAGTATGATATTGTACGGTGCCACGATACCTGGGATAATATATACCCAAAAGCTGTTTGTCAGACCTAACATCTGCATATTTAAGAAAACCGGTACAATACCCGCATTAAAATACATAGTCACCACAAGGAAGCGGTACCAAAAGCTCCTAGCCCACATTTCACGCTTGGTCACAAGATATCCGACCAAAGCAGATGCAACAACCATAAGTGCTGTTCCTAGAAGTGTTCTTGAAACAGACACCAAAAATGCCGTTGACAAATCACTTACATTTAAAAGTGCCGTATAGTTTCCAAAGTGAATACCCCTTGGGATGAAATTAATTCTTCCCTTTAATACCATGTCATTGTCACTTATCGTATTGATAAACAGGTAATAAAACGGGAAAACACAGCAAAGTGTAAACAATCCAAACACCAAATAGTTTATTACTTCAAAAACAACGTCGCCCGGCTTCATTCTATACTTACGTTTATGTGTTTTCTTATATAATTTTTCAGCTTTAATATCTGCTCTTTCCTGTGCCGTCTTTGCCATTTAAAACCACCCCCTAAATAATGCTCTCGCCACGTATTAATTTAGAAACCCAGTTTGCACTAAACAATAAAATTACACTGACAATGGATTTTAACATACCTACAACAGTTGTAAGCGGTATAGAACCCTGACCAATACCAAGCTCATATACATACAAATCCAAAACGGTAATAGTAGTAGAATTAGTGGCATTTTTAAATACGAGATACTGGTCCATACCGTTACTAAGGATATTGGCAATTGCCATTAACAGCAGTACGAAGAAGGTCGGGATAAGGCTTGGCACCGTGATATGCCACATCTTCTGAAATCTTCCCGCACCGTCGATTTCCGCCGCCTCATAAAGCTGCTGGTCAATACCTGAGATAGCAGCTATGTAGATAATTGCACTCCAGCCGATACCCTTCCAGGTACCCCATGCCCACATCTTAAGCCACATATGCTCGCCACCCATAAGCAGGTTCTTTCCCTCACTCCAAACACCTATATTGGTTAGGAAACTGCTAAGGAAGCCGTCAGTAGAAAAAATACAAAACGCAATAGCATATACGAGAACCCAGCTTATGAAATTAGGAACCGTGGTAAAGGTCTGTACAAACCTCCTAAACTTCATATTCTTCATCTCACAGAGGAATATTGCAAATGCCATAGGCATCCAACTTGTAAGTATTCCAAGACCGCTCATTGCAAGGGTATTTTTGAGTACATTTATAATATCCTTTACCGTGGCGGGATTTTTAATAAGCTCCCTAAACCACTTAAATCCCACAAATTTATCCATAGACAGGGTATCACCTGCCTTATAATCAAAGAATGCGTAACGCCAACCCAAAAGGGGCAGGTAAGAGAATACAGCCACAAGGGCAATAAACGGCAAAAACATCAGAAACAGCTTGAATTTTGACTCCATTTCAAACTTATCCTCTTTTTTGCTCTTAAAAAGTAAAAATATCTCTAACAGCGCTGCGATAAGCACTATCACAAACACCACTGTCACAAACCAAAAGCTGCTTGGAAACATTGGCTCAACCTTTCCAGGCTTCTCTGTTGCAGCCACCTGACCGTATGCCGTATAAATTCCCACCATACCGCCAAGACAGGCTATACTTCCGATTACTGCAATAAGATTTGACAGCTTTTTAAATTTTATGTTACCCAATGACATACATCCGCTTGCAGCATATGCCACAATTCCAAGGCAGATTGCCACTGATGACGCATAGAGAAGGTGCATACTGGATTCTGACACCCAGCCTTTCTTAAAAGCCCTGCCAAAATCTGCCGTCAGCGTGGAATATGCCACTCCCGAAGTAAACAATGAGAGATTTTTGTTAATCAGCCCACATATTCTTGACGGATTTAAAGCCGGGACAAACAGAAATACTACGGATATAAGAATAGCTATTCTGAATACATAATAAATCTTGTCCGCAACTGCTTCCCTTGTGGTTTTACTATAATCCATTTTCATCATTCCTTCCTTTTATTGGTATAAAAATATACACCATAAGACAATCTCTGTCCTATGATGTATATTGTAACAAAAATATTTAATAAATACTAGACATAAATCCCAATTATTTTAATTATTTTATGTCAATACGTATGACTGCCGGATACTCCGATTTAAAGCCCGCTGCATGAACATGAAGCCCGTCACCGCAAACCGACCATTCCACATTTCCCTCATAGCCCAAAACGTCCACCTTTTCAATAATTCCGTGAAATTCCGGCATATTCTGGTCAGTGCTGTTTTTAAGTGATTTAATTAAAAATTCTCCGTCACCAGGGCACTTCATACATATTGCATAAATATTCCCATGGTTTACAGTAAACCTAAAATCCTGTGGCGTAAACTCAAGCTGTGCCTGGTCCTGGAACTGTCCCTCCGCATTTCTCGTAGGTCCCTCCATAGACTTTCTCCAAACCTTAGCTCCTTTTACCGCCTCGGAATTTACCTTCATCCACTTTCCGATTTCGCCAAGAATTTCCTTGTCCTTATCCGGAAGTGTACCGTCAGCCTTTGGACCTATATTGAGCAGCAAGTTTCCGTTCTTGCTCACAACATCAACCAAAGTCTGTATAATCTCCTCTGCATTTTTATAATCCAAATCGTCAGTGTAACACCATGAATTTCTGGCAATAGCCGTGTCAGTCTGCCATTCATATGGCTTAGCTTCCGCAAAACCGCCCCTCTCAACCTCGACAATTCCGCTTCCAAACATCATTGCGTCATGCTTATAGCATATTCGCACATCCTCGCCCCACATAACTCCACAGTTATAATAAAACGCCGCCAGCTTTTTGAGATAAGGCTTAAATGCCTCATGCTGTATCCACCAATCAAAATATAAGAATCTCGGCTTGTATTTCCATATAATTTCAACAGTTCTCGCAAGCCAGTCATTTAAGTATTCCTCGCTTGGATAAGGCTTGCTATATAAATCCGTATTGTCAGGCTCAGGCATTGCGGGCCAATAGAAGTCACCCTTTTTCAACGGCTCCTTTATATCACTGTCAAACTCCTTGCCATGTCCCATAAAAAACCAGTGTTCAGCCCTGTGGGTTGAAGTACAAAAGATAAGCCCCTGTTTCTCCGCCTCCGCCTTAAGCTCTCCCAAAACGTCACGGTGCGGTCCCATGTTCTTAGCATTCCAGTCCGAAAGCTCACTGTCATACATTTGGAAACCGTCATGGTGCTCCGCAACAGGACAAATATATCCTGCACCTGCATTTTTAAAGGTCTCAATCCACTCGGCAGGATTAAATTTTTCAGCCTTAAACATTGGTATAAAATCCTTATATCCAAAATCCTTCTGTGCCCCATAAGTCTTGACATGATGTTCATATGCCGGCATACCCTCAATATACATATTCCTTGAATACCATTCATTAGAATATGCCGGTACGCTGTAAAGTCCCCAATGGAAGAAAATTCCAAACCTTTCTTTTCTAAACCATTCCGGAACCTTAGCCTGCATAAGGGAATCCCAATCAGGCTTGAACGGCCCTTTTTCAATCACTTCATCTACAAGCTTCAGATATTCCTGTTCCTTTGCACTATTCATTTCATACGCCTCCGTTTTATATTACATAAATTTATGGGACAATTACATTTTTGGAACTACAATTGAGCCTGCAACCGCACAGGCTGCTGCTGTCTTTGGTGAAGCAAGATATATGTTGACCTTTGAAGTACCCATGCGTCCGAGGAAGTTCCTGTTATTAGTTGCCACTACAGTCTCACCGTCAGTCAAGATACCGCCAGTACGACCGCAGCAAAGCCCACAGCTAGGATGCGTGATAATAGCTCCCGCCTCCGCTAAAATATCCATTGTTCCGTTTGCCACAGCCTCACGATAAATTTTCCGGCTTGCAGGCGTTACAATAAGCTTTACAAACGGTGCAACCTTTTTACCCTTTAGCACCTCTGCCGCCGCCATTAAATCTTCCAATCGTCCGTTTGTACAAGAGCCGATAAATACTTGGTCGATTTCTTTTCCTGTCAACTCCACTACAGGCTTAACATTGTCAACGTTTGAGGGACAAGCCATAACAGGCACAAAATCCTCAGCCCTGTAATTAATCACCTGACAATAATTAGCGTCAGCGTCACCAACCAAATCCCTCTCCTTGTCAGTAAGCTGAATATTGCAATACTCCGCAGTCTTTTCATCAGGAGTAAACAATGCGCACTTTGCACCAGCCTCAATTGCCATGTTTGACATTGACATCCTAGAGGCGACCGTCATATTTTCAACAGTATCACCGCTAAATTCAAGCGCCTTGTAGGTAGCACCGTCAGCCCCCAAATCACCGATAAGCTTTAAGATAATATCCTTAGCCATAACATTTTCAGGAAGCCTTCCCGTAATATTTACCTTGATAGTCTCCGGAACCCTTATCCAAAGCGTACCCGTTCCAAGTATGCTTGCCATTTCCGTATATCCGATACCTGATGAGAACGCACCTACACAGCCGTATGTAGTTGTATGGCTGTCCGTTCCAAATACTATATTTCCGGGCTTTACATATCCCGCTTCCGTCATAAGCTGGTGGCATATTCCGTCTGAGCGGTGGATATTTTTCATGCCGTATTTCTCCACAAACTCGTTTCCTATGCGGAAATGCCTCGTATCATCAACCTGACTTGCTGGTACAAGGTGGTCATAAATTAACACTACCTTGTCAGCATCCCAAAGCTTAGTAAATCCCATTTCTTCAAATTTAGAAGCCACAAAAGGAATAAAGATATCATGTATCATTACCCTGTCTACGTTGACTGTAACAATATCACCAGGCTTTACAGCTTTTCCGATATTATTTCTTACAATTTTTTCTATGATTGTCGAACCCATTACTCTACCCCTTTCTAATCCTCTAATCCGTTTAATTTACGCATAGCCTTTACAAGACCTCCTGCGTTTATTATGTCTACAAGATTTTGTGGAAGTGAAGTAATTGGATACTTATTTCCGTTGTGCTCGATTGACTCGTTTATTGTCACGGTAATCTCGTCACCTTCATTTACGTTGTCCTTTAATGTATCATTTTCGATAAGAAGAAGTCCATTATTAATTGAATTTCTAAAGAAAATACGGGCAAAGGATTTTGCAATTACACATTTAACTCCAAGCGCCTTTATAAT
The DNA here is from genome assembly GCA_964437435.1 of uncultured Roseburia sp. Classification (GTDB taxonomy): domain Bacteria; phylum Bacillota; class Clostridia; order Lachnospirales; family Lachnospiraceae; genus COE1. The sequence continues at coordinate 19,237 of CAYTGS010000017.1, forward strand.
CTCCGGTGCCTGCTCCCTCGAAGAACCACAGCCAAAATTCTTTCCTGCCACTATTATGTCGCCCTCTTTTATCTGTGAGGCAAGCTCTGGGCGAAGTGGTGAAAATGCGTATGGAGCCATATCCTTTACTGTCTTTAAAGCCAAATATTCCGTGGGAATGATGATATCAGTGTCAATGTCATCACCGAGCACCCATATTTTACCGCTGAATTTTTCCATTTATGTAAAACCGCCTTTCTATATGCATATATGCCAAATATAGGTATGCCTATATTTGGCTTGCTGTTGCAATCTCACCCTTTATTGCCGAGGCTGTCACTGTAGCTGCTGACGCAAGATATACAAATGAGTCCTTGTGTCCTGCACGTCCCTTAAAATTACGTGTACCTGTACTTATAAGCACCTCATTCTCACCGATAACACCCTGACAGCTTCCCCAACATACGCTACAGTTAGGGTTCATAACGATTGCGCCTGCCTCCATAAAGGTGTCAATTATGCCCTCGCGGAGCGCCTGTTTATAAACCTCCGCACTTGCAGGAACTACTAGAAATCTCACAAGCGGATGAACCTTTTTACCTTTTATAAGCTCTGCACCAACCCTTAAATCCTCAATACGTCCGTTGTTACATGAGCCTAAAAAAGCCTCGTCGATATGCGTTCCAACGCACTCTTTAGCGTCAACCACGCTGTCAACAAAATGTGGCTTTGCAACGATAGGCTTGATTGTTGAAAGGTCAATATCATGAACACGGGCAAATTTAGCGTCATCATCACTCTTAAAGCTGTGCTTTGGAGTTCTGCCGTGTGCCTTTAAATAGTCAAGTGTAATCTCGTCCACTTCCATAAGGGCGGTTTTGGCACCTGCCTCAACGCAGAGGTTACAGATAGCTATTCTGTCGCTCATGTTAAGTGTCTTTAAGCCCTCACCGCCAAATTCCATTGCCATGTAGTTAGCTCCGTTTGCACCTATCATTCCTATAATTGAAAGTATTAAATCCCTTGCGTATACACCTTTATTTAATTTCCCTGTTAGGTTGAATTTCAAGGTTTCAGGAACAAGAAGCCATGAGTGACCTGTCACCATGGCATAGAGATAATCGGTACAGCCAACGCCTGTTCCAAAAGCCCCCAATGCACCGTAAGCACAGGTATGGCTGTCAGCGCCAAAAATAAGCTCTCCGCTTGTAACATGGTTTTCTATCATTACCTGATGACAAACACCAGCACCCTCATAAAATTTAATGCCATGCTCCTTGGCAAAATCACGCATTTTCTTGTGCGAGGCAGCAGTCTTTACACTGTCGCATGGCACATTGTGGTCTACTATCCATACAAGCTTGTTTACGTCAGCTATGCGTGGATTTTTGAGCTTATTGTACATATCTATTGTAAGATGTGTAGTTCCGTCATTACTCATAAGGCGGTCAAGCTCCACGGTATGTATGTCTCCCGGCTTTACAGAATTTACTCCTGCCGCAGCCGCAATTATTTTCTCCGCAATTGTCATTCCCATTTCCTTTTATACCTCCCTTAAAATTTGTGCTTTAGCTCAAATTTTTCGTGTGAAAAATTTTCCGTATATGGATTTTTCACACTGTTATCCAATGAGGCAATCAAACCGCCCTGGTCAAGTATTCCCTGCATATATTCAGGAAGCTTTGTACATTCATACTCCTTGCCATTTACACGCACAACACCCTCCTGCATGAAAAGCTCCATCTCGTCACCGTCATTAACATTATCATGAAGCTCCTTGCATACAATAACAGGAAGTCCTATATTTATTGCATTTCTATAAAAAATACGGGCAAAGGATTTCGCAATAACCGCCTTTACACCAAGAGCCTTTAAAACGCTTGGAGCCTGCTCCCTTGATGAACCGCAGCCAAAATTTTCAGAAGCTACAACATAATCCCCTGGCTTCACCTGTGCTGCAAACTCAGGTGAAAGCGACTCAAAAGTATGTGTCTTCATCTCGTCAATCGTGGGATATAATAGATACTGTGACGCTATAATCTGGTCAGTATCAACATCCTGTTGAAACTTAAAAATCTTTCCCATTTGTATTTCCTCCATGTTTACAATTTAAAATTTAGTTTAACACAAGTGGTAAATGTATTTCAATACTTTAGTGGAAAAAAGAGGTCAATTTAGACACCTCTATCTTGTCTTTCTCTAACTCAAAAACTTATCAAAAAATACTATTGAACCCGTAAATCCGTTAATTTTAGCTTTTAGCATATC
>CAYTGS010000018.1:0-21364 GCA_964437435.1 uncultured Roseburia sp.
GAATATATCACCAAATGGCGTATGTCCTGAGTCTGATGGTCTGCTTAACATCACAAAATTTCCGTTAATTTTTCTTGGGAAAAGTACTGCGTTTCTGTTAAATGGTAAAAATGGATTTTCAATTCTTATAAATGTTTTGAAATCCGTGGTCTTTGCCATTCCGATTGCCGCACCATAAAAGTCACCGCACCAGATTATATAATATGTATCCTCAACCTTTACAAGTCTTGGGTCATAGGCATACACCGGCATAAAGGGCTTGCCTTCCTCGTCCACAAAATTAATCTTCTCAGAATCAAAATCCCAATGTATTCCGTCTTTGCTGTGTCCTAAATATATGTATGGAATTCCGTTTACCTGCTCGCCCCTAAATACTCCAATAAAGGCTCCCTCATATGGCATTACGGCACTGTTGAATATTCGTGCCACACCTTTTAGTGGATTTCTGCCAATTATCGGGTTTTCGCTGTAACGCCATATCGGAGCATCATTTACTCCTGTCGTCTTGCCGGCGGTGCGCTCCTGCCATGGCATATTTGGAACCGAGGGTGCTATCATTTTTACTTTACTCATTTTTTATTCTCCTTTTTATGTGGTTTTTTTGTTTCTTTTTAATTGCATGACTAATTACATTTACTATGATACTATAAGCGATACCAAATAAAACGGTACTTTATCATTATCATGGGTAGTGGTGAGTGTGATTTCAACTACGTGTTTTCCATATGGAAGATGCTCGGCAAGGGTTGTAAGGTGGATACTGTCCCCCCATGTTTCATCAAAGTTGCCGTCCAATATAACAGGTCTGTCCGTATCACCATCAATTATGGCTGTCGCTATGGGCGTTGGCTGTATTATGGATTTACGGTATTGTACTCCGATACATGTACCCTCCACAATAAAACGTATGTGGTCGCCCTCTTTCCCAGCCGTCCACCCTTTTCTGAATATTTCCCTTATATCATTTTGGGGCTCATTGTCGGCTATAAAGCCTTCCTGTGCAACAATTATGTTGTCACTGTTATAATTTTGAAAACGCTTGGAATTTTCATAGCCATTCAGCGTAACTGTGGCTTTGGCTTTTATTTCATTATAATTATCCTTGGATTTCTTTCCTGCTTTCAATTCCTCATATACATTTTCAAGAAAGCCTGTTATTATATCCGTCATAAGCCTGTGCCCTTTATCATTCGGATGAAGGTCATCCTCTGTTATATCCCGACTCTTATATGTACCGTTCAAGACCTTACTGTATAATGTAGGCTTCATGCTGACGCAAGGTATTTCATATGCCTTTCCTATTTTCAGATGGATATCCTGTGCATTTATTCCGTCATCATATCTGACGCTGTTTACTATCAATACTGCCGGAGCTGTCTCATGAAAATAAATTCTTCGTATCAGTCCCTCATATGTTTCCTGAAAGTGTTGGTTATTGTCATCATTCACGCTAAATTCCACCACAGTAAAATCTACGTTCTTTGACAGTAAATCATCCTCTGCCCTTGCAACCCCAAACTGTGAGGTTGTACCGCCTATTCCTGCATTTACATATTTAAACTGCGCTTTTGGAAATCTTTTGCACCACCACCTGTACGTGAGATAGGCATAACAGGTTTCGGGTGTTGATGAGAGACAGCCTTGGGTTATAGAGCCGCCCAAAAATCCAATGGTTATCGTCTCACCATTCATGGCTTTTTTCATTACCCTCTCAATACGATACAGGTTTCCTTTATTTAAAACACCATTATTTAAAGCTCTCATATCCGTCACCGCTTTTCCTTTTACTTATTTTTCATGTACTCTAAATTCTTCCTTATAAGCTCACATCTCTGTTCAACACACTTGACCGAACGAAGTGCGTCCTTCGGGGTGTTGAATACATAATCTGTCAACTTGTCAATGGTTGTTGCCGCCACATGAAGCCTTGTATCGCTTGACGCATAATAAATATATACTTCTCCATTATCCCTTGCTATTGCGCCGTTTGTAAATACAACGTTTGACACATCCCCTACTCTTTCACCGCCTAACGGGGCGATTAGGAAACCACCTGGCTCCGCAATAACCTTTTGTGGCTCATCAAGGTCTGTTGCAAAGGCATATATTACATATCTTAAGCCTGCTGCGGTATTTCTCACTCCATGGGCTATATGTATCCAGCCCTTATCTGTCTTAATAGGCACTGCACCGGCACCGTTTTTAGCTTCAGTGATTGTATGGTATTTGCGCTTGCTTGTGATGATTTCTTCATCTATTACTGCATGGGTAATGTCATCGCAAAGCCCAAAACCTACTCCCCCACCACTTCCGGTATCAATAAAGTCATCCATCGGTCTTGTGTAAAAAGCATATTTTCCATTTACAAACTCTGGATGAAGCACAACATTGCGCTGCTGTGGTGAGTTTAGGGTTTTTAGGTTATCAAGGCGTTCCCATGTTTTTAAATCCTTTGTCCTTACAATTCCTGCCGCCGCAACCGCCGCTGATAAATCACTCACCGAATTATCCTTGCTCTCCGAGCAGAACACTCCGTATATGTAGCCGTCCTCATGCTTTGTAAGTCGCATATCATAGACATTTGTTTCATTTGGGCATACATCATCTAATAGAACCGGATAATCCCAAAACTTAAATCCGTCTACCGGGCTGTCACTCTCTGCCACGGCAAAGAATGATTTACGGTCATTTCCCTCAACCCTTGCCACAAGATAAAACTTACCATTAAGCTCGATTGCCCCCGAATTAAATACGCAGTTAACGCCAAGCCTCTCCATAAAATTCGGATTTGTCGCCGGATTCATGTCATATTTCCAAAACGGCGGAATATGCTCCCTCGTGAGAACAGGATATTTGTACCTGTCATAAATTCCGTTATAAAAGCTTGTATCTTTTTCATTTTTACGGTTTATTAAATCCTCGTATTTCTGCACCATCTTTAATCTGTTTTCTTCAAATAATGTGTTCGTCATTTTAATCCTCCAGTCTCCTTATTACCTCAAAGCACATTCTTCCGTCATGGTAAGGGCATTTCCAAGGTTCAACTATAGGCTGCGTCTCGTCCGGCACTCCCTCTTTAGACACTCGCCAGTACCACTCCCTGCCCGCCTTATATCCATCCCTTTTATCTATCACGTGCTCCTTGATAAATTTCCATTCATTCAATACAGCTTCTAAATATTCATCCCTGCCTGTTCTCTCGTAGCCATTTAAAAATCCTACAATCGTCTCAGCCTGAACCCACCAAATTCGCCATTCATTGACAACACCCCTCTCACACTCATTAGCAAGGGAAGAACCGTCAAAAGCCACGCTGTAAATTTGATTGGTCAAATCCTTTGTTATCTTACTCATCTTTTCGCTGTATATTGCATCTCCAAGTATATCCGTACTTCTATCCACAAGCCATGCAGTCTCTATATCGTGACCATACGAGTGAAGGTCAATTATGGAATTCCATTTATCATCAAAAAACACCTCCTGACGGTGGAGCTTGGGATTGTAAACCTTATCCGCAATAATATCCATAATCCACTTTATCTTTGAGGCAATTTTCTCGTTTCTGTCAACCCTGTATAGCTCCGTATATGCCTCGAATACATGCAGGAGCGTATTCATTGTCTTTTGCGCCATAACTCCATTTTCTGAAAGCTTGTCGTTGTCAATCTCATTAAAGCCCTCATCAAAGGCTTCTTTATATCCCAACTCGTCTCGCATTTTATTCTCAATTAAATCATACAGCTTATATGCCATATCAAGAGCCCCTCTATCACCGCTTGCCTCATAATACGAGGAAAGGGCATATATGGAAAAAGCCTGATTATATGTATGCTTTATTGTTTCATTCGGTGTACCGTCATAGTTTAGCGACCAATATACGCCACCGTTTTTATTGTCCCAACAGTGGTTTTTAAGGAAATCAAAGCCATGTCGGGCTTCATCTAAAAGACTTTCATCTCTTAAAAGCGTATATGCATTAGCAAAAAACCAGGTAATACGGCTGTTTAATATACAACCTTTAACCGCTTTTTTATCTAAATTTAGCCCATATCCCATATATCCGTAATAACCGCCGTATTCGTTATCACGCAGACTTTTCCAAAAAGGTATAATGTCATTTTTAAGGTGGTTATCCACCTCAGACTTAAATTGAATATCCGCCATATCCCCAATTCCTTTCTAAGTAATTTAATTAAATTATATGTATTATTTAATTAAATTATCTCCTTTATTTAGCTTTAATTTTAGCAATAGCGTTCAAACAATTCAATAGTCTAAATTGACAAATAATTTAGACAATTTTACTAATCTTCAATAACCATTAATTTATATTTATATACACTTATTGATTTATTGGTTTACATAGTTTATACTAAGGCTATAAAATCATATTAAGTTGAGGCGGAGGTAATTACATGACTAATCAATTATTTTCATCCGAATTTTTTAGCTCCCTTATATCTTCCGAAACAAGCAACCGATTTTCATTCTCTGAATATTTTTCCGACGCATACAGCAGGGATTTTGATTTTTGCAGTTATATCCCACATGAACTGTGCCATAAAAAGGTATCCGTCACTTCGCCTTTCTCATATGAAACCAAAAACCTAAATGCGCTTTGCATAATCCATACCATCAGCGGAACGGGAAACCTGTTTTGCAAGGACGGAAATGAGGCTAATATCCAACACGAGCTTTCAAAGGATACCTTTACCATTATTGACTGCCGTAAGTGGATGAAAATTGTATGCCAACATAACATTTGGGAATTTACCATTTGCTTTCTTGGAACCAATCTTTTGGAATTTTATGCGAACAAGATTATTGACAGTGGAAATTTCATATACAGGCTGGATAAACATCCTGATATATATGATATATGGGACTTGCTGCTGAAAAATACCCATGATGATGAGCTGCACGGAATATCACGCTCAAAGCAGCTTACAGAGCTTTTTGAGTCCCTTTACCTTGCCCGCATTATGGAGCATAACAGCTCATACCATGTTCCCTCATATATCCTTGATATACACCGCAGATTTGAGAAGGAATATTACAATTCATACTCCCTTGATGACCTAGCTGTCGAATACGGCATAAACAAATTCCGCATATGCAGGGAATTTACGAAATATTACTCTTATACGCCTATCCAGTTTCTAAACAAGGTAAGAATTGACAAAGCTAAAGAATTTCTCTTAAACACAAATGAAAAAATCGTAGATATAAGCCAAATGGTTGGTATAGACAATGCAAACCACTTTATAAGATTGTTTAAAGAAAAAACCGGTGTCACTCCGCTTACCTACCGCAAAGAGACACCGATATTATGATTTTATTTTATTTTTTTGACGGTATCACGCTCTATAACCTTACCGTTTACTATGCGCACATTTACATTACTTGAAGTATTTTCAATGCGCTTTATTATACATGAAAGGGCGATTTTTGACATTTCCGCCATGTCAACGGAATAAGTGGTAATCTTTGAGTCGCCGTATTCCGCATACAGGTAGTTGTCATATCCAACAACTGATATATCGTCCGGAACCCGATACCCCTTTTCATTTAACTGCTTTATAAGTGAATATGCAGTAATATCATTGTTGCACACAAACGCTGTAGGCATATCTGACGGGAACCTTATTCTATAATCAGTTCCTATAACTCCGTTTGCCCTATCCCTGTCATCAATAATCCAGTCATCCCTTTTTTCTATGCCGTTTTCCATAAGCGCTTTACAGTACCCAAAATACCTGTCCGTTATGCTTTCCGTATACATAAGGGTTCCCACATAGGCAATCCGTGTATGACCGTTTTTAATCAGATAATCCGTCATCCTGTACATTCCGTGAAATCCTGCGGAGACAACTGAATCTACATTCAAATCGTCATCATAAAAATCCATAAATACCATCGGGATTTTTCGATTATTGTACAATAATTTTAAATAGTTTTTGCCAGGTCTGCCTATTATTATAATTCCGTCCGCCTTTTGCTCCTGGGTTATAAGCTTTGGCGCTATAAGGCTTCTTTCATCCTCGGAGGATACCACCTCAAGCATTGTAAAGCAGTTTTTCCTCACAGCCCTTGTCGCAAGCTCCTGATACATTTTCCAATAAAATGAAGCAAATCTTTCAAAATATACATCAAAGGTAACCACGCCAATTGTATATGACTTAGTTTTTGCAGACGACTCAGAATGTATAGGAGTATATCCCATTTCGTCTGCAAGCTGTTTTATGCGTGTGCGCATTTCCTCGCTCACACCCTTTTGTCCCGACAGTGCCTTTGAAACGGTTACAACGCTTACACCTACTTTTTCGGCTATATCAGCCAATCTCACATTCTTAACCATACTCCACTTCCTCTCATAAAAGCTACCGCAATACATTTTAATTACAACAGCTTAAACCTCCACAAGGGATATAAGCAGCGCCTTAAAATCACCCCACATATTAGGGATTAAAATTCCAGCTTTCATAAGGGTGTCTCCGCTGTATACCGTCTGTGCCATGCTGTCATTGTTAACGCTTTCCAATCTATAGAGTTTATCACCTTCAAGCCCTTTGAGCAAAATCCGCCTTGACTTAAAATTAGGTCTTCCCAAAACCTGTACAAATGTGACAAGTGACTGCTTTTTATCACCGCTTACCACCTGCCAGCAATCATATTTGTGATTTAATGAATAGGAAGCAATGCGGTAATAATCCCCTTCCCTTACAAGGTCATTGTATTTATGGTACATTGCAACCTGTGACGGTATCATATTCCTATCATCCTCAGATATCTTTGTGACATCCAGCTCATATCCAAAGGTTCCTGCCAATGCCACTATTCCCCTTGTCTCAAACGGAGTAGTACGTCCAACTGTATGGTTTGGGCAGTCCGACACGTGTGCGCCCATTGTAGAAAGCGGATATATCAGGGCTGTTCCCTCCTGTATCTCCAGTCTCTCTATTGCATCCGTATCATCAGAGCACCATATCTGTGGGCTGTAATAAAGCATTCCTGCGTCAAACCTTGCACCACCTCCAGAACAGTTTTCAAGAAGCAGATATGGAAATTCAGTTATAAGCCTCTCCTGCATCTGATAAACAGCAAGCATATACCTGTGGTACAGCTCACCCTGCCTGTCTGCGGGGAGATTATAACTTCCGATATCGGTAAGCTGACGGTTCATATCCCATTTAACGTATTCAATGTTTGCGCTCCTAAGCACCTGTGCTATCTGTTCGTATGTATAGTCCACTACCTCCTGCCTCGAAAGGTCAAGTACATATTGCTGTCTTGACTGGGTCGCTTCCCTTCCGGGAATTGCTATTGCCCAATCCGGGTGCGCCCTGTAAAGGTCAGAATCAGGGGATATCATCTCCGGCTCAAACCAGATACCAAACTTCATTCCAAGCTTATTTACCTCGTCAACAAGATATTTTAAACCGCCTTTTAATTTATCTTCATTTACCTTCCAATCACCAAGCGCACAGTTGTCACTGCTCCTTTTGCCAAACCAACCGTCATCCATGACTAGCATTTCTATTCCATGCTTTGATGCCTCCCTTGCAATTGACAAAAGCTTATCCGTGTTGAAATCAAAATATGTTGCTTCCCAGTTATTTATCAATATAGGACGTTTTTTGTTCCTGTACTCGCCACGGATAAGGTAGTTTTTGTAAAGCTTATGAAATGCTGTCGTCATTGCGTCAAATCCCTTATCGCTGTATACCATTATAACCTCTGGTGCCTGAAAGCTCTCCCCACATTCAAGCTTCCATGTAAAATTCTCACTGTTTATACCCATTGACATACGCACTGAATCAAACTGTGATACCTCCGCTTGTGCGCAGAAATTACCTGAATACACAAAATTCATGGCATATACATTTCCGCTTTCCTGTGTTGTTGTCTTATCCACAAGCGCAATAAACGGATGTTCCTGGTGGCTTGACTCTCCCCTAAATGACTTAACCTTTTGTATGCCATATCCGATAGGCTTTCTCTGGATATGACGCTCCCTTGCCCAGCTTCCGTGGAGCGATACCATATCATAATCATTGTTATCCATATCAATACAGGCAGAATAGACCTTTGTAAGGTAAAAAGGCTCTTTATGGAGATTAGTAACCTTAACACTTCTCGCTATGGCATCCGTATCGTCAAACACCGTATACAAAAGCTCAACCTTCATTCCGACATATTTATCCTCGCATACGATTTTAAGCGAAGTACACTCTCTGTCATCACCAAACGTCGCCGGAAGTCCATTAAGCTTTGGCTTTCCCGTACAAATTTCATGGGACACATATGTAAGCATACTTCCCACATGACCTTTATCCGTCCGTATATCTATACAGCTTTCCCTATAGTCTCCCAATCCCCCCGTTGGATATTCAAAGGGAAAGCAGTCATAAAATGAACCCCTTTCCCTATTATTTACAGAAGGCATATAGGGCGGTTCTCCAGTCCTCATAAGATATGAAGCTCCCGCATCCTTTAACCTTTTGCCATAATAAATATGGCCTATGAAATTTTCTTCATCCGCAATTCCAATCATATAAGTAGTATTTAGTGTGTCTAATTTAAAAACACGTTCATTTTCAAAATATGTAATCATCACTAGCTCTCCTATACATTCATTTATAAGTTTAACATAACACATATAAATTAAATAAACAATGTTTTTATTCTGTTTTTTAGTTTATTTTAACTAATTTTAGTGTTTTTGGGAATTGACCAGCTCCCTAATTTCATCCTCAATAACTTCTCGCCGCTTTTCCCCCTGCATTTCCTTATGCCTGTACATCAGCTCTAATATTAAAAATACAGCCACTACAACGCACAGTACTCCCTCAGGTGTTCCTAAAAGTCTCACAAGCTTACCTATTTTAGGCACCCTATGTATTACCTTCCCCCTGATATCAGAGATATTAATGGCAATATCCGCCTTATTCCCAGCGTCCCCCTGTATAACCGCTGTTCCATTCTCCACATCAAGGCTTACAATCCTATTGATTATAAAATCATTTTCCTTTGTAAATAAAGCGATATCACCCTCCTTGAGATTTTGGCTTTTCTGTATAAGCACTAAATCATCAATGCTCAATTCCGGCTCCATGCTTTCGGAAGTGACAACCGCCAGCTTATACCCAAAGGGCATAACGCCATTCTTTCCGGATAGTATATTAATAACCACAATCACTATGATTGCTACATATACTCCCCTCAACCTTATATTTTTTTCCCTCATATTTCTCCCTTATCATATTGTAACGTAGGTCATTAAGTGGTGAAAATAGTACATACTGTGATATTGATTTCAAGATGGACTCAAATGAATATAGATTTTGTATTGCTCGTACTATCATTTATATATCTAGTTTAACATTGACTACATATAAATATCAAGCGTTGCTGATAAAATTTATTAAAAATTTACATAATATAATACAATAAGGGAGCAGCACTAACACTGTTCCCTTATTATTACACTAAACTACCACATAATCCTCAGCATTAAACAGGCTTTCAAACTCATCCCTGCCAATCTTTTCCTTTTCCAATAAAAGCTTAGCACATGAGTGAAGCACCTTTTCATGCTGTATTATTATCTCCTTGGCTTTCTTATAGCAGTCATCAACTATTGCCTTTACCTCAATGTCAATCTCGCTTGCAACAGCCTCGGAATGGCTTCTGGTATGGGCAAGGTCACGTCCGATAAATACCTCATTATCCTCCTCATCATAGTTGATAACTCCGATATTATCAGAAAATCCATAACGTGTTACCATTGCACGTGCAACCTTTGTAGCCTTCTTAATATCGCTTGATGCTCCGGTTGTAACATCATCAAATATTATCTCTTCGGCAATACGCCCTCCCAAAGAAACCATTATATCCTGTAACATCTTGCCCTTTGTATTAAACATCTCATCTTTTTCCGGCAGGGGCATTGTATATCCTGCCGCTCCAAGTCCTGTTGGAATAATCGAAACAGTATATACAGGTCCCACATCAGGAAGCACATGGAAAAGTATCGCATGACCAGCCTCGTGGTATGCCGTAATCCTCTTTTCCTTATCAGATATGATACGGCTCTTTTTCTCAGCTCCGATACCAACCTTTATAAATGCCTTTTTAACATCATCCTGACGTATAAATGCCCTGTTATCCTTGGCTGCAATAATCGCAGATTCGTTAAGGAGATTTTCAAGGTCGGCTCCAGTAAATCCTGCCGTAGTCTGGGCTATCTGTTTTAAATCAACATCCTCAGCAAGGGGCTTGTTCTTGGCATGAACATGTAAAATTTCCTCCCTGCCTCCCACATCAGGAGGTGACACGCTTATTTTCCTGTCAAACCGTCCTGGACGTAAAATTGCCGGATCTAATATATCAACCCTGTTTGTAGCCGCCATGACAATAATACCCTCGTTTGTACCAAAGCCGTCCATTTCCACAAGCATCTGGTTCAAAGTCTGTTCACGCTCATCATGACCGCCTCCCATACCTGTACCACGTCTTCTTGCAACAGCGTCAATCTCATCTATAAACACTATACACGGCGCATTTCTCTTTGCCTCCGCAAAAAGATCCCTCACCCTTGAAGCACCTACACCGACAAACATTTCCACAAAATCGGAACCTGATATAGAGAAGAACGGAACATTGGCTTCTCCGGCAATCGCCTTTGCAAGCAGTGTTTTACCTGTACCGGGCGCACCCTCTAACAGTACTCCCTTTGGTATTCTTGCACCAACCTTTGTAAACTTTGCAGGGTCCTTGAGGAAGTCCACTATTTCCTCTAAGTCCTCTTTCTCCTCATGAAGTCCGGCTACATCCTTTAGCGTAATGTCTCCACCGTTTGTAAGCCTAGCCCTGCTTTTACCGAAGTTCATCATCTTACCGCCGCCATTATTTCCGGCATTTTGGGCATTCATCATACTGAACATGAATACCATCACAACAAGCAAAAGCAACAGTGGCAGAAGTTCGGTCAGAAACCAATTCTCCTGTGGAACGTCCTTCACTATCGGGTCAATATTGTAGCTCTCTGCAAGCTCCTGTATCTCCACGACGTCAGACACATACAGCGTCCTGTCCTCGTTGTTTTTCAGGGTTATATTCAGCGTACCCGTAGGGACCTGGGTATTTGGCTGTATCTCCAAATCAATTACGTTTCCAGCCTCCATATCCTCTATAAACTGACCCTTTGTATAGGAACCGCTGTTATCCCTCATGGTACTTGCCCATACCGTTACAAGCACCAAAATCATAATTATAACAAATGTTAAATTAATTCCTTTTGCACCTTTTCCCAACTTATATCTCCTTCCGGCTAGTCAAATTCCACCACTCCGATATACGGAAGATTTCTGTAGCGTTGGTCATAATCCAGACCATACCCCACTACAAACTTATCAGGAATTTCAAAACCTGTATAATCAACTTTTACATCTACAACCCTTCTGTCCGGTTTGTCAAGAAGCGTACACAGACTCAAGCTGTGCGGTCCTCTCTGCTCCAAAAGCTCCATAAGATAGCTTAAGGTTCTCCCCGAATCAATAATATCCTCGACCACTATTACATCCTTATTCTTTATTGATTCATCCAAATCCTTGACAATCTTAACAACTCCGCTGGATTTTGTATCTCCACCATAGCTTGACACCGACATAAAATCAAGTGAAACCGGAACCGTGATGCGCTTTGCAAGCTCACACATAAAAAAGCTTCCGCCCTTTAATACACAGATAAGATGAACCTTACGCCCTGCATAGTCACGGCTAATCTGGTCTCCTATCTGTTTAATCCTGGCATCCACCTGTTCCTCAGTCAGCATGACTTTTACCCTTTCAGCCATTACAATCCTCCTTACCTTCATTTGTGTCCCCACCGCATATATATGATACACTTAATATACGTCTAGTACCGCTACAAATCTTGTAATAACTGCTAATGCGGTATCCTATTACCCATATGACGTGACTCTCATTGGCAAGCAAATATATATCGTTCCGCTTATCCTTTGGTATTTTTTCATCTATGAAATATGATTTAAGAGTCTTTCGGCTGTTTGTACCATTAAATGTTATATAATCACCCTTTTTTCGAGTTCTTATGACAACACTTCCCTTTATTTTATCATAATCAAACCATTTAGTATACTTTTTTTGTGGAATATTTTCTAAATTTTGTATTTTATCCCCTGCGTCTATCAGCTTAAAGGTGAGAAAATCTTTATTTTCCATATCAATTCTTATTTCACCGCCACTGATAAGTCTATTAATTTCAGTCTGTGACAAGGTTATTTCACGCCCAATACACTCATCACCGCCTTTATACACGGAAATTCCGGTATAGTCACGCAGCGCCCTCACTCCGTAGGGAAGCATGATTTCCCGTCCACACTGCTTCTCCATAAGGTTTTTTATATCCCTTATATGGACCGCTTCCAAATCCTTGCTTTTTCCCGCAGCCCTCGTCAGTACCTCCATAATCAAATATCCCTTTATCGTGTCATGAACGTTTTCAAATTTTTTCTCATCAATATGATATACATTTCTTCCGTTTTTATCCCCATTTTGGATTGTGACACATTCACAAAATGCCTTGTCAGTCATGTCCCATATTAAATCATATGCTTCACTTATCCTTATACATGCATTATTTATATTATTTACTGCTCCCGCACTTATTTCATTTACCGCCGTATCCAATATATGGTGGCGGATTTTGTTCCTGGTATAATCATCCTCAAGGTTTGTGCTATCAGTACAGTATTTAATTTTTTTCTCATTTAAAAATTCTTCTATTTCCCTACGCTCAAGGCACATAAGGGGACGGATTACTTTATCCCTCACAGGGCGTATTCCCACAAGCCCCTTAAGGGAGCTTCCACGAAACAGGTTGAACAGGAATGTCTCACTACAGTCATTTTTATTGTGCGCAACTGCTATTTTTCCCCTTGTATCACCCAGCTCGCTGTAGAATGCCTCATATCTTATATTTCGTCCTGCCTCCTCGGTTGATATATGAAGCTTTTTTGCAATTAATTCAACGTCCTTTTCCACAAGTCTGAACGGAATATTGTTATTTATGCACAACTGTCTCACGTATTCCGCATCGTCAGCCGCATCGGTCCGTATCATATGGTTAACATGAACAACGTGTATATCTATCGAAATCACTTTGCTGATTTCGATAAGCATAAAAAGGAGACAGACCGAATCTGCGCCACCCGAAACACCGGCAACAACAAGGTCTCCCTCCTCAAGCATATTATGCTCAGTCACATATTTTAAAACCTTATCCTTCATTAGTATCCTCCCTTTTCAGGTCCGTCCTATGATTTGCTGCATATACGGCAGGCAAGCACTGTCATATCATCCCTTATCCTTCCCTTTTGGCTGCTGATTGCGTATCTTAAAATCAAATCAGTGAGTTCGTTCGGAACCCATGCCTCGCTCTTAGATATTAGCTGTTCAAGGGTTATTATTCCGTCACTGTCTATGGCATCAACAATCCCGTCCGACACCATTATAAGCATATCACTGTCACAAAGCCTCGTAACCTGTGATATGGCGCATATATTAGGGCTGCTTCCAAGCGGAAGCGTGTCTATTGCAATTTTATCAACACCCTTACTGCGCTTTATAAAGCTTGCGGCTGCACCTGCCTTCATAAATTCCGCTTCTCCAGTCATAAGGTTAATGGTACACGCATCAAGCGTAGTCATTCCAAAATCCTCGTTTTGCCCTGCCACAGCCCTACCAACCATGGCAAATGACTTTTCCATTCCAAACCCTGCCTCCAGAAATTTCTCCATAAACTCAATGACCGTCTGGCTGTCCCTACATGCCTTTCTTCCACTTCCCATTCCGTCAGAAATCATCATTGTCGCCTGGCTCTGATTATATTCCTCCAATGAGAAATTGTCACCAGATATTTTCTCGTCCTCCCTGACAGCCCTCGAAACAGAGCTTAAAAGGGTATATTTAGGCTTGTCCTCGTATATAAATATATCATATCCCCTGTATACGCAGGCGGCACATCCCTCAGACGGGACAAGGCTTCTGTTGAAAAATGACGACAAAATAGAGCCAAGCATTGCCGATGACACGGTATCCTTGCCCGAAGTCCTCGCCTCAATGCTTATGCGATTTCCACCCATATCACCTACGCCCTCGCCCTCCAAAAACAAAATCTCCCTTACGGTTATACCGTACTTTTTAAGTATTCCTATGAGTGCTTTTCTTCTATGTTCAAGCGGGAGGCTTAGCCTTACAACAGTATCAGCCACATCCGCAAATGCCTCTGATACGTCATCAAGCTGGTTTGCAAATACTTCCTTTGTCTCATCAAGCCTCTTTAAGTATAACAAGTCCTTCCTGTCAAATGCCATTTCGCCCAATTCATCAAAATCAGAACCGCTTCTATACAGACGTGCAAGCTCCTCATACGTTTTAGACAGGCAATATAGCTTCCTCCTGCTGTATCCCCTAAATAAATTTTCTTCCGATATATTGGTCTTTGTAGATTTTATTTTCATAAT
Source organism: uncultured Roseburia sp. (assembly GCA_964437435.1). Classification (GTDB taxonomy): domain Bacteria; phylum Bacillota; class Clostridia; order Lachnospirales; family Lachnospiraceae; genus COE1. The sequence goes on from CAYTGS010000018.1 coordinate 14,549, forward strand.
ACCAGTCCCCTTTATACGTGTTTAATTCAGTATAAAAGGGACGGATATAATATTTTGTCAAAAGCGAGTACTCACGCCAATCTTTTCATCGACAAAAAATTCAGGAAACTAATTAGTTTCCTGAAATATTATCTCATCTTCATATACAAGACCAAGCTTATCCTTTGCAACTTCCTCTGCGTACTTTTTTGTCTTAGTATAGGTAGCCAGTTCTTCAAGCTCATTAGCCCTGTCATCCTCCTGGGCTATAAGCTGGATAAGCTCATTTTCCCTTGCCTCGTACTTTGTATTCTTCTGACGAAGATTGATTGAACTAATTCCTACAACTACCGTCATAACTATAATCGCAAGAAAGGCGGAAACCATTCCAAGACGGTTTTCATTCTTAGAACGGAGGAACTCCGGCGTTCTTCTTCTCTTTCTTTTCTTACCATGGTTATTTACCTGTTTTCGATTTGCCACGCCGTGTCTCCCCCCTTTCTGCGATTTTTGAGTCTAAACGTCTACTTTCAATTTTATGCTTAAAAAGTATTGCCGTCAACCCAATTTTCACATATTTTTCAACAAAATGGCTTATTTTAACGCCAATTGCCGCTCCTGCCACCGCAACAAACCGAATTACGCCATTATTCATGTAATAAAGCAGTACAAAAGCAGCCCCAAAACAGCATATCCAATATATTATATCCTCTATGTCAATCGCAAGCCTCCCATGCCTTACAAACATCCTGAACAGCCTTAACAGGTTATAGGCAAACGCCATACAAAATCCGGCAGCCATAGACACTCCCATAAATGACATATCACCATATATATTGCTTCCCATCAGCTAAAAAGGCGTTTCATAAGCCCTTCCCCTTTCTTAGCCAGTGTCTTGGTCTCCGAATATGAAAGAGCGCTTACACGGCCTTCCACGTCAGCCTCACCCTTATCCAGCACCAGGCGGCTTACATGAAGCCCTTCTCCCTTTATATTCAGTATTCCTTCCTCTGTCTCCATTATGACATTGCCCTGGTCAAAGGAATCCACGTTGAGAACTCCTGTTATTTTAAGTCCATTCCGTTGTTCTAAGCTAAGACGGTGCATACAATCCCCCTCTCCCTATATAATCATATATATTCCGGAGAATGAAATTTATCACTAAATATATTTGAAAAGTTCCTTTGCCTCGTCCTTTTTGACTGTTTCCTGTACGTCAAGGATTTCCACCCTCACATCCTTATCACCGAAGCGTATTGTCAATATATCCCCTACCTTTACATTGGACGAAGCCTTTGCAACCTTATCATTTATAAGCACACGTCCCGCATCACACGCCTCATTTGCCACTGTGCGGCGCTTAATAAGTCGGGATACCTTTAAAAATTTATCCAATCTCATAAAAACCTCCATAAAGTAAAATGAGACAACCGGAAAGATTGTCTCATCATATTACATAAATAAAACTATTTGTTTACTTCGTCCTTTAAAGCCTTACCAGGTTTAAATTTAGGTGCCTTAGAAGCTGCAATTTTCATTGTTGCGCCTGTCTGAGGATTTCTACCCTCTCTTGCTGCTCTTTCAGAAACCTCGAATGTACCAAATCCAACTAACTGAATTTTCTCACCCTTCTTTAATTCCTTAGTAACAACTTCCGTAAAAGCTGATAATGCTTTTTCAGCATCTTTCTTTGTGAGTCCTGCCTGCTCAGCCATAGCAGCAACTAATTCTGTTTTGTTCATTATGAACTCCTCCTCTTGAATTTTGTATTGTAACAGACATTTTATTACGCCTATCACTTTAGGAAAGTTTACGCTTAACACGCCTATATCTATTTATATGTGAAAAATGAGTTTTTGTCAAGGAAAAATCCGCTTTTTTATTGGATTTATGCTTGTTTTTTCATTTTTTTATCATTCTTCAACCTTTATCAGCTCTGTAAATGTATAATTTACATCCTTTTCCTCACTGTCAACCTGCAATGTATAGCTTCTAGTCTGGTATCCTGTCTTGCGCAATGTTATGACATAGCTTCCTGCCTTTTTAGCAAAGCTAACAGGAGTTATTCCAACATAGTTTCCATCAAGATATGCTTCCACACCCTCCGGTGCGTCTATATAAACCTTATATTTTGAGCTGGCAGATACGACATCATCAGATGACAGCTCATCATCATCGGAAACAGAGGTCTGATACTTTTTGGTCGTAGAACCTGTGTTACTGTTTGTAGTTTCATTAGAAGCGGAAGAGGATTCAGTCTCCTCAGAGGATTTTTCTGTTGTCGATTTCTCTGAAGTTGACTTTACGGTATCTGACGATTTCTCGGACTCACTCTCCGTTTCAGTTTCAGTTTCCTCCTGGCTCTTTTCAAGCTCCACTGAAATATTGGCTGACGGCTCAGCCACCTTAATATACTGTGCTACACTTTCATATCCGTCTGCCGTTATTCGCATCTGGTGAAGCCCGTACTCTAGCGTCACCGGCTTAGATACATCGACTTCCCTTCCGTCAATATATACCTTTGAAGTCACAGGGGTAAGTGTAAATATAATGCTTCCCGTCTGGGGAATTGTAATTTCCACGTCTCCTAAATTCCATGCCATTTCCTCATTGCGGTTAAAGGTTATTGTCTGTGTTGCACTGCTTCCCTTGTTGCTTACGCTTACGCTGTATGTACCCTCCGGCACTACAAGAATCATATCCTCTGTTATTTTGCGGATTACCTTATCCCCAACATCAAGCCAGCCTCCAAGAAAATAATCCTCATTTTGGAGCCTTAAATATCCGTGACCGCTTTCCACATTAATTCCATATATCATGTTTTTATAGCCCCAAACGCTTATTACATCCACCTGATTGACTTCCATCATATCAGTCTCACGTCCGTCTGAAATCACCACAACATGACCGCTTATATTGTATGTATCTTTTCCAATCTGAATTGTTCCTTTTGTCAAATCCATATCGTAGCTTGATACATTACTGTAGTTTATACATTCAGGGTTTTCCTTAACATAGGCAAGGGCTTTTGTAGGCTTATAAAACCTAACCGTGACAATGCTTCCCTCCTTTAGCTGTTCCATTGAGAGGGACTGGTCATTACGGTCGTAAATTTGGGTTGTCCCGTCATAATTTAATGTATAACGGCGTGATGATGATATGTTTTGGAACTGTACGGTATGTGCCTCCGTGTCCTTTCCAACCACAACAGCCGCATCCTCCGAATCATAAATTCCCTTTTGGTTCATCACACTGATAACCGTGTTTTCGCTGTCACTGTCCGCAGTATTTGTCAAAACCACAGTCTTGCTTGTCCCATTATAACCACATGCTGCCAGCGATAACGCTGACAGCATGATTATCAGAAATATTGATGCCGCATTTTTTCTGTCAAAGTAACTCATTAACTATTCCTCTATTTTAAATGTATTTAATATATTTCTAAGGTCCTCTGAAAGGTGGTTTAAAGTACCAACATTATCCATAACATCACTCATCATACTGTTTTGAGTCATGGCAACCTCTGAAACATCCCTTGTATTATCATTTATAGTATCAGCGATACCTGAAATTTTGTCAATGGAATCATATAATGATGATATTCCGCCAGTTATCTGCTCGGTTATCGCAGCAACGTTTGTCATCTCGTCAGATACATTTCCAATCTTTCCCTTAATGTCCGCAAAGCTTTCCTTTGCCTGGTGGGCAAGGTTAATTCCTTCCTTAACTGACTCGTTGCCCTGTTCCATCATGTCAACGGACTCCTCAATGCGCTTTGCAATATCGCCGATAATCTTTCCTATATCCTCTGCCGCATTCTTTGACTGCTCCGCAAGCTTTCCGACCTCATCTGCAACAACAGCAAAGCCCTTGCCCTGTTCTCCTGCTCTTGCAGCCTCTATAGAGGCATTGAGTGATAACAGGTTGGTCTGTGAAGCAATATCAGCAATAAGATTAATAACATTCTCAATGTTATATGACATTTCCTCAAGCTCTTTTATCTTTGCATATGTAGCTGACACATTTTCAGCGATTACATTCATCTGCTCAACAACAACAGATAGATTTTTTCCACCCTTTTCCGCCTCGTCAGCAGTGGCAATAGACGCTTCCTTCACGGTAATTATGTTTCCGCTTATCTCATCCATTCCCTGACTTATTTCCTGTGTCATCCTAGTGTTAGTACGTGCAAGCTCGGTCTGGCTTTCAGTCCTCTCCACCGCTGTCTGTGCCTTACTTGAAATATCATTTGCCTTTTCCATCGTATCGCTTGCCCTTGCACTTAATACCTCAGATATTTCCACAATCTGCTTTGAGTTTTCGCTAATCTGTTCCAAAATATGGCGGAGGTTTTCTCTCATATTTTCCATTGCACGAGCAATCTTACCTACCTCATCTTTTCTGGTTAAAATCCTTTCATTTACTGTCACGGTAAGATTTCCTTTTCCAATCTCATCACAAAATGTAATAAGCCTCTCAAATACTTTGAATAGAATGTTTATAACAATGCTCAAAACTATACATGAAACAATTATAATAACACCTGCAAGTGGAATTTCAGCCTTTTTTAAATCGTCAACTACACCATCCACCTTTGTATCATATATTCCTACATCCATTGAGCCATACAGGCTTCCGTCAACATATATCGGGTACATTATGTCATAAGTCCACGCTTCCTGTACGTCTGCCCAAAATGAGCTAGTCATAATTTCGCCCTTTGTAGCTGCCGGAACTGTATATCCAGTATCATCGGAATAATTTTTTCCAATTTTTTCTGTATCGCTATGGGCAATAGCTGTAACCGTATCATCTATAACTATTGCATAAGCTATATATGAATTAGTTTTCGTCTTATTTTCCACGAAGCTCTGCAGCTCGTCTACCGTAGCCCCGCCTTCGATAAGTATTTCAGCCTGATTTGCAATCTGACCTGTTTCATTGATAAGTTGCTCCAACATTGCATCAGATATCTTATTCTCCGCAATATTGAGTGATACCAAAATAATAAGTATAAACCCGCCCATTACTACTGCTGCCGACACCAGCGCAATCTTTAACTTAAGTGACATTGTTTTCATGTATGCCTCTCCTTTCTTAATTAGCCATAATTGTTTGAATACACCTAGTCATATTTAATTTTGTCAGTCAAGTTTATTGTACCATTATTTTTTATAATTGTATATTTATTTTTAATAAATCGACAAAAAAAGACACTTCAAAGTGCCTTTCTTCGCAATTGCCTATTTATTCTAATATAATCCTGTCTTTTTTAGTCTCTTCCTGATTTCAGGTCCGACTATCAAAGCAATCACAATCTTAGTCAAATCACCGGGAATAAAAGGGATAACCCCTGCTGCAAGGGCAGCGTTAAATCCCATTGACGCCTGATATGCAAGCCATACCGTCCCAAAGGCATAGCATACAAGGGTTCCAAGAACCATTCCTACGAAATTTATTAATCTGTTGTTCCATTTATCAATGAAAAATCCACAGATAATTGCCATGAAAACAAATCCGATTAAATATCCTCCCGTGGGTCCTAATAGCTTTGCCGGTCCGCTTGTGAATGATGAAAATACAGGTATCCCGATTAAACCAATTAAAAGATATATAATGTAGCTTGCCGTTCCACGCTTCATTCCAAGTACATAAATTGAAAAATAAACTGCAAGATTGGTAAGTGAAATAGGCACAGGGCTTACCGGAATTGAAAGTGAAAGGGGTCCCATAATACATGTGACCGCTGCCATAAGACCAATAATTGTAATTGATTTTGTATCAATTCTCCTTGACCCTTTGGTTTCTGCCATAGTACTGCTCATGTTATAATTCTCCTGTCTTTGTGTTATTCGCAAATGTTAACTTTAATTACTTTCCTAGTTTACAATTGTTTTTCTGTATTGTCAACTTTTATTTTTCTTGTTATGGTTGTCAGTGATTTGGTGAGCTTATTATTAGCATGCTTTTATTCGGTTTCGTTTTCTACTTCTAATAATTTTAGAAATACAGAGGGTTCATACACCTTAACTGAAGATTTCATATAGTCTTTCTCATTTCTTGTTACAATACAGTCCATTTCTGAACGAATAGCAGTTTCCACCATAATGGCATCCTCATAGTCACTTACCTCGGAAGATATTGCCTTTCGACAATCCAAAGAAGTTGTATCCAACAAATGAAACAATGTAAAGAGTTTGCTTAAAATTTTGCGTGTTTCCACATCGCTATGAGTTAACCGATGTGTCAGATAGTATATATCTGTAACTGACTTTGCTGTGATATATCCCTCAAACTGCTTATTTGCAGAATGTATAAAAATCTTTTGTGCAGCTTCTGCAAATGGAACACGAGACTGCAAGGCATCAATGATAACGCATGTATCAACTAAGACTCTCATATTGTATTCAACCTTTCTTCTCGTGCTTCTTCTAAAGTCATATCCGCTGGAAGAATTCCAAACAATGACTTAGCAACATCCACCCTGTCCTGATATGGATTAGACAGTTTTGCAACAACTTTTCCGTTACGAGTTATATAAATATCCTCTGTTTCTGCAAGCATAAGATATTTTCCAAGATTAATTTTCAATTCAGTTGCAGTAATAGACATATCATCATCCCCTTTCTTGAAGAATAAATAATTAGCATCTAAAAAAGAATTTTCTCTTTTCAATTATATTATACGCAAATCGAACGATTCTATCAACAAAATCGTTCGATTTTATAAATTTTAAATATTTACCACATTTCCAAACTATCTTCCGCATCTATCCACATTAATTCTACTTTTCATTCTTTGCCACTGCAACACCTACTATTAATGCAAATACAGCTA
>CAYTGS010000019.1:0-5830 GCA_964437435.1 uncultured Roseburia sp.
GAGAGATGGCAAAGCGCTACGGATTTATATATGTAGATAAATATGATGACGGAACGGGCAATCTTTCCAGAAGAAAGAAAAAGTCTTTTGACTGGTACAAGAAAGTAATTGCTACAAACGGACAGGATTTAGATTAAACCTATTAAAATTAAAGGAGGAATTAATATGAAATCATTTGAATACACAATCACGGACGAGATAGGAATACATGCAAGACCGGCAGGAATACTTGTAAAGGAAGCAAAGAATTTTCAATCGACCATTACGCTTAAAACAGCATCAGGAAAGAGCGCGGATGTTAGAAAGCTTATGGCTTTAATGGCACTTGCAGTAAAGCATGGGGAGACAGTTACAATCACCGCCGAGGGAGCAGACGAGGACGCTGCAATTGCAGGAATGGAAGCGTTCTTCAAGGCAAATCTATAATTGGGGGTGTGAGCATGGAGCGTATCGAAGGAAAGAAAATTTTTGGCGGTATCGCAATCGGAAGTATAATGTTCTATTCCAAGTCGGAAAGCAAGGTGGTCCGTAAAAAGGTTGATGATACCGAGGCAGAAATTGCCCGATACGAGGCTGCTAAGGAAAAGGCAAAGGAGCAGTTGGGTGAATTGTATGATAAAGCCGTCAAGGAAGTGGGCGAGATGAATGCCCAGATTTTCGAGGTACATTCAATGATGCTTGATGATGATGACTACAACGATTCGGTTCACAACCTGATATCAACCCAAAGCCTTAATGCCGAATATGCGGTTGCAACCACGGGTGACAACTTTGCGGAGATTTTTGCCAACATGGATGACGAGTATTTCAAGGCAAGGTCAGCGGACGTAAAGGACATCTCGGAGCGTGTAATCACAATACTAAGCGGCACCCAGTCGGCGGCTAATCTTGAAAAGCCCTGCATTATCGTGGCAGAGGATTTAGCACCAAGTGAGACTGTGCAAATGGATAAGGGTAAGCTTTTGGCTTTTGTAACGAGACTGGGCTCTGCTAACTCCCACACCGCAATCCTTGCAAGGACTATGGGCATACCGGCACTTGTAAAGGTCGATATTAATGAGGACTGGAACGGCAAAATAGCAATCGTGGACGGCTATGCAGGTGTATTAATTGTAGACCCTGACGATGCTACACTTTCCGAATATGAGAAAAAGCAGGCAAAGGACAGGGAGCAGAAAGCACTCTTACAGGAATTAAAGGGTAAGGAGACTGTCACAAAATCAGGAAGAAAGCTCAACCTTTATGCAAATATAGGAAATGTTTCAGATTTGGGTACCGTACTCCAAAATGACGCAGGGGGGATAGGCCTTTTTAGAAGTGAGTTTCTGTATCTGCAAAGTGACGATTTCCCAACAGAGGAACAGCAGTTTGGAGTATACAAACAGGTAGCAGAGACAATGGCAGGAAAGAAGGTCATCATAAGAACACTTGATATCGGTGCCGACAAGCAGGTTGACTACTTTAACCTTGGAAAAGAGGATAATCCGGCAATGGGTTACCGTGCTATAAGAATATGCCTTTCACAGCCTGAAATATTTAAGACACAGCTTCGTGCAATATTCAGGGCAAGCGCATACGGTACAATATCAATAATGTACCCAATGATAACATCTGTGGAGGAAGTAAGGGATATAAAGGTAATCGTGGCTGAGGTCAAGGCGGAGCTTGACAGAGAGGGAATACCTTATGGCGAGGTTGAGCAGGGGATTATGATTGAAACTCCCGCCGCAGCTATAATCAGTGATTTGCTTGCAAAGGAAGTAGATTTTTTCAGTATCGGTACTAATGACCTTACCCAGTATACGCTTGCAATAGACAGACAGAACAACAAGCTGGACCGTTTTTATAATGCGCATCATGAGGCAATATTACGGCTTATTAAGCTTGTGGTGGATAATGCCCACAAGGAGGGTATTTGGGCTGGAATTTGCGGAGAATTAGGCGCTGATACAGAGCTTACTGATACCTTCCTCAAAATAGGAGTGGACGAGCTGTCAGTCTCACCGGGCTATATTTTGCCGATTCGTAAGATTGTAAGGGAGACGGAGTAGTTGGCTATGGATAACAAAGGAAAACTTATATTTTTTGACATTGACGGTACATTGGTGGGCTTTGACGGTAAAATCCCAGAGTCCACATATAAGGCAATCGACATGGCAAGGAGTAAAGGGCATAAGGTTTTTATATGCACGGGAAGAAGTAAATGCCAGATTTATGGCTATCTTTTGGAGTATGGCTTTGACGGAATTATAGCGGCAACAGGGGCTTATGTGGAGTATGAGGGCAAGGTAATACGTCATGAGACGATAGGCGGGAAGAATATTGCTAAGCTCATCGGATATTTTGAGGCGGAAGACATAGCCTACACCCTACAGGCGGCGGACAGCCAAATTTCAAGTCCGGAAAAGATAGAAGCCATGAAACAGATAATAAACGAGCAGCTAAAGGCAAGCAACAGGGAGGATGACCCAAACGTGTTTGCAGACGTTGTGCTTGTTGACGATTTGCGCACTAATCCGGAAAAATATGCATTTGCGGAGAAAGCAATATATTTTGGTTCATCAAAGAGCATAGATGAGGTGAGTAATGCTTTTTCCCCATATTTCGACGTGACCGCCTCAAGCTTTGAAAAGCCTGATGATACAAGCGGAGAGGTGACGATAGCGGGAATAAATAAGGCTTCTGGTATGTGTGTTATAGGGGAATATCTAAATTGTACAAAGGAAGATATGATTGCCTTTGGAGACGGTCCAAACGATATAGATATGTTAGAGTATGCAGGTATAGGTATCGCAATGGGGAATGCGGGGGAATATACAAAGGCATCCGCAGACATGGTAACGGACCGGATTGATGAAAACGGCATATATAATGCACTTAAGAAAATAGGAATTATTTAAAGAAAAATTTAACGAAACGCAGTTTTGCAGCAATGCAAAGCTGCGTTTTGCTGCAAAATGATGCACTATTAATGTGCAGATAACATAAAAAATATAAAATAAAAATCACCAATAAAATAACTAAAAACTTGTGCAAATTTTTATGTATAATCAATAAAAATGCCCAAAATGCTCAAAAAATGAAAAATAATGCTTGCAAAAGTAAGTCTTTAGGACTAAACTAAGCTTACCCCAAAATAATTACCAAAATGTTTCTACCAAAGATTTTTATAATACAAAAGAAATAAAAATGAAACTCTTAGGTTTTTATATTACGCGACCAGCACTTTTGGGAAAGGTAATAGGAAGGTAGGTATTTTTATGAGGAACGTATTAAGAAACAAGCAGGTGATAAAAGCGATTTCAGTCGGTCTATCGGCATTCATGGGTTTATCAACACCGCTTAGTGCATTTGCAACAGAGGAAAGAAAAGATGATGGACAAGGTACAAGCGTTGATAACAGTGTATCGAACACGGGTCAGACACCGGTTCAAAACCAGACGGCACAGGACGAAATAAGCACGGCACAGGAAAACATCGAAACGGCACAGCAGACAATCTCAGATTCAGTTGATACTATTTCAGAAGCACAGGATGCACTTACAGCTTCAGACAATTCATCAGATAATTCATCATCCGATTCAAATTCAGACAACATAACAGAAAATATATCAACACCGGAGGCGGATGCGGCTATAAGCAGCACATCCCAGGCATTAGAAACGGTTTCAGGTTATCTAAATGGAGCATCAGAAGACCTTACCGCATCATCAGAAGCTCTCGACAGCTTATCAAAGGACGTAGAGCAGGCTGATAAGAAGAACATGGAGGCACAGGAGGCGAAGGCAAATTACGAGGAGCTTGTAGATGCCGATGCACAGTATGTACTCCAGATAGCGGTGGAGTCAATTAAGGATCAGACTTTAACAGTTGAAAACAATGAAAAACTTACAGATATAGAGGCTGCCTATGCGGAGATTAAGGCTGACGCAATAGAGGAGGCGGCAGGCATAGAGTATGATAGCCAGGCGGCGGCTCAAAACGCAAAGGACCAGGCACAGGCAGATGCCGAGGCTGCCCAGGAAGCTTATGAAAGAGCGCAAATATCAGGAGAGAGGGCACAGGAGGCGTTAATTACGGCAAATGCAGTTAAGGAGACGGCGGAGGCTAAGGTAGCCATGGCTGAAACGGCATATAATGATGCAGTAAATAAGGTCAGTGAGGCTCAGGAGGCTCTTAACAAGATTTTAACCGACAATGGACTTACTGATGAGTCAACTGAGGTTTCAGGAGATGTCGAGAAATCTATAGAAAAGGCTCAGGATGCCCTTTATAAGGCTATGGCGGCTGCAAACACATCAGCACTTGAGCTTCAAGAAAAAATTGCCGAATTGAATATTGCAGAGGAAGCCAAGAAGAAAGCCGAAGCCGAAAAGGCAGCAGCCGAAGCTGCAAAGACAGCGGTTGAGGCAACAAAGGCGGCAGCCGATGCTGAAAAAGCAAAGACTGACTCTGATAAGAAGGCGGCTGACGAAGCGGCAGAAAAAGCTAATGCTGAGTTAGAGCAGGCAGAAAAAGAATTAAATGAAGCGAAAAAATCAATGAATCCTGAATACCGTGCTAAGATGGAAGAGCTTCTGTCAAAGATAGAGTCACAGCAGGAGACTGTTCAGGAGGCGGTCAATAATGACGGTATTTCAAATGGTGTATATTTCAAGTCGGCAAATGTGCTTGCAGAGCTGTTAATCCAGTATCAGTTCCTTCAGTCGGGAGCAACAACCATTGAAAATTATGATTCGGTTAAGTTCTCAAACTGGAACAGTAATGGATATTCAAATAACTATGTAACAGTTACGTATTTAGATAAGGATACAAATGAAACAAGGTGTGCATATTTTGACTATAAATCAGTTAATACCTTATATGGTGACGTTTATACCGAGGTTGGAGGTACAAAGGGTCAGCGTATAATTGTTGTAGAAAAGGATCTTGAATTTAAGTCACCGGACGGAAGCTCAGTATTTAGTTATGATATTAACTACAATACGGGTAAGATTACATATAAAATAGACGGTAAGGAAATTAATCCTGATACAACCACAATTACCGGAAATGATGCAGATGGATATACAGTAAAGGTAAAAGATGCTGATAATGAAGTGACAACAACGTATGCTGCTCCAATATATGGATACCAGTATGTATTCTCAAATACAGGAAAAGGAACTGATTTACAAGCCAATACGTCAAATGATTTTATTGATGAAAAGGTATTTAATCAATCCAATGCAGACTATAAGGCTTCACAGGAGGAGCTTGATAAGAAATTAGCTGATGCTGAAGCTAAAAAGAAGGCTGCTGAGGAGAATGCAAATAAAGCCAATGAAATTAAGAACGAAGCTGACAAGGCAGCCGAGAATGCAAACAGTGCAGCCGACAAGGCGGCTTTGGATGCTTCAAATGCAGCCGAAGCATTAAAGAAAGCTGAGGAGAATGACAGCAATGCAGGATTGCTGCATGCAGCGCTCAATAAGACTGTTACAGCCTTTACATTGGCACAGAATAGTGCAAATGAAGCAAGGAACGCAGTCGAGAAGGCATTTAATTCAGTTATGAAAGCATCTGAGGAATTGAGAAAGCTAAGCGCACAGTCAGATGTTGATAAGAAAGCTCTTGAAGAAGCCAAGGCTAAGGTTCAGGCGGCAAGGGATGTATACACGGAAGCGGTTGAAGCTAAGAATAGTGCTGATAAGAATGTTGAGCGTGCAAGGCAGGCAGCCGAAAGGGCGGCTAATCTGGCAGGACTTGATTTCAGATATGTAACACCTGCTGGTGGAAACAACGGAGGCAATGGCGGAAACGGTGGAGCCGGAGATAACGGAGGCAATGG
>CAYTGS010000019.1:5930-13639 GCA_964437435.1 uncultured Roseburia sp.
GAAACAACGGAGGCAATGGCGGAAACGGTGGAGCCGGAGATAACGGAGGCAATGGTGGAAATGACGGAGCCGGAGATAACGGAGGCGATGGTGGAAACGGCGGAGCCGGAGGTAACGAGGGCGATGGTGGAAACGGCGGAGCTGGAGACAACGGTACGACGACACCTGACAACACGACACCTGCGAATACGACACCTACAAATGTAACACCTGTAAATACAAATCCTACGGTTGTAATACCTGACACGGCAACACCTTTGGCAGCAACTCCAAATGCAGCAACAAATACACCGTTTAGTACAGTCTTGAATAATGTATTGAATTCAAATGCAACGCAAAATTCAAGTGCAAGAGTAAATTCTTCATCGAGATTAGGACGTACATCAGACGATAGTATTTTATCATCAGATGAAATTACATTGACACAGGATGCATTGGAATTAGACAATGACCTTATAACAATAGAAGATGAGGAAACAGCCCTTGCAGCCTCAATCAATGAAGCTAATGACAATAATAATAGCGACAAAGCATTAGTTTCAATAGAAGATGAGGATACAGCTCTTGAAGCTACTCCTATAGGTGAGGAAAGAATATCTTGGTGGTGGCTTATTATAATCGCAATCCTTGGAGCAACAGGATATGAGATGTACAAGAAGCACCGTGAGAAAAAACTTGCAAATCAAAATAATTCAGACATAGAGAACTAAGTAAATAGTTAATAAAAATACACCGGCTTTGACTAAAAGCCGGTGTATTTTGTAATCTGTCTGTTTTATTTTTGGTTCTTGTATTTAATGGCAGCCTCTATAAGTCCTTTGAATAATGGATGAGGTCTGTTAGGCCTGCTCTTAAGCTCTGGATGAGCCTGTGTCGCAAGGAAGAATGGATGAGAAGGAATTTCAACCATCTCGACAATACGCCCATCTGGAGAAAGACCTGATAAGAGCATGCCCTTTTCCGTGAGAACCGCACGATAATCATTGTTAACCTCGTAGCGGTGTCTATGACGCTCATGTATAATCTCATTGCCATAGAGTTCATAAGCCTTAGAGGTCTTATCAAGGTGGCACTCATAAGAACCAAGCCTTAATGTACCGCCTATATCCTCGACACCGTTTTGGTCAGGCATAAGTGCAATTACAGGGTGGGTCGTGCTAGGATTAAGCTCAATGCTGTGGGCGTCATTTAAGCCCGCTACATTCCTTGCATATTCCACAATGGAAAGCTGCATACCGAGACATAATCCAAGGAAAGGGATATTGTTTTCACGGGCGTATTTAATTGCATCTATCATACCCTCTATACCCCTATCACCGAAACCGCCGGGAACGAGTATACCGTCAACACCATCTAATATTTTAGCCACATTACCCTTATTCACCTGTTCGGAGTCAACCCAGCGTATATTTACAGTGGCATGTTGTGGAATACCGCCATGCTTTAGCGCTTCTACAACGCTTATGTATGCGTCATGGAGCTGAGTATATTTTCCGACTAATGCAATAACAACCTCCTGCGTGGGGCTTTTTAAATCCTCTACCATTTTTTTCCAATCTGTAAGGTCGGGGGTAGGACAGTCAAGGTGTAGGCACTCACAGGCAACCTCTGCAAGGTGTTCATTTTCCATAGCAAGGGGAGCTTCATATAAATATTGTACGTCAAGGTTTTGCAGAACATGTGAATTAGGCACGTTACAGAAAAGTGCAATCTTGTCCTTTATACCCTGGTCAAGAGGATGCTCGCTTCTGCACACGATAATATCAGGCTGAATTCCCATTCCCTGTAATTCCTTTACGCTTGCCTGTGTAGGCTTAGTTTTCATTTCCTGTGAAGCGCTTAAGTAAGGAATGAGTGTTACATGAATTAAAATCGCATTCTCATGACCGACCTCATGCTGGAACTGCCTTATTGACTCTAGGAAGGGCTGGCTCTCGATATCACCTACGGTACCGCCCACCTCAATAATGGCGATACGTGTATCGGGGTCGGTGAAGTTCCTGTAGAAACGGCTCTTTATTTCGTTTGTAATATGGGGTATAACCTGAACGGTGCCTCCGCCGTAATCGCCGCGTCGCTCTTTTTGAAGGACAGTCCAATAAACCTTACCTGTAGTTACGTTGGAATTTTTATCCAAGCTCTCGTCTATAAAACGCTCATAATGACCCAAATCAAGGTCAGTCTCTGCACCGTCATCCGTAACGAAAACCTCACCATGCTGGATGGGATTCATGGTTCCGGGGTCGATATTGATATATGGATCGAACTTCTGCATGGTTACTTTATAACCTCTTGCTTTGAGAAGCCTACCAAGTGATGCGGCTGTAATTCCCTTTCCAAGTCCGGAAACTACACCGCCGGTTACAAATACATATTTAACTGGCATAACCTTATCCTTTCATATTATTAATTAAATCAAAACACAATATTTAACCATTGTACAACGTAATACCGTAAAAAGCTACATTTTTTTTGCCTTTAGAAAAACTTTTCTAATTTTTCACAAAGTAGTTGTTGATTTATAAACCTCTAATCTCTATAATTATAATTGATTTGTATTTTAAGAACAAGTCCTTAATGCGAAAAACAACGCAATATATTTTAGAAAGGATACCATAATCTAATGGACAATAACCAGTTCGATAATTTTGATAATAATTCAAACCGTAATAATGGGGGAAACGGTAACGGAAATGGCAATGGAAACGGAAACGGTAACAATGGCAGGGATCCGAAGAAGCAGAGCCTTATAATAATGATAATTGCGGCAGTGCTTTCCCTTTTATGTATAAGCTATTTTACAAGGGCGGTTTCCGGCGCTACAACTGTGGAAATACCCTACAATGAATTTATTGATATGCTCAATGATGGAAAGGTGGAATCGGTAAAGATAGAGTCGAGCCAAATAGATATCACCCCGGTAACATCGAGCTCATCACAAAGTAACCAAAACAGTCTTTTTGTATATCCCAAGGTAACGTATGTAACCGGAAAGGTTGAGGATGATGACACACTTACCCAGAGGCTTCTTGATGCAGGGGTTGAGGTGAGTGGTACTGTTCCTGACGGTTCGGGAATAATTCTTTCATTATTGTATTATATAGTTCCTATACTTTTAATGTGGGGACTTTTAAGCCTGCTTTTTAGGAAGATGACTGGTGGCGGAGCCTTCAACATGGGAAAAAGCAATGCCAAGGTTTATGTTCAGAAAGAGACAGGAATTACCTTTAAGGACGTGGCTGGTGAGGATGAAGCAAAGGAATCATTGCAGGAGGTGGTTGACTTTCTCCACAATCCTGGGAAATATTCAAGAATTGGTGCAAGGCTTCCAAAGGGTGCACTTCTCGTAGGACCTCCCGGAACAGGTAAGACAATGTTGGCAAAAGCTGTTGCAGGAGAGGCGCACGTGCCGTTTTTCTCACTTGCAGGTTCAGACTTTATAGAGCTGTACGTGGGTGTCGGTGCCTCACGTGTACGTGACCTGTTTAAGGAAGCTGAGAAAAACGCACCATGTATTATTTTTATAGATGAGATTGACGCTATCGGACGAAGCAGGGATTCTAAGTATGGCGGTGGAAACGAGGAGCGTGAACAGACCCTTAATCAGTTGTTGTCAGAGATGGACGGTTTTGACGGTAAGAAAGGAATTATAATCCTTGCAGCAACCAACAGACCTGAAATTCTCGATAAGGCACTTTTAAGACCAGGACGTTTCGACAGGCGTATTATCGTTGATAAGCCAGACCTTAAGGGACGTGTAAATATCCTTAAGGTTCACTCTAAGGACGTCAAGATGGATGAAACGGTTGACTTGGACGAAATAGCCCTTGCAACAAGCGGTGCAGTTGGTGCCGACCTTGCAAATATGATAAATGAGGCGGCTATCAATGCCGTTAAAGAGGGCAGGGAATTTGTAAGTCAGAAGGATTTATTCAGTGCAGTAGAGGTAGTCCTTGTAGGTAAGGAGAAGAAAGACCGTATTATGAGCAAGGAGGAGCGCAAGATTGTATCTTACCATGAGGTAGGTCATGCTCTTATAAGTGCTCTCCAGAAAAATTCAGAGCCGGTTCAGAAAATTACGATTGTACCCCGTACAATGGGTGCTTTGGGATATGTTATGCATGTGCCGGAGGACGAGAAATATCTTAATTCACAGGCAGAGCTTCATGATATGATAGTAGGCTTGCTTGGTGGACGTGCAGCAGAGGAAATTGTGTTTGATACTGTTACGACAGGTGCCTCAAATGATATTGAGAAGGCTACAGGAATTGCACGTTCAATGGTCACAAGATACGGTATGAGTAAGCGTTTCGGCCTTATGGGGCTTGAAACGGTTGAGAGCCAGTATCTTGAAGGAAGAAGTTCAATGAACTGCGCTGACCAGACGGCGGCAGAGGTTGACAACGAAGTAATGAGCATTTTAAAGGAGTGTTACGGTGAGGCACTCGGACTTCTCCGTGAGAACAGGGAGGTTATGGATAAGATAGCCGACCACCTTATAGTTAAGGAGACAATCACGGGTAAGGAATTTATGAAGATATACCGTGAGGCAAAGGGACTTCCTGAGCCTGAGGAGAAGCCAAAGGAGGATGCTAAGGAAAACGAAAATAATGAAACCCCGACTGTTTCGCTTGAAAAGCCACAGGAGCCTGAAAAAGAGCCAGAACAGCCTATATGGACGAGACCATATGAGCCAAAAAACAATCCGTATTATCAGCAGCCTGAGGGATGGCAACAGCAACAGCCACAGGCAGAGCCAAAGTCAGACGATGGCTCGGATAAAAACAATGGAGATAATAATTCAGATAGTAATGAATATTCACAGTTTGGTTCGGCTTGGGAGCAGAATGTGAATGATAGGTAGAGGCTGGTCATGAGCTTTGATTTAAAAAAAGATAGTAAACGTATAATTGTTATTTGTATTGCAGCAGTGATTATGGCGGTGAACATTAAGACCTTTGTTAGGACGGGAGGCTTGTATCCGGGAGGGGCTACAGGTCTTACCATATTGATACAGAGGGCTGCTGAGCAGTTTTTAGGAATTACGCTTCCCTATACATTGATAAACCTTATTCTTAATGCAGTGCCGATTTATATAGGCTTTAGATTTATAGGGAAGAAATTTACGCTATATTCATGCCTTATGATTGTGCTGACAAGTGTGCTGACGGATATTATTCCGGCACACGTCATTACCTATGATACGCTCCTTATAAGTATATTTGGAGGAATGATTAACGGATTTGTAATAAGTCTTTGCCTTATGATGGACGCTACCACAGGGGGGACGGATTTTATTTCCATATACTTTTCGGAAAAGACTGGAATGGATTCTTGGAATTTGGTGTTGGGAATAAATATTGTGATAATATCCGCAGCGGGTATTATGTTTGGATGGGACAAGGCGCTGTATTCCATAATTTTCCAATATGCCTCAACACAGGTGCTTCATGTAATGTACAAGAGATACCAAAAACAGACTATCTTCATAGTGACAAACCATGCAAAGGAAATTTGTGATGCAATATATAAGGTCAGCAACCATAGTGCTACAGTGCTTGACGGTGAAGGCTCCTATGAGCATAAGGAGCGCAGTATCGTCTATTCTGTAGTGTCCGGAGAGGAGAGTAAAAAGGTTCTAACTACGGTGAAAGAGGTTGACCCGTCTGCATTTATAAATATAATAAAGACTGAGGAGCTGTCGGGCAGGTTTTACCGGCGTCCGACGGAGTAATTAAAGGTCAAGGTAATGAGCCAGGAAAACAATTTTTTTGACGTAAAGGAAGAATTAAAAAAACTCCCAAATAAGCCGGGGGTTTATATAATGCATGATGCGGATGATGCAATTTTGTACGTGGGAAAGGCAGTGAATTTGCATAACCGTGTCCGCTCGTATTTTAAGGAAAACATAGGCAGGGGACCCCAGATTGATAAGATGGTGTCCCTTATTGCACGGTTTGAGTATATTGTGACGGATTCGGAGCTTGAGGCGCTTGTGCTTGAAAACAACCTTATAAAGGAGCACTGCCCGAAATACAATACCCTCTTAAAGGATGACAAAACATATCCCTATATAAAGGTGACAGTGGACGAGGATTATCCGAGGGTTATAATGGTGCGCCAGATGAAAAAGGACAAGGCAAAATATTTCGGACCATTTACAAATGGCGGCGTTAAGGAAAGCATTGACTTGATTAATAAGCTATATAAGCTAAGAACCTGTAACAGGAAGCTCCCAAGGGATTTTAATAAGGAGCGTCCCTGCCTGAATTACCATATAGGACAGTGCCTTGCTCCATGTCAGGGAAACATTAATAAGGATGAGTACATGGCAAACGTGGAAAAAGCGATTGACTTTTTAAACGGTAAGCAACAGCCCATAATAAAGGAATTAAAGGACAAAATGCAGCAGGCATCTGACAACATGGAATTTGAGGAGGCAATTAGATACAGGGATTTAATTGAAAATATAAAGAAGGTAGCCGAGACTCAGAAAATGTCAGACAACATAGGCGAGGATAAGGACATCATAGCACTTGCAATAGACGGAAACGATGCAGTAGTCCAGGTATTTTTCCTAAGAAACGGAAAGCTAATCGGCAGGGAGCATTTCTACATGGCACAGATAGAAGAGCCTAAGCCGGGGGTGATTTTGTCAAGCTTTGTAAAACAGTTCTACGCTGGAACACCGTTTATACCAAGGGAAATAATGCTTCAGGACGAGATAGAGGATATGGAGCTTGTTGAAAAGTGGCTTACTGTTAAAAAAGGCTCAAGAGTCAGGATAAAAGTACCCCTGAAAGGCTCAAAGGAACGGTTGGTAGAGCTTGCATCAAGAAATGCACAGCTAGTACTAAGCCAGGACAGGGAGCGTATAAAGCGTGAGGAAGGGCGTACAATCGGAGCCGTAAAGGAGATAGAGGAAATCCTGGGAATAAAGGGACTTGCACGAATGGAAGCCTTTGATATCTCCAATACGAGCGGTTTTGCAAATGTAGGCTCAATGGTTGTATACGAAAAGGGTAAGCCAAAACGCAGCGATTATAGAAAGTTCAAAATGAAAACCGTTGCGGGACCCGACGATTACGCCTGTATGCATGAAGTTCTGACAAGGCGCTTTAAGCATGGACTTGACGAAAAGGAAAAGCTAAATGCCACAGGGGATGATGAACAGTTTGGAAGCTTCACTAAATTCCCAGACTTGCTTTTAATGGACGGAGGCAGAGGACAGGTAAACATAGCCCTCCAAGTATTAGATGAGCTGGGAATAACAATCCCCGTCTGTGGTATGGTAAAGGACGACAATCACCGCACAAGAGGACTTTATTTTAATAACCAAGAACTACCCATAGATAAAAACAGCGAGGGCTTTAAACTAATAACTCGAATACAGGACGAGGCACACCGCTTTGCAATAACCTATCACCGTTCGCTAAGAAGCAAAGCCCAAGTTCAGTCCGTCCTAGATGAAATTCCAGGTGTCGGACCAACCCGCCGCAAAGCCCTAATGAAATACTTTAAATCAATAGAGGAACTAAGAAAAGCCGATACCTCGACAATCTCACAAGTGCCAGGTATTACGGCAAATGTTGCGGAAAATATACATGACTTCTTCAACGAGCCAAAACATGAATAATTTATTTTTTTAACAACAGATTATGTCAAAGAGGCAAGGTCGCAAATAAAACTTTATCGCGAGACTGTGTCAG
>CAYTGS010000019.1:13739-20916 GCA_964437435.1 uncultured Roseburia sp.
ACTTTATCGCGAGACTGTGTCAGCGAGCAGGAAAGTTTTATTTGTGCATTTGCCGTATTATATATAAACACATATTTACAGAAATTTATCACACGGAGGTGCAACATGATATCACAAAAATACAAAGAAATGCTTGGCGCTAAATCAGTAATCAGGCAAATGTCAGAGTGGGCAACAGGACGTGCAAAGGAAATAGGCAGTGAAAACGTATTTGATTTCAGCCTCGGAAACCCCTCAGTCCCAGTACCACAGGAGTTTACAGATAAAATGATAGAACTATTACAGACAAAGGACACAATGGAACTCCACGGCTACAGCCAATCACAGGGAATACCGTCAGTCCGTGCGAAATTCGCAGACTTTTTAAATAAAAAATTTGATATGGATTACACAGCAGAGCATATATTTATGACAACAGGAGCCGCAGGCGCAGTAGCCCATGCGGTAAGAGTAGTCACAACCCTAGGCGATGAAGTAATAACCTTCGCCCCATATTTCCCAGAGTACAACCATTATGTAAATCAGACAGGAGCCGTCTTAAAGGTAGTCCCTGCCGATACAAAAAATTTTCAGATAAACTTTGACGAGCTTGAAAAGGTTATTAATGAAAAGACAATGGCGGTACTCATAAATACACCCAATAACCCGTCTGGAACAGTTTACTCAACAGATACAATAAAAAAGCTTGCTTTAGTGTTGGAGGCAAAACAGAAAGAATACGGACATGACATATTTATAATTTCAGACGAGCCATATAGAGATATAATATTTGCTGGTGTAGATTCGCCATATATATCGAAATTTTATGATAATACCTTGTCATGCTACTCGTTTGCTAAATCGCTGTCAATACCGGGCGAGCGTCTAGGATATGTTGCAGCTAACCCCAAATGCACCGATGGAGAGCTTATTTCAGTAATGTGCGGACAGATTTCAAGGGGAATAGGTCATAATTGCCCTCCCTCTATCATACAGATAGCAGTAGCAGAAGTCTTAGGGCTTACATCCGACCTATCAGTATACGAGACAAACATGAACATCATATATGATGAGCTTGTAAGTCTCGGATTTGAGGTTGTAAAACCTGGCGGAACCTTTTACATATTCCCCAAGGCACTTGAGGAAAATTCAATTTCATTCTGCCAGAAGGCGATGAAATACGACCTCGTATTAGTGCCGGGTGACTCATTTGGATGCCCCGGATTTTTCCGAATGGCTTATTGCATTGAGACAGAGAAGGTTAAACGTGCCATGGTGGCTCTTAGAAAATTCGTGGAAAGCGAATACAGATAATAAATATCAGGAAGGAAATTTTACAGGATGATAGAACTTTTAAAGGCAATACTTTTTGGTATTGTGGAGGGGATTACCGAATGGCTTCCCATAAGTAGTACCGGGCACATGATAATTTTAAACGAGTTTGTAAGTCTTGACTGTACACCAGAGTTCCTTGAAATGTTCCTTGTGGTAATCCAGCTCGGTGCAATTATGGCGGTAGTGATATTGTTTTGGAACAAAATTTTTCCATTTCAATTCAAAGATAAAACGAAGCCGGTAATCGAGATGGATAAGATAATGCTTTGGCTTAAGATAATAGTTGCCTGTATACCGGCGGCAGTAGTGGGACTTTTGTTTGATGATGTATTTGAGGCGCTATTCTATCATGCAATCCCCGTTGCACTTGCCTTGATTATATTTGGTATTGCATTTATCGTGGTTGAGCGAAGAAACAAAGGAAAGCGTGCAAAAATTAGAAAGCTTTCTGATATAAGCTTTAAGACAGCCTTCATAATAGGAATTTTCCAGCTTATTGCAGCAATCTTTCCAGGCACCTCGCGTTCAGGGGCAACAATCGTAGGGGCTCTCCTAATCGGGGTATCGAGAAGTGTGGCGGCAGAGTTTACATTTTTCCTTGCAATTCCTGTAATGTTCGGTGCAAGCCTGCTCAAAATAGTAAAATTTGGGCTTTCATTCACGGCACTAGAGGCAGGGGTGCTGCTAACAGGAATGTTGGTGGCATTTGTAGTGTCAGTGTTTGTAATTAGATTTCTAATGGACTACATAAAAAAGCATGACTTCCAGATATTTGGCTGGTACAGAATAGTGCTTGGCGTAATCGTAATATTATTAGGTGCGGCAGGAATAATAACAGTGTAGGTATTGCCCTACACTGTTTTTTCTTCATCATAATATGCCTTAATCCTAATCGCCTGATTATGGTCCCCAAAATCCTCTCCAAAAAGAGTACAGCCCCCACAGTTGGCAGTTTCCCTTGGCACCTCGAAGCGAAGCGTTATGTAGCTGTTATAATCAATATTCAAATCCTGTATAGTTGTGTCTGAAAGCTTATTGGTACCGTCCATAAAGCAGCCGTCACTGTTAATGATAAGCGTCTTTAAAAGACCATACTGATTTAACGGTTCAGGCCACCATGCTGGTGAAACATATCCACTTCTTCCACCGTAATCACCGGGGCTTATCCACATTCCGAGATTTTTCCCATTGATTGAAAAGTAAATATCAGAGGGATAGTCCTCATTCGTATCGGGACATTCAGATGAAATCTCAAATGAAATCTGAAGCTCTGTAAGGGTCTGTCCTGCCTGGAGATGATTAGGCAAATTGTATTCCACATATCCGCTTGCAAACCATAAAATTCCAGCCTGAAATCTGTCGGGGAATGAGAATACCCTTGTGTCATCCAGCGAACCTATAATTTCCTTACTCGTTGCAAGACCACAGGTAGGTGTCACATGACAGGCGGTATAATATCCAACCCTGATATCATCGGTATAGCAGTGCCTAGCCTCCTTAACCGGTGCAAGGTCAATCATAAGCCTGTCATATCTTGGGCGAACAATCTTCATTGTGCCACGCTTTCCGGAAGTAACTTTAATCCTTACAAGCCCTGCTTCCTCCAGTTTATTGACGTGCATGGAAATAGCTCCGTTGGTAAGACCGAGCGCTTCTGCTAAATCATTCATGCTAAGTGAGTCATCTTCATATATCATTTCCATAATCTTTAATCGCATAGGTGTACTAAGTGCTTTAAAAACATTTTCAGCTTCTCCGATAGAACGAAAATACAACATATCGTGTTCTTCCTTTCTGCTTGTAGGTTCCTTTATACAATCTTTTATTGTTTAGAATTAACTAAAATCATAACCCATTATTACTTTAGTATAGTGAGAGCTAAAATTAAAGTCAATACTAAAATAATCAAAAATTCGATATAATTTTAACGAAAACGCATGATTGTATAAATTACATAAAATATACACTTAAAATTTGGCGCATAGTAACAAAATGCCATAAAAACCTTGTAAAATCAAGGAAATTGGGCTAAAAAGCATACAAAACCAATTATAATATATCTTGACTTTTTCATTAATATAGCGTAAGTTAAAAACATACATATTTGACTAAAACAATTAACTCAAAATTAAAATGAATAAACCTTAACGAATTATATTCAATTAATAATAAGAAAGGTCGTGTCATCAATGAATAAATTTAAAGTTCTGGCAAAACGTGTGACGGCACTTGGAATGGCGGTATGTGTGATAGCATCAGTTCTTCCAACACTTAATGTAAGTGCAGAAGGCTCCGATACCACACAGTCAGCCATAACCTCAACATCTTCTGAAAGCTACTCAAACGAGAGACTTGATAATGGTTATACAAAAGTAAGTGCAGGTTATACCTTGAGTGATTACCAGGGCACATCAAAAATTTATGACATTAATGACATTTATGCAGGCGGTGACTCCCAACTGACCAATGATACATATGGCTATTCTGACAGCGCAAAAGTCCTTTCATTAGGTGAAAAGGGAACCGCAGAGCTTACTATAGACGTTGCGGAGTCGGCAGTTTATTATATGAGCTTTGACTACCTTGCAAACAGCGATTCCATACTTCCGGTTGAAATGGGGATAATGGTAAACGGTGAATATTCATTTTATGAGCTGAGACAGCAGGTGCTTGAAAGCAAATGGACGGCAAAGTCTGAAAAGATATATGACAGCTATGGAAACGAAGTTGTTAGTATGCCTGATAAGGTTTATGAATGGGAAAATAAATATATCAGTGACTCGACCTACAGATATACACAGCCCCTCGGAATAGAGCTTCAAAAGGGTGAAAACACGTTATCAATAAGCCTTGGAGAGGGAACTGTTTTACTTGGAAATATTTACCTTAATTCAAAACCTGTTGTGGCACAGTACACGGGAAGCCAGACAGCAGAGGGAAATAATTTCATAGAAATTCAGGCAGAGGATTTTACATATAGAAACGATTCTTCAATCCATGCCACCTGTGAGTACGACCCGGACCTTTCGCCTTACCAGGCAGGAGACAGGGTGCTTAACACAATAGACTCTACATCTTTTAGCGACGGAGGGCAAAAGATAAGCTACAGCTTTGAAGCACCGGCGGAAGGAAATTATTATATTGCTTTCCATTATAGTCAGGGTGATAAGTCTGATTTCCCAGTATTTATGAATATAACGATAGATGGTGAAATACCTAATACGGAGTTTGCAAACCACGCTTTTGCATATGAGAAAAAGTATGAGCTATATACAATGGTGGACGGTGACGGAAATAAAATAAGCATACCCTTGACAGCGGGAACCCATGAAATATCAATGCAGATAAGCATGGAGCCTATAAGGGAGGCATTAGAGACGGTGGAGAGGGTAATGAGCAATGTCAATGACCTTTCCCTTGAAGTTACAAAGGTAGCAGGTACTAACAAGGATAAATACAGGGACTTCTCCCTGGAAACATACATCCCTGGAATAGGGGATACGCTTATCGGGTGGGCAGATGAGCTTGACGCAGTTATGGCAAATGCCCTCCAGTATAATCCGGGAAAGAAAAAGATTGCAGCTTTCTCATCAGTTACAATCGCCTCTAATCAGCTTAGGAGCCTTGCAAAGAAGCCTGATGAATTGATTTATAGAATTGATGAGCTTGCAACCAGCACCTCATCAGTAAACCAGCACCTTGCAAACCTAATAGACAGCTTAAACGGAAATGACTTTTCGCTAGACAGTATTTATCTTTATCAGGATGGCTCAAAGTCACAGCTTCCTAAGCACAAAAATATAATTGTAAAGGCATGGCTTGGAATAGTGAGATTTTTCACCTCGTTTGGAGAGCAGGCTTATTCATCAACAAACACAAACCCTGAACATTTGCAGGTATCGGTAAACCGTTCAAGACAGCACCTTGAAATTATGCAGCAGATGATAAACGAGGAGTTTACTCCTGAAACCGGAATAGAGGTAGACCTTTCACTTATGCCTGACCAGACAAAGCTTGTCCTTGCCAACGCTTCAGGTGATTCGCCTGACGTTGCAACAGGCGTTAACTACTCTATACCTTTTGAGCTTGGTATAAGAGGCGCACTTAAGGATTTAACGGAATTTGACGATTTTGCGGAAGTGGCGGAGCGTTACAATGCAGGTATGATAATGCCCTATGTAATAGGTGAGAGCATATATGCAATACCTGAGACAATGAACTTCCAGGTAATGTTTTATAGAAAAGATATATTGGATAAGCTTGGACTTGAAGTTCCCCAAACCTTGGATGACGTGGAGGCAATGCTCCCTGACTTACAGATGCGTGGACTCAACTTCTATTATCCTACTGCTAGAACGGTTGGTATGAAGACCTTCCTCGATACAACGCCTATACTATTCCAAAGCGGTGCAAGTCTATATGACGGAACTGTTGACAATGCAACGCTTACAAGCGAGGCAATGGTGGAGGGATTTACAAGGCTTACCAATTTATTTACGATTTACAATCTTCCAAAGGATGTTCCAAACTTCTATCAGCATTTTAGAAATGGGGATTATCCTATAGGAATTTCGGACTTTGGAACTTATAACATGATTTCAAATGCGGCACCTGAAATTGACGGCTCGTGGGGCGTTGCCCTTATTCCTGGTGTTGAGAACGAGGACGGTGAAATCATGAGATATTCATCAGCAGGTGCGGAAGCCACATTCCTCTTTAACTCCACACCGGAGCGTGAAGAACAGGCATGGGAATTTGTAAAGTGGTGGTCAAGTGCTGACGTTCAGGCGGAATTTGGTCAGAGACTACAGATTACATACGGTGATGAATATTATTGGAATACGGCTAATGCAGAGGCGTTTGCAAAGCTTCCGTGGGACAGCGACGACAAGGAGGTAATTCTTGAACAGCTTAACTGGACGTTAGAGGCACCAAGGGCACTTGCAAGCTACATGGTTGAACGTGAGCTTTCCGATGCCTACAACACTGTAGTTTTAGGAACAAAAAGCTCAACAGTGAGGGAAGCCCTTGACGATGCGCAAAAGAGCGTCACAAGGGAGACACAGCGAAAGCTTGAGGAATTTGGTTATATTGAGGACGGAGAGACAGTTAAGGAATACGAAGTTCCCACAGTTGAGAAGGTTAAGGATATTATAGAAAAATGTAAGGAGGGAAAATAAATGGCAAAGAAAACTAAAGCAGCCAAAAGAGAACACGCCAACAAAGCGGCATATGGCTTCTTAGCTCCCTACATTATATTGTTTACAACATTTATCATAATACCTATGGTTGTGGCGATAGCCTTATCATTCACAAGCTATGACACAATCCAGACACCCACTTTCAAAGGATTTCTCAACTATATAAACCTTTTGACTGCGGATGATATATTCATGCAGAAGGTACTGCCTAATACAATTATCTATGCAATTATCGTAGGACCGGGCGGTTACATACTTTCTTTCCTTGTAGCGTGGGCGTTGGCACAGCTTAGCTCTGTTCCAAGAACCATACTGACTGTTATATTTTACTCACCGAGTATGACTGGTGCGGCATCAATGACGGTGCTTTGGAAAATCATCTTCTCAGGCGATCAAATGGGATATTTGAACAGCTTCCTTATGAGGATAGGTGCCATTGATTCTCCTATAATATGGCTCGTAGACAGCAGGTATCTATTGCCGATTATTATTATAGTAGCGCTGTGGTCGAGCATGGGTGTAGGTTTCCTTGCAATGCTTGCAGGTATACTTAACGCTGATGAGGAAATTTATGAGGCGGCAGCCATAGACGGGGTTAAGAACCGTTTTCAGGAAATGATTTATATTACAATTCCCACAATGAAGCCGCAAATGCTTTTTGG
>CAYTGS010000020.1:0-20853 GCA_964437435.1 uncultured Roseburia sp.
GAGGGCAAGAGCACAGGGGTTATAGAATTAAAGGATGAGCCTGATATTGGGTGATTGTGCTTGTATTCCTTGCAGCAAAGATGTATAATACATATTTACAAATGAAAGGAATAATTACTTATGATTGAGGTAAATAAACTAAAGAAAGTATATCGTGTGAACGTGAAGAAACCTGGGCTTAAAGGAGCGATGGAAAATCTTATCCATACAGAGTGGAAGGAAAAAGTGGCACTTAATGAAATAAGCTTTCATACACATGACGGTCAGGCGTTGGCGTGTATCGGGGAAAACGGTGCAGGTAAATCCACTTTGATTAAGACTATGATAGGTATATTGACACCCACTGAGGGAGAGGTAAGGGTGTTTGGGAAAAATCCTAAAACTGCTGGTCAATCATATCTGCGTGAAATAGGAGTGGTGTTTGGTCAAAAATCAAATCTATGGATAGATATTCCGGTTATAGAAAGTTATAATGCCATTCAGACGTTATACCAGCTTGACAAAGATACGTACAAGAAAAACTTTGATATGATTGTGGAGCTTTTAAATCTTGAACCAATTTTGGCATCTCCTGCTAGAAAATTATCTTTGGGGCAGAGAATGAGGGCGGATATAGGGTTGGCTTTTCTCCATGAGCCGAAGCTTTTATTTTTGGACGAGCCGACAATTGGACTAGATATCAATGTCAAACACACGATTAGGACGTTTCTAAGAAAAATGAATCAGGAAAAAGGAATAAGTATATTCCTGACAAGCCATGATTTGGATGATATTGATGAAATATGCGATGATGCCATTGTATTGTCGCAGGGAAAAATAATTTATGATGGTACGCTGGAACAGTTAAAGCACAGATACGTTAAGGATAAAATGGTGAAAGTAGCAGGACAACAGCGAAAACCAATACAATCACTATTGCCATTGGCACGTATATCGGTAGAGGGGAGAATGACAAAAATCATATACCGAACAGAACAGTATTCCTCAGAGCAGGTTTTAAATGCAGTATCACAAGCGTTTGAAATAGAAGATATTACTATCCAAGAGCCGGATATTGACGAGGTTGTATCTAGAATATTCTCAAAGGAGGAGACACATTGAAAAATTTTTTGAAATTAACTTCAATCTCACTCCAAAGCCAGATGTACTATAAAACGAGTTTTTTATTAAACCTCTTATCGCCAATTGTTTTGTTGGCGGGGCAATATCTCCTTTGGGGTGCTCTTTACAAACAGCAAAGTGGGGAAATCGGTACGATGAGCCGTCCTGAAATGTTTTCTTATATTTTGGTGGCATTTGCATTGAGCAACCTTTTAAGCTGGTCTAGCGAAAACACATTGGCAAGGGAGATAAAACAAGGAACAGTTGTTGCACGTTGTATCAGACCGACATCTTTCCTCGTACAATCTATTTCTGAGATGACAGGTGCGGTTTTGGTGCAGGGAATATTCAACACAGTTATTGTATTGATAGGCTTCCTTTGTTTTGGAGCTTACCTTGAAATTCCAAATGTTACCTCGGTACTTATGTTTATCCCCTGCGTTATATTGTCAATATTATTACGAATGTTGATGATTGATGTTTTTAGCCTGTTTTGCTTTTTCTCGACAGGATATTTAGGAATTGCTTGGACTAGAAATGCTCTGTTTGATTTCTTTTCAGGCTCGTTAATACCGGTAGTAATGTTCCCAAATTGGCTTAAAACAATTACATATTATACGCCGTTCCCATATATGCTGCAGGTTCCGATTTCAGTGCTTTTAGGACAGACTCTTCCGATGAAAAATGCACAGGTATTCTTGGTTCAGATTATATGGATTTTGATTTTGTTGGTTCTTCATTGTGCAATCTATGGTTGTGCACGCAAGAATATGACGATAGCAGGGGGCTGATGGATATGTTGAGAATTTTTCTAAAAATGAAGGAGCAATATATAAAAACAGAGATGGAATATCCTGTGAATTTTTGGATGATGCTTATATCCGGAGTGCTCACAAAAGTTTTGAGTATGGCTATTCCTTTTGTAATCTACAGCAATATCCCTGATATTGCAGGGTGGAAAAGAGAGGAAATATATCTGATAATGGCATTTTTATTTATTGCTCAGGGATTGTGCAGTATTTTATTTAATGGGATATGGGAAATACCGGAGATGGTATTTAACGGTCAATTTGATTGTATATTGTCTCGCCCAATTTCGGCATTGTTCCAAGTGCTCTCCTATGGAATGGGACTTCAGGGAATAAGCGAGTTTGCAGTGGGGGCGGTATGCCTGCCAATTTTA
Organism: uncultured Roseburia sp.; assembly: GCA_964437435.1. Taxonomy (GTDB): domain Bacteria; phylum Bacillota; class Clostridia; order Lachnospirales; family Lachnospiraceae; genus COE1. The sequence continues at coordinate 2,285 of CAYTGS010000020.1, forward strand.
CTTAATAAGTTGAATATGCTTAATATACAATCAGTTGTACTTAGCATAGTTTTCATTTTTTGCGGAACAGTTTTGTGTATGTCGGTTTATTTGATTTGGAATAGTATTGTCTTTTGGTATGATTCTGGTGGAAGGACAACAATACCATATGTCGCAGCCAATATCGGACAGTATGCAAAATACCCAATTGAGATATATCCGTGGGCTATCCAAATGATATTGTTATTTGTCATTCCATATGCGTTTATATGTGTGATTCCAGTACAAATTCTTAAAGGCGAACATTTTATGGTGTTTTTAGTGTCGCTTGTTGGCGTTAGTATTGCTTTTTTTGCCATAGCTAGATTTGTGTTTTATAGAGGGATTAGGCATTATGAGAGCATGGGGATGTAAATAACTACAATTGGTTGTAAAGGTAAAAATAGGAAACGCAGATTAGCACCGCCAATCTGCGTTTCCTATTTTACTATAATTTTATTTCCTGTTTCATTATGTTGCCACCTGTTATGGTAACTTTTTTCTCTCCAGTATTTTCATTATCACATAAGACATACACAATCAACTGTCCATTAAAGCATCGTCTCCTGTTTTGGCTATATTCGGTCACGTCAGCCAAATCACCATTTTCAATACCTAAAAGAGTGGCGTTATCAACATTCACTTCAAGCATTGTTGAATCGCTATACACCCTATGCCCATTTCTATCTAACAGCGTCACCTCAATTTGGTGCAGACTAGAATAATCAGTATGGAAGTCGTTTATCCCCATCGAAACAGCACATTCACAGGTGTAGAGGCTGTGGCTTATTATATCACCGTCAGCAGTTACCCCTTGTGCCCTAAGCTCCCCAACCTCAAAATCAACTATCGCAATTATGCAGTCGGTATAATAATCCCTTTGGAATTTTCCAAGGCTGTTTTCGTTTATAAACAGTTCTATCTCATCAAGGTTTGTATAGCATTTAACCACAACCCTCTCACCATCCATGTAATTCCAATTTTCGCTTACAGACGAAAATTCACAGGATATAGCATTGCTAAATGTCTCTCCCCAGGCAGTCTGGCAACTCTCACTTTCACGAATTGTAGCAAGATGAATAACAGGCTTGTCGCTCCAAAAGCTTTGTCTGCGCCAATAACCTGTCTTCTCAAAGCCTGCAAGTGTCAAAAGCCCTGCGCTTGAACCGTGTATAGGCCAGCCCTTTGCTTCGCCTAGGTAATCAATTCCTGTCCAAAGAAACTGACCTGATATAAATTCATTGTCCGTCACATAAAGCCATGCCTTATAAGAATGACCGTTCTCGCTTCCTAAAAATGGTTTGTCAGGAAATGCCAAGTGGTGTTCGTTATATAAATGCTCCTTATAGTTATAGCCAACCACATCAAGCTCATCTATAAATCCAAGCTTTGTTGAAAGCTCTGGAAAGGCGGAAGCTAGTGTGACAGGATGTGTGGTGTCGGTCTTTTTTACAATTTGGCAAAGCATTTTTGATAAAACTCCAAGCCTTGCTGCGTCAGGACGCTTTGGATTGTACATACGCTCGGCAGCAGGCTTGTTTGCGTCGTTGTTTCCAGTCATCGTACTAAAGGAAGGGTGGCAGTAGGGGTCGTTTGGATAGTCTATCTCATTTCCTATACTCCACATAATTACGCTAGGGTGATTTCTGTCACGGCGTATCATATCAACAAGGTCTTTTTCATGCCACTGCGGGAAATCCACATAGTAACCTTGATGTTTTGGCGGATATACATTATGACCAGTGCTCCATTTATTCTTTGGTTCCTCCCATTCGTCGAATGCTTCATCCATCATGAAAAAGCCTAGTACGTCACATAATGAATAAAGCTCTGGCATATGGGGGTTGTGGCTTGTGCGGATTGCGTTACATCCCATTTCCTTTAATTTTAACAGCCTGCGGTACCATACTTCGGGAAGTACGGCAGCCCCAAGACAGCCTGCGTCATGGTGAACACATACACCCTTGAAAATGTAAGGCTTTCCGTTAAGTGAAAATCCATGGTCAGCATCAAATTCAAAGCTTCTTAAACCTACTTTGGTGCAGTAAACCTCATCATCACCGATAAATGTCTTTAAGGTATAAAGGTTAGGTGCTTCGGGCGACCAAAGCTTGGGATTTTCAATAGTTCCACTGGTTTTGACAATAATCTGTTCACCTGCTTTAAGAGTTGCAGAGGCAGTGCTTTCAGACACTTTTTTATCAGTGGTATCGTAAATAACGTTTTTGACAGTTATTGCCTGTTCTTTGCCTGAACTATTTACAAACTCGCCTGTAACCTGATAGGTGCAGCTTTTTTCGCCTACAATTGGGGTTGAGAAGAATATTCCGTCAGCCTTTGCGTGTACAGGTTCGCTTATCGTTAGTGTTACTTTCCGTGTAATACCTGAGCCTGTATACCAACGTGAATCAGAGATTTCCCTGTGGTCTACGTAGACACATATTATATTTTCGTCATTATAATTAAATTGCTCTGTAATATCATATGTAAATCCGATATATCCGTTTGGGCGTTCGCCAAGATAATAGCTGTTGCACCATACTCGGCTGTTCTTGTATACACCGTCAAAGGTTATGGATATATTTTTGCCCTGCCAACTTTTGTCAGGAGTAATGTGAAGTCTGTACCAGCCTATGCCTCCTGCAAGGTATCCGGTACCGCTTGAATATTCCTTAGAAAAAGGCAAAGCCACCGACCAGTCATGGGGCAGCCGTACATTTTGCCAATCAGAATCATCAAACCATGCTGTCCATGCATCAGGCTCATCACCTAAGTGAAAACGGCAGTTGTCCTTTAAAGTTAAATTTAAGGTGTTCATTGGTAATCCTCCGTATTTAATAAAAAAGTGGGTGCAAGTTGCACCCACTTTAAATAATGTTAATCATTCACTGAAACTACAGTACCATCTTCAGTTGAAGCAACAGTATTTTGGCTGTTGTCAGTTGAGCTTGGCTTTATAAGCTTGTCAATTTTTTCAAGAACAGCATCATAAGTCTGCTTTGAAATATCTGGAAGCTCTCCACCCCATGTTTTCTCAGCCTGTTTATAGCCTTTAATAAAGGCATCACGCATTTTTTCGAGTGCATCTGAATCATCGCCAGCAAGTGCAGTTGCAAACTGAACGATACGGTCTGAGGTTTGTGTAACACCCCAATATCCGTCCTCAGAAATGTCCTCCTGGGCTTTAGCTTTAGTCTCGGCATCTACGGTAAAGTTACCTTTTGCCAAAAACTGCCAGATATTGTTTGCAGTGCCATATGTATTGGCTTGCTTTGAAAGCATACTGCTTACTAAGTCTGTCAGTTGAGACTGACGCTTTTCCTGATCTGCCTTAAGCTGCTCTATTATAGTCTGTCTGTCATCTTCGGAAAGCTTTGATTTGTCATATACTACGGCTGTGTCATCAGTAGTAGATGTTGTAGTGTTAGTGCCTGTCTGAGAGACTGCCTCTGTGACTTTCTCAGTATCAGTTGTGTTATTTACAGCAGTAGTTTTTTCATTTGTAGAAGTGACATATGCATAGTTGTCACTTACATTACTTGTTCCAATTGCTGCTACGCTCATACGGTATCCCTTCCTTTCCTGATATTTAATCATGCTCCATCCGTGGAATATAAATATGTTTCCATACTTATTTATTTCTATATCGTCATTCTACCATAAAATATTAATAGTGAACAGACAAAATTAAAATAAAATCAAAAATTTTCCAATTAAAATTATATGGCGACATTAGAATATAGATGAAAGATTTAAAATATTATGGTAAAATATATAAAAAAGCTAAGGAGAAGTATATGAGTGAAGCTATAGTTACGTTAAAAAAGGGTGAAGGAAGAAGCCTGAAATCAGGAGGGCTTTGGATATATGATAACGAAATTGATACAATAATGGGAACCTTTAAAAATGGGGATGTTGTTGTAGTCAGGGACTTTGACGGATATATGTTGGGTAGAGGCTATATAAACCAAAATTCCAAAATAAGAATAAGAATGATGACACGTGACAAGGAACAGTTAATAGACAGGGATTTTTTAAAGAAACGTGTTAGGGAAGCTTGGGAATATCGCAAAAAGACAGTAGACATATCTAGTTGCCGTATAATATTCGGCGAGGCTGACTTTTTACCGGGAATAGTAATAGACAAGTTTTCGGATGTGCTTGTTGTTGAATCGCTTGCCCTTGGAATAGATAAGATGAAGCTTGACATAATTGATTGCTTAAAGGAGGTTTTGGCGGAAGATGGAATAAAAATTCGTGGCGTTTACGAGCGAAGTGACGCAAAGGTAAGACTACAGGAGGGAATGGAACGATTTAAAGGGTTTGTCGGAGATGAGTTTGATACAGAAGTAGAAATTATTGAAAATGGCGTAAAATATATGGTTGACGTAAAGGATGGTCAGAAGACGGGATTTTTCCTAGACCAGAAATACAATCGCCTTGCAATCCAAAAGCTCTGTAAGGGCGCAAGGGTTTTGGATTGCTTTACCCATACGGGCTCATTTGCTCTGAATGCAGGAATAGCAGGGGCTAAAAGCGTATTAGGTGTTGATGCGAGTGAGCTTGCAGTTGAACAGGCAACGAAAAATGCCAACTTAAACGGATTGCAGGATATAGTAAAATTCCAGTGTGCTGATGTGTTTGACCTTCTTCCAAGGCTTGAGGAACAGGGAGAAAAATTTGATGTTGTAATCCTTGACCCACCCGCTTTCACTAAATCAAGAAATTCTGTTAAAAATGCCACAAAGGGCTATCGTGAGATAAATATGCGTGGAATGAAGCTTGTACGTGATGGAGGATTTCTTGCTACCTGCTCATGCTCGCACTTTATGGAATATGAGATGTTTACCCAGATAATATCCCAAGCGGCAAAAAGTGTTCATTGTCGTTTAAGGCAGGTGGAATATAGAACACAGTCAAGTGACCATCCAATATTGTGGAATGCTGATGAAAGCTATTATTTGAAGTTCTATATTTTCCAGGTAAGGTGGGAAAAGTAGTGTATTTATGTTAATAAATTTAATATTATAAAACTTGTTATTGTGACTAAAAACTGATATTATGGAACTAAGACAATTCATGTATCGTTTGAGATTATACCAGAATGGAGGAATATATATATGAGTAGTAAAAAAGTTGTTGTTGCATTAGGACATGATGCCCTTGGTTCAACTATCCTTGAACAGATGGACGCTGTTAAGAATACTGCAAAGGCATTAGCTGATTTGGTTGAGGCTGATTACCAGCTTACAATTACCCACAGCAATGGTCCCCAGGTAAGCATGATTCATAAGGCAATGACCGAGCTTCGCCGTATTTATATTGATTATACGCCCGCACCAATGTGTGTCTGCTCTGCAATGAGCCAGGGCTATGTGGGATATGATATTCAAAATTCCCTTAAATCGGAGCTTTTAAAACGTGGCATTTCAAAACCTGTAAGCACAATCCTTACACAGGTAACAGTAGACCCGTATGATGAGGCGTTCTATGAGCCAAAGAAGGCTATAGGCCGCTATATGTCAAAGGAGGATGCTGATATTGAGGTCAATAAGGGAAATTACGTGGTTAAAGAGGAAGAAGGCTACCGCAGAATTGTAGCAGCACCACAGCCTATTGATATTGTTGAGATAGAAGCAATCAAGACGCTTGCCGATGCGGATCAGGTTGTCATCGCTTGTGGCGGTGGTGGAATACCTGTTATTGAGCAGCAGCACATATTAAAGGGGGCATCAGCAGTTATCGAGAAAGATTCGATTGCAGGGAAGCTTGCCTCTGACCTAAAGGCGGATGAGCTTTTAATACTTACAAATGTTGATTATGTATGCCTGAACTACGGCAAGGAAAATGAGCAGCAAATCAAGTCTATGACAGTAGGTGAAGCTAAGAAATACATTGAGGATGGTCAGTTTGGCGAGACAGATATGCTTCCTAAGATAAATGCGGCAATCACTTACTTGGAAGCTGTTCCAAACGGAAAGGCTGTTATAACATCACTTAAGAAGACGGCAGATGTTATAAGCGAAAAGGTTGGTACAATTATTACAAAATAAGTTATGTAAAAAGCCTGGTTTTTCAGGCTTTTTTGTTTAATATGGGTTAATATGCAATCTGTGTTTCAGTCTCGTTGGTGTCTGGATTGGCATTTGCACTGATATTGTCTACGTCAAGTCGGCTATAAAGGCTCTTGTAGAAATCCTCAACGTTATCATTTATCTGATATTGGTTTGATTTGAGGAGTGTGATATATTCTTCAACAATCTTTGCGAGATTGCTATCAGGATTTGCTGTTACAAACTGCTGGTAATATTGGATAGCATCGGTGTTTATAACATCATCTGTTTCGCCCTTGTAATAATGGGCAACTCCCTCGGTACTATTATATCCGCCGGAAATGGCATTGGTTGCAATCTCCTCATAGAGCCTTTGGGCTGCTTCTGTTGTCACGTTATCAGGATATTTTTCGATATGCTGTTCAAATAAAAGTGCTCTTTCAAGCATTTCAGATAATGTCATATTGATGACACGCCTGTTTTCCTCGTCGGACATAACCATTGAGGGCGTATCGGATTCAAGTCTCATAAGCTCGGTGAATGCAATCATGTCCTCCGGCATATATTGTCTGCTGCTTTCAAGGCTTGTAAAGTCTAGGTCACGGATATCTGTTCCAAAACCTAAAAGACCTTTGAAGAAATATTCCACGTCATTGGCAGCGGCACTGACAATATTTGTATTAATATAATCCATAATGTCATTTGGATTGGTATTTTCGTCGGCAAGCATTGTGTCATATTCAGTGAAGTCGCCGTTCCATGCATTTTCATTCATCTCATCTGTTGCGTTTGTGTCTGTAGCCTCCTCACCTGTTAGAGGGTCATTACCCTCGTTTGTAGCGCTTTTATTTCCGCAGGCTGCAAGTAAAAGGGTACATGAAAGACATAATGTGATAAATAGATATTTCTTTTTCATATAAATATTTCCTCCAAAAAAATTTTTTCATTTGTAGTCTGCCCTGTTTCTAATAAAATTATGTATAAAAAAACATGGTACTTCAAGCTAGGCTTGAAGTACCATGTTTTTTTATTTGCGCTGCTTTGTTATGGCATATTCCAAAGATTTCCAAATGGATTAGAGTAGTAGTTTCCATTACCATTTCCGTTTGAAGGCTGTTCCTGCTGTGAATTTGAGCTTCCACTGTCGCTTGTGCTTTCCTTGAAGCCAAGTGTCAGACTGAACACCTGCTCGTCATATCCGTTTGAGCTAGGAACCTGAGCTGTAATGTCAACTGTTTCACCAGCCCTGTAATATGTTAAGAGGTTCTTTAATTCACTCATTGTCTTAACTGTTTGACCATCAAACTTAGTAATGATAATTCCCTTTGTAAGTCCGGCATCCTTTGCAGGAGAGTCATCTGAAACTGAATTTACATATATACCCATTGGCATATCATAGGTTGACGAAATTTCGCTTGTTACATCAGTTCCGCTTATTCCAATATATCCCTGGGCTGCTTCAACAACAACATCTCTTGTTTCCTTGAGCATAAGATCCTCAATAATTGACTGTACGTCAGATATAGGAATGGCATATCCCATACCCTCTACAGAGTCGGAAGCTACCTTTGCCGAGTTGATACCTATAAGCTCGCCGTTCATATTTAAAAGGGCACCGCCAGAGTTACCTGGATTTATGGCTGCGTCCGTCTGGATAAGCTTGTTTGTTATTGTGTCACCGTTATCATCCGTCAGTGTGACTTCCCTGTTGAGGGCGCTGATGATACCTGTTGTGACTGACTGCCCATATCCTAATGCATTACCTATTGCAACAACCTCCTGACCGAGTACAAGGCTTGATGAGTCGCCGATTGTGGCAACCTTTATCTGTGAACGCATTTCGTCTGTAACGTCATCAAGTGAAACGGATATGACTGCCAAGTCCTTATCGGAATCATAACCTTTTATCTTTGCACTTACAACTGAAGGATTTTCGTTGTCCTCATCATAGCTGAATACTACGCTAAGCTCATTGCTTCCTGATACAACGTGATAGTTTGTCACTATTAAAAGCTCTGTATCATTTTCACCTATTATAATACCTGAACCGCTGCTTTCGGAGTCTGTCTGATAGGTGCCAAACATTGTTCTTACCTCTGTTACACCTTTGTTTGTAATTGATACAACGCTTGGCAGACAGCTTTGTGCGATTGCCGATACGGAAGACGATGAAGCTGCATTGTATGAGGCGCTTGAAGCGGAAAGACTGTCACTTGTTGTATTCAGCGTTGCTGGCTGTTCCTCTGTCTCGGTAGTGTTTTGGGTGGAATTTAATTCTTCTTGCATATGTTCAATTTCAAGCTTTGTTTGGTTTAGCTGTTTTGTAGTCATATAGGTAGGTACGCTGAAAGCCGCTCCGGCTGTTACACCAAACACAAGACCAAGACAAACTACTGAAGCAACTTTCTTACCAAAGCCACCCTTTGATTTCTTTTTCTTTGGAACTGCATCCACGGTAGGACCAGTTGAGTTACCAGATGAGTAATAGTATTCATGGTAGCCGTTATTTGAATTTGATTGATTTTGATTGTTATCGTACATAATTATTATCTCCTTCCAAAATCTAATTTATTATGCAGTAATTGTCGTTCTTTGTCAAATACAATTACTGTTGTTTTATTGTTTATGGTTAATACTATAAAGTCAATTTGTGTTCCAATTGTTATACATTTGTGACAAATTTGTGAAATGATAAGTTTTTTAAAAACATATAGAATTTCACTGAAATGTGTGATAAACTTAATGATGTAAGAGCTTACATATAATTAATTGCATAAATAAGTTGGAAATTGGAGGCTGATTATGGATAAGATAAAGAAAAGAGAATTTGATTTGCTGGCACTTGGAGAAATTTTGCTTCGTCTGTCACCGCCTGTAAATGAGCGATTGACAAGGGGTGATGCTTTCCAAAAACAGGCTGGAGGAGCCGAACTTAACGTGGTTTCAGGTACTTCGCTTTTAGGACTTAGAACAGGTATTATTTCTAGGGTACCTGCCAATGATTTGGGAAGATATATTCAAAACAGGGTTCGTTTCTGTGGTGTAAGCGACGACTATTTGGTATATGATTCATCAAAGGATTCGAGGTTGGGTATATATTATTATGAGTATGGTGCCCACCCTAGAAAACCAAATGTAGTTTATGACAGAAAGCATACTGCATTTACCGATATTTCAATTGATGATTTTCCACCGGAAATGTTTAAATCTACACGCTGCTTCCACACGACAGGTATTACGCTTGCGTTAGGTCAGAAGACAAGGGATACGGCAATAGAGATGATTAAGCGTTTCAAGGAAAATGGAACGCTTATCTCATTTGACGTTAACTTTAGGGGAAACCTTTGGACGGGTGAGGAGGCTAAGGAGTGCATAGAACAGATTCTTCCTTATGTAGATGTATTTTTCTGTTCAGAGGACACGGCACGGCTTACCTTTAAAAAAGAGGGAACTGTTCAGGAGATGATGAAAAGCTTTACAGAGGATTACAATATCAGCGTTGTTGCCGCTACACAACGTATCGTTCATTCCCCAAAGGTTCATTCTTTCGGCTCATGTATCTATGATGCAATTAACAATGAATTTGTACAGGAGCCGGCATATGAGAATATTGACGTTGTAGACCGTATCGGTAGTGGAGATGCTTATATTTCCGGTGCGTTATATGGACTTCTTGCACATAATATGGATTGTAGAAAGGCTATGGAATACGGAAATGCAACAGCAGCAGTCAAGAACACAATCCCAGGAGACCTTCCTTCATCAGACTTAAAGGAAATTGATACAATTATCAAGAACCATCAGTCTACAGGTCCTCAGCTTGAGATGAATAGATAAAAAAGACGGCAAGAACCCCAAGATCGTCACATCTTGGGGTTCTTTTGTACAAAAATCACAAAAAAACCACATCATTTTTTCACATACAACTTCCCCACAATTATATTGACATATTATGTACAAATTGCTATGATTATAGCAGATGCGCAAACGGTTGCGCAAAACGTTAAAACGGAGGTCGTTTATGTTAAGCTATATCAAAGGAATGGATATTTCGTCACTTGATGAAATAGAAAAGCTGGGTGCTAAATTCTATGACAATGGCAAGGAAGATGATTTAATTAAAATACTTAAGGATTATGATACAAATTACATAAGACTAAGGCTATGGAATAATCCTAAGTCAGAGGATGGAAAGCCTTATGGCGCTGGAAATACCGATTATGAGACTACACTGAGACTTGCAAAGCGTGTAAAAGCGGCAGGGCTTGGATTTTTACTTGATTTTCATTACAGCGATTTCTGGGCTGACCCCGGAAAACAGAGAAAACCGAAAGCGTGGGCTAATTTTAACGTAGAAGAACTTGAACAGGCTGTATATGATTTTACCAAGGAAATAATGGCTAACTTTGTGGGTGAAGGCGTTGCACCGGACATGGTTCAGGTTGGAAACGAGCTTTCAAACGGTCTTTTGTGGCCGGAGGGGCAGGTTCCTAATTATGGAAACATTGCCCGCTTTGTCAGTGCAGGAATAAGAGCGGTAAAGGAGACTTGTCCTAAAGCGAAGATAATGATTCACCTTGACAATGGTGGCAACAACGAGTTGTACAACAGGTGGTTTGACCAATATATAAATGTCAATAAAGGTGAGGATTTCGATATAATCGGTCTTTCATATTATCCATTTTGGCATGGCACACTTGATGATTTGGCTTACAACATGAATGATATAGCAGTGAAGTTTGGCAAGGAGCTTGTGATTGCTGAGGTTTCAATGGGGCATACAACCGAGGATTACGCAAATTATGAAAACCTTAAGGCAGATGAGAGAAAGGGAATGGCTACGAAGCCTGAGCTTTGCGCAAAGGTTCCTTTCCCTATGACAATAGAAGGGCAGTGTGAATTTACAAAAGCATTTTTAAAGACAATAGAGAATGTTCCAGAGAATAAGGGACGGGGATTTTTTTGGTGGGAGCCAGCATGGATTCCGGTTCCGGGAAGCGGATGGGCTACCGAGGAAGCACTAGCTTATATCAAGGAGGCGGGTCCATGTGGAAATGAATGGGCTAATCAGGCGTTGTTTGATTATGACGGAAATGCATTGCCTGCTTTACAGGTAATTAAGGAATATAAACCTAAGAATTAACAATATGGAGGACAATTAGTAATGGTTAAACAGGAGCTTTTAAAGAAATTTGAGGAAGTATTTGGAAGTACTAAGGGCGCAAACGTCTATTTTGCGCCTGGACGTGTAAATCTTATAGGTGAGCATACTGACTACAATGGAGGACATGTTTTTCCATGTGCGCTTACTATCGGTACATATGCAGTTGCAAGATTAAGGGATGACGATAAGCTTTGCCTTTACTCTATGAATTTTGAGGAAAGCGGTGTTGGTGAGAGCAGGCTTGGCGATATAGAGGAGAAAACAGCCGGTGATTGGAGAAATTATCCAAAGGGAATTGTATGGGCTTTTGGGCAAAAGGGCTTTAAAGTTAACAAGGGAATGGATATTTTATATTATGGAAATATTCCAAACGGTTCGGGTCTTTCATCATCAGCCTCAATAGAGGTTCTTACAGGCTTTATTTTAAAAAACCTTTTTGGATTTGATGTTACTAACCAGGATTTGGCACTTATCGGACAGTTTTCTGAGAATAAGTATAACGGTGTAAACTGTGGAATTATGGATCAGTTTGCAATTGCAATGGGTAAGAAGAATTCAGCCATTTTCCTTGATACAGCGGATTTATCATATGAATATGCTCCTATATCCCTTGATGGAGCAAAGATTGTTATTTTGAATACTAATAAAAAGCGTGGACTCGGGGACTCAAAATACAATGAGAGGAGAAGCGAATGTGAGTCTGCATTAGCGTCACTTCAGACAAAACTTAACATAAAGTCGTTAGGCGAGCTTTCAGAGGATGAGTTTGAGGCTAATAAATCGCTTATTGGTGATGAGGTTAAAATCAAGAGGGCTAAACATGCCGTATATGAGAATCAGAGGACGATAAAGGCTGTGGAGGCACTCAAAAATAATGACATTGCATTGTTTGGAAAGCTTATGATTGCCTCACACGATTCCCTCCGTGATGATTATGAGGTAACGGGAATTGAGCTGGACACACTTGTGGCAGAGGCTCTAAAGCAGGAGGGTGTTATCGGTGCCAGAATGACAGGTGCTGGATTTGGCGGCTGCGCTGTAAGTATTGTTAAGACAGGGAATGTTGAAAAATTTATTGAAAATGTAGGAAAGGCTTATGAGGAAAAAATTGGATATAAGGCGGATTTCTATGTTGTGGAGATAGGTGATGGTCCCGCAATATTGTAGGCGGTTGTAACTGATTTTATTTAAATTAAGGAAAGGTAAGATAATCATGATTACAGAAAATATAGCAACACTTGTAAATTATGGTATTGTTTCTGGTCTTGTGGACGAAAACGATAAGATATATACAACTAACAGACTTTTGGAGCTTTTTGGCTTAGAGGAGTATGAGGAGCCCCAAAGACTTCCAAATATAACAAATCCCGCACAATTTGATTTGGAGGGGCTCTTAAAGCAGATGCTTGATTATGCGGTCGAGAATGGTCTTATTCCTGATGACAGCATTGTTTATAGGGATTTATTTGACACGAAGATTATGGGATTACTTGTGCCACGTCCCTCTGATGTAATCTATACATTTAAAAAGCTTTACAACGAAAAGGGCGCAAAAGTCGCAACTGACTGGTATTATACGTTCAGTCAAAATACGGATTACATAAGGCGATACCGTATAGCAAAGGATATGAAGTGGAAGGCTGATACGGAGTATGGAGAAATGGATATTACAATAAACCTCTCCAAGCCGGAAAAAGACCCCAAGGCTATTGCGGCAGCAAAGAATGCAAAGCAAAGCGGATATCCAAAGTGCCAGCTTTGCATGGAAAACGAAGGTTATGCAGGCAGGGTTAACCATCCTGCAAGACAAAATCATAGGGTTATTCCTATTGAAATCCAAGGTAATAAGTGGGGATTTCAGTATTCGCCATATGTTTATTATAACGAGCATTGCATAGTATTTAACAGCCAGCATATTCCAATGAAAATTGAACACAACACATTTGTTAAACTATTTAACTTTGTTGAACAGTTTCCACATTATTTTGTTGGCTCAAATGCTGACCTTCCAATTGTCGGCGGTTCTATTTTAAGCCATGACCATTTCCAAGGCGGAAACTATGAATTTGCAATGGCTAAGGCTCCTGTTGAGAAGAAGTTCAGCGTAAAGGGGTTTGAGGATATCAAGTCAGGAATTGTTAAGTGGCCAATGTCTGTTATAAGGCTTAGCGCCCCTGACTATAATAGAATAATAGAGCTTGCTGATGTGATTCTTGCAAAGTGGAGGGGGTATACTGATGAGGCTGCATTTATCTTTGCCGAGACTGACGGTGAACCACATAACACAATTACTCCGATTGCCAGAAAGCGTGGCAGAAACTATGAGCTAGACCTTGTGCTTAGAAACAATATTACAACTAAGGAGCATCCATTGGGAGTATATCATCCTCATGCAGAGCTTCATCATATTAAGAAAGAAAATATCGGTTTAATCGAGGTTATGGGACTTGCAGTGCTTCCTTCAAGGCTTAAATCAGAACTTGAGCTTTTGGCTGATGCAATTGTTACAGGCAAGGATATCAGGGCAGATGAAGTCCTTGAAAAACATGCAGATTGGGTTGACGAGTTCCTACCAAAATATGATAAGATTACTAAAAATAACGTTATGGATATTATACAAAAAGAAGTAGGCATTGTGTTTGGAAAGGTTCTGGAGCACGCAGGTGTTTATAAGAGAGACAGAGAAGGGAAAAAGGCATTTCAGAGGTTTATTGATGTTTTGTAGTTAAAAAGGAATTAATGTATGGAAACATTTCGCAATGACAGACTAGAAAACAAAAAAATTACAATTTCAGATGTGGCAGAGGCGCTTAATGTTTCTAAGACAACTGTTTCCAGGGCAATTTCGGGAAAAGGACGCATAAGTGAGGACACCAGGCGTCGTGTTATAGAATATATTGAGGAGAATGACTACAAGCCTAACGTTATAGCAAAAGGCCTTGCAGTAAATAAAAGCTTTAATATAGCACTTGTTATTCAAGGCGATTGTAATCTTGGTGACATGCCCTTTCCCCAAAACAGTATGCAGGGAATATGTGAGGAGGCAGCCCTTAACGATTATGACGTTATTCTTGTCACCACAACCGGGAATAACTTCTCCAATTTGGAAAGAATGATTTCAAACAATAAAGTGGATGGTGTTATTATTGGAAATTCAATAGTTAAGGACAAGGTGGCTGGCTTTTTAAAGGAGAAGAATATTCCGTTTGTATTTATGGAAACATCAAATGACAGGGCACTTGGCGCATTTGTATGCAGGGCACTTTTGGAATACATTCGGGGCGAGGATGTAAAGGAAATTGTATTAGATATTAATAGTAGAAGGGAACAATAAAAGACAGTTATGAATTGTTTTGATTACAACAAATTAAAGGAACCGGAATTTTTTGGCGAGAACAGGGTGGAAGCACATTCTAATCATAAATATTATGCAAATGAAGTTGAATTTTTGCAAAATATAGAGAGCTTTAAGGTGTCGCTTGATGGCATATGGAAGTTTAAATATTCCTCTAATATGTATGATGCACCGTCAGATTTTGCAGCTTTGAACACAGACTGTAAAAATTGGGAGGATATAAGGGTTCCGGCACACATCCAAATGGAGGGATATGATAAGCCACAGTATGTAAACGTGCAGTATCCATGGGACGGTCACGAGGTTATAGAGCCGGGAGAAATTCCGACACGCTTCAATCCTACTGCAAGTTATGTGAAATATTTCACGATTTCTAAGTCATTTGAAGGCAAGAGGATATTTGTATCATTTCAGGGTGTGGAAAGCGGATTTGCACTTTGGTGTAACGGCGTTTACATAGGCTATGGTGCAGACACATTTACACCAACGGAGTTTGAGATTACTGACGCACTTACGGAGGGTGAAAACAAGCTTGCTGTTCAGGTATATAAATGGACAAGCGGAAGCTGGTGTGAGGATCAGGACTTTTTCAGGTTTTCAGGAATTTTTAGGAGTGTTTATTTATATGCAATACCGGAGGCTCATGTAAGTGATATTAAATTAAAGACGTTATTTAATGACGGTGATTATTCAAAATCGAATTTAGAGATTACACTTAAAGCAAAGATTTCTGACGAATATAAGGATTTAGGCGCAAAGGCGCTGATAAAGCTTTCGTATAAGGGTGAAGATGTAAAATCTATCGAAATGACATTAAATAACGGCATAAATCCTATTATTAATATTGAAGTGGATAATCCTGAACTTTGGAGTGCTGAAAAGCCTAACCTTTATGACTTAAAAATAACAGTAGTAAATAACAGTGGAAATGTAATTGAGATAATACCACAAAAGGTAGGTTTTAGACATTTTGCAATAGAAGATGGGCTTATGAAGCTTAACGGAAAACGCATAGTTTTCAAGGGTACTGACAGGCATGAGTTTAGCGCACGTTTTGGCAGGGTGCCAAATTATGATGAACTTTTAAAGGACATCATAACAATGAAGCAAAATAATATAAATGCCATAAGGTTAAGCCATTATCCCAATGATTCAAAAATTTATGATTTATGCGATGAATATGGACTTTACCTTATAGACGAGTGTAATATGGAGACACATGGTTCGTGGGATATGGTTGGCAGAGGCATATGGCCCATAGAAAAGGCGCTTCCCGGAGACCGCATGGATTGGGAGCCATTGCTTTTGGACAGGGTTAATTCCATGTACCAGAGAGACAAAAACCATGCATCAATAATCATATGGTCATGCGGAAATGAGTCATATGGTGGTAAGGTAATATATGATATGTCAAACAAGTTCAGGGAGCTTGATGACACGAGACTTGTCCATTATGAGGGTATTGCCAATGACAGGCGTTATAATAACACGTCAGATATGGAAAGCCGTATGTATCCAAGTGCAGCTTATATAAAGGAATTTTTGAAAAATGACAGGAGTAAGCCATATCTGTTATGCGAATATACCCATGCAATGGGAAATTCGTGCGGAGGTATGCATAAGTACACTGACTTGACTGATGAGGAGCCTTTATTCCAAGGGGGATTTATCTGGGACTATATTGACCAGTCAATCTACCATAAGGACAGATATGGTAATGAAGTTCTTGGATATGGCGGGGATTTTGATGACAGACCATGTGACTATAACTTTAGCGGAAATGGAATAGCCTATGGTGGAAACAGAATGCCTTCGCCGAAAATGCAGGAAGTAAAGTTTAATTATCAAAATATCCAGATACATATAGAGGCTGATAAATTTAAGGTAATAAATAAAAATCTGTTCACTAATACATCGGATTATAATTGTGAAATTTTTCTTTCATTAAGCGGAAAAGAAATTTCAAAAGTTTCATTTGATACGAATGTGGAGCCTTTATCCGAAAGGGCATATGATTTGCCCGTATTCCCATATAATACACCGTGGAACTGCGATAAAAGGTATAAGGCAACACGAAACGGTGAGTATGTTGTAACGGTTTCTTTCAGCTTAAAGGATGATACCCTATGGGCAGCGAAAGGTCACGAGGTAGCGTTCGGACAGGGAATATATGAAGTGAACGATTGCACCGAGGCAAATTTTGGCGGTGCCGATAATCTAAAGTTTGAAATAAATAACGGTACTTACAATATCGGTGTAAGGGGACTTAATTTTGAGGTATTGTTTGACAAAGGCGGAAAAGGCCTTGTTTCATATGTATATTGTGGAGAGGAAATGATTAAGTCAATTCCCAAACCTAATTTCTGGCGAGCACCAACTGACAACGATTGTGGAAATCAGATGCCGTATAGGTATGCACAGTGGAAAACTGCAAGCATGTATCAGCAGTCACAGCCAGCCGAAATTATTATAAATGATGATAATTTAATCGTGAAATATGCTTATAAGCTTCCCACGATGCCAGAGTCAGAGTGTTTTGTGACTTACAGGGTGACGGGTGATGGAAATATCAATACAACGCTTGAATATGAACCTGTAAAGGGAGTTATTGATATGCCAGAATTTGGCATAATGTTTAAGCTAGATGCAGATTATGACAATCTGACATGGTATGGCTTAGGTCCGGCAGATACCTACTGCGACCGTGAAAGAGGTGGCAGACTTGGTATTTATCATAAAAAAGCAGCAGAGAATTTAGCGCAGTATCTTGTCCCACAGGAGTGTGGAAACCATACCAAGGTAAGACGTGCCACTATCACTAATGCAAAAGGCAGAGGTATTGAGATTAAGGGACACGATTTAAGCCTTAATGTGCTTCCATATACTCCGCATGAGCTTGAAAATGCAATGCATGTATATGAGCTGCCTCCTGTATATTATACAGTTGTAAGGGTGGCGCTTATGCAGATGGGAGTTGGCGGAGACGACAGTTGGGGGGCAAGAACCCATGATGAGTATTTGCTGGATGTAACTAAAACTAAAGTTTTATCATTTGATTTTAAAGGGATATAAATCCCAGATAAGGAGGAAGAAAAATTGGATAAATTTGTGGTTAACATTATCCACCGTCCGGAGATGGTTCCGGAGTATTCTGCAACTGTTACAGGACAAGGAAAAGAGGAAGATATTGGAGATAAGAAGCTCCTTACGGAATCACTTGATATCTTCAAGACTCAGCAGAGATTGGCACATGAAAATGGCTTGAAGGTAACTATCCAGATGACTTATGCTGCCCTTTTTAATGATGAGGCGGTAGAGATTGCAAAGCATGACCATGAAGTATACGGTGATGAGATTGCACTTTCACTTCTTGGTCTTCCATGTGAGGAGTTCAGGGAGAAATACAAGACAAAGGATTTCTGTATCTGGATGTTCTCTATGGAGGATAAGAAGGCTATCGTAAATGATGTTTTTGAGAAGTTCCATGAGAGATTTGGTTTCTATCCCGAGTCAACAGGTTCATATTATATGGATGCTGACCTTACAAACTACATAAAAGAAAAATATCCAATGGTTAAGTGCGCCGTTGCAACATGCTGGGAGGAAGGACCCAAGGCATATCACACCTGTAATAATTCATGGTATACGCTTTTTGACGGTGGTCCATGGGCACCATGGATTCCTTCAAAGCAGAACACCCATGCACCGGCAGCAAATAAGGATGAAGATTCAGGAATTGTTGCCATTCCCCATTTGTCAAGGGATTTGATAGCCTGCTATGATGGAAATGGTTCAAACTTTGGTACACACCCGCAGAACGTTCTTCGTGGTATGATTTATGATACAAAGACATGGGAGTATCCATATCTTTATAATTTAATTGACCAGTATCGTGACCTTGAAAAATATAACGATGGTTATTCTTACAACATGATGTTTGTAGGACCAGGCTGGATGAACAAGATGGGACGTTGGGAGC
>CAYTGS010000021.1:0-16118 GCA_964437435.1 uncultured Roseburia sp.
TGAAATATCAGAAGATTATGGCTAGAAGTCTTCCTATCGAGGTTACAAACGGAACCCTTGAGGGTGATATTATTCCGGGCGACATAACTTTCTACCGTATTCAGTCAACAGCCGACAACAAGCTTAGGGCTTATATCGCACAGGGTGAGGTTCTTCCTGTTGCCTCTAAGTCATTCGGAGGAATAGGCGTATTCGCTATACCGGAGATGGGACGTTTCTACCGCCATGTATTAATTGAAAAGAACTTCCCTCACCACGGAGCTGTAGCTTTCGGTCACTTTGGAAAGGCTCTGTATGAAGTATTTAAGTATATCGGAGTGCCGGTTGAGGATTTAAACTACAATCAGCCTAAGTCACTTCCTTATCCTACTGAAAATCCATTTGCATAAAGCGATTTTATATGTCTTTTAAAGTTGAACTGGCAATCCTATTATGTTAGAATAAAGCATGTACAGATTTTTTAGCAGGAGGATTTATATGTTTGGCAAAAAAGCAGATGTAAAAAATTACGCAGAACAGGATATAAACACTCTCATGGAGAGCATGGAACGCATTATTTCCGGAGATTTCAATTATATAGATGTATCTGCCTTTCACGACCAAAAATACGGTGAAAAATTTAACCAGGTCATACGCACCCTGAAACATTCAAATAACAATTATGTTATGAGGCTTAATGAGGCAATGACCGAAATCGGTGACAACTCAAACGTTATGAGTATGCTTGAGAATGTACAGTCACAAAAGCAATCCATAGAGCAAATGGAAAATTCCAGCCGCACCCTTGAAGTATCAATTGATAATATTTCAAAATCAATGGCTAACATACGTGACAATACGCATACAATATATGAGGTGTCCCAAAACGGAAATGACAATATGAATGCAAGCATTAAGGTTGTGAATGAATCCTCCAAAATGATTGCTGATATCAACCGCCAGGTAGAGGAATTTCAGGAAAAGATTGATAAAATTAACGAGATAGTCACTATCGTTAAAAATATAGCAAGCCAGAGCAATCTGCTCGCCTTAAATGCATCAATCGAAGCTGCAAGGGCGGGCGCTGCCGGCAGGGGATTTGCAATCGTTGCCGACCAAGTACGCCAGATGTCAACCAATACGTCATCCTCTGCCGAAGATATCGTCGGGTATGTGTCACAGCTAAAGACTTCCATTACAGCTTTGGCTGCCTCAATGAGGGAGACGACCCAAAAGCTTGACGAAGGCAACAAAAAGGTTGAAAGCTCCCTTGAAAATATGGAAAATCTTAATTCCCAGATATCCACAATCAACACAGCCATTGACAGTGTATTTAACGCCATTGATACGCAATCCCAAATTACAAAGGACTTTGCAAATCAGGTTGAGGACATAGCCCGCAACTATGGAAGTCTTTCAGACACTTGTAAAAATACAGGTTCACAAGTTTACAGAATGGGACGTTACATAGATACCTGCCGAAGTGATATGGCAAGACGTTTCTCTGACTTAACCGAGCTTGACTGGCTTAGGGTCTTTGAAATTGACCATTTTATCCTTATGTGGCGAGTGTACAATAATGTGGTGGAGTTTGAACATCTTAAGGTTACACAGTTAAACAATCCTGACGGCTGCAAGATAGGAAAATGGCTTGCTTCACAGACTGACAAGCGCATTACCCAAAGCTCACAGTTTAAAGCTGTAGACAAAGCCCACAGAGAGCTTCACCGATATGCAACCGAATCATGGCAGGCAAAGGAAAAGGGTGATTCGATTGGCGCCATGAACTACTTTACCAAAACCCATGACGCATACTTTGTATATCAGGACGCACTTCAAAGCTTACAGGAGCTTATGAAAACCTTAGGCTTTACAGAGAAAACCGAAATTGTAGTATACGGAAAATAGCGGGGGCATCCCCCGCTATTTATTTTAAAGCTTCTCCGTATGTACATTAATTTCCCCTGTCACATACTTATCCGTCTTTAATCTCTTATCATTTTTTCTAATACTCCTGATACAATAATTAATATCAAGTACAAAAAACAATACAATTGCAGCAACCGCCAAAACAACTGATATTGTAAAAAACACGTATGATAAACTTATCATCTGCTCCACACTCATATATTACACCCCCTGCTTTTACATCACTGACAGGTTACACCCCGTAAGCTTCGTTTACCTCCCTATATGCCGCACCTATACGTTTACGTATTTTTTCTATATCTTCATGGGTGGTGCTTGTTGCCCCTATATCCATTTCATTCATGCCGGCCTCGATTGATTTGAGCATATCGTCAATTTGTCCCCTTGTAATTCCGTCATCCTTAAAATATTCAGTGTATTCAATTACCCTCGAAACTATTTCCGTGTAAATCCTAAGCGTTATAACATCCCTGTCAGGCTCCATGTCATTTACGCTTTTAAGCTCCTCAAGGCTTCTCCAATAATCCCCATACATACCTGCGTCAGTTCCTTCTATCCGTGATGATGTTATGTATTTATGGAAGCTTCCAATCTTCACATAAAGATTGCACCTTCTGTATTCCTCAGCCTTTATATTATTGTCTCCATAATAGTCCATTGCCGTCTGGTACCAACTGACCGCCCTTGACTGTCGGTTTTCACCATGTATGTAATAATACCAATATGCGTTTCCGATTTCATAACAAAAATCCGCATATTCCGCCTCATTTTTATTTTGAAAATTTTGGAGATATTTGCGTGTTCCTATGCTTA
Organism: uncultured Roseburia sp.; assembly: GCA_964437435.1. Lineage (GTDB taxonomy): Bacteria > Bacillota > Clostridia > Lachnospirales > Lachnospiraceae > COE1. The sequence goes on from CAYTGS010000021.1 coordinate 2,722, forward strand.
GATTTACAAACAGCTCCTCCTCATTATCATCAAAAATGCCGTCCTCAATAACCTTTTTATAAAACATATGATATGCCTCTGCCCTTGAAGAATCTACAGCAACCGCATCCATATATAATTTACATGCCTCATACGGATTTCCCGTGATATTTGCAATATCCAAAATATCCTCATATTCACTGCTCTTGGTCTTATCTGCTGCAACCATGAAGCCTACGCCTAAGGCCGCCGCCCCAACTGCAAGCAGTATAGTTACAGCAAAAACCGCAACTCTTTTCCGATATATTTTCTGTACTTTGGTTTCAAGGTCATGGTAATGCTCCAGCTCGTCTCTAAGCTCATTTACACTCTGGTATCTGTCAGCCGGATTTTTGCATATACATTTTTGAATTATCCGTTCCAGTCCTGTTGAAAGACCACTATTCCAATAGGTTATCGGATACATTTCATAGGGAGGTTGTGACGGATTATGACCTGTAACAAGCTGATACATTGTAGCTCCCAAGCTGTATATATCAGTCCTTGCGTCGGTCTGACCCATACCTCCAAACTGCTCCGGTGCGGCATATCCCCGTGTTCCAAGGCAGGTAGTATCAGACTCCTTTGTATCTTTAAATTCCCTTGCCGTGCCAAAATCAATGAGCACTACATTTCCATTTGATTTCAGCATAATATTAGACGGCTTCATATCCCTGTATATTATGGGAACTGGCAATGTGTGAAGATAATTAAGAACATCACAAAGCTGAAGCGCCCAGCCAACAACCTTTTCCTGTGACTGTACTCCCTCCTCTGATAATAATTTTTCAAGGGTTATACCCTCTATATAATCCATTACAATAAGAAAATTTTCATCTGAATTGATGATATCGACTATACTCGGAAGATTTGGATGTGTTAATTTTTTAAGTAAATCTGTCTCTGCTATAAGGCTTTGCTTTAAAATTTCAAAATTTTTGTCATAAGACTTTCTGACTTCCTTTATCGCCCACAGCTTATTGGCTTTTTCATTAATGGCAAGGTACACGGTGCACATGCCACCATGCCCCAGCTCATCTAGTATTTTGTATTTTTCATCAACTATTGCGCCGATTTCCAACATCAGCTACCCCTCCAATACCTTTATAAGGATTGCGGATATATTATCCTTTTCTCCACGTTTCTTATTAGTTTCTATGAGGTTTTTAAGTTGACTGCTCATAATGCCGGAATTTTCAAGTCTATTGTCAATTCCCCATTTAATATTCAAAAGCCCATTATGGCACTTGTCATATATTTCCTTTTCAGTTATCTCATGTCTAAATCCGTCAGAGCACAGAAGAAAGCTGTCTCCCTTATATACCCTGCCCTGATAAAATTCAGGTTCAATATTTTTCCCTGTACCTATGCACTGTAGGAGTACATTCCTTCGTGAATCGTTTTGAGCTTGGAGCGGTGTCATATGTCCTAAAGCCACTTCCCTTGCCACATATGTCTGGTCAGCCGTAAGCTGTTCGATACCGTTCCCCATGACATAAACCCTACAATCTCCAACATGGGATATATAATAGCTGCCGTCTATAAGCAGCAATATCGTCAGCGTCGTACCCATTGTCGCTCTGACGCTCTTACTGTAGTCCATTATCCTTCCATTACATTCAATGGCAATGCCTCTCCAGCTTCTCTGAAAAAGTCCGCTGTCAGCCCCATATATCAATGAATTGGGAAATTCCTCCATAAACCACTTATCATATGCACGAACAACAACAGCACTTGCCACTTCTCCATGCTCTAGTCCACCCATTCCGTCACATAATATCGCAATAGCAGCCTCACCCAAAGGTGTATTTGCCACCTTTACGGTAAGGCTGTCCTGATTTATACTTTTACATATTCCCACATCAGTCCGTGCTGCTGCCGTATAATGAAATTTCATCAAATTTCTCCTAATCAGTCACAATGCCATTCAAAAACTTCATCGGCAAGCTGTATCAAATAACCGCTCTCAAGCTTTTTCGGCTCATTTTGCTGCAGCTTTACACCATTTACAAATGTATGGTTTAATGAACCCATATCCTTCACATAAAAGCCATCAGACTTTCTCACTATGTCAGCATGGTTTCTACTGACTGTGGCATTATCTTTTATGCAATAATCAACATAGGATTCTTCCTTGCCTATTTTAAATATGTTCCTGTTAATAAGTATTTTTTCACCTGTTCGCCTGCGTACAAGATACGGAATTTTTGATATATCAGATTTATAATCTATTTTTTTAGATTTAGGACCGTCATTTGTAGTCGGGGGAGTGTAGTCATAATCATCTTGAACCTCCTCTAGCTCCTCAAACTCGGTAAAATCGTCAAAATCATTAAACTCCTCCATTATTTGCGTTCTCTCGTCATCTTCATCACTGCCCAAACTGTCAAGAACCAAATCGCAAAGTGATTTAATCTGTTCAATGTATTTTCTTATTTCATTTTCATCCCTATACATATCAATATCCTCCCTATCCTAAAACAGCAGCTAGTAGAATATATGACCTCCAATTTGTATACCCTGAAGCCCTGCTACCGGGGTTCTGAAATATACACACTGCCCCACATTAGTTACACCGCTCATAGCCTCGTCAGCCGCTTTATAACAATCAGCCGTTGCCTTTTCATATGTCAAGGCAAGCGCCAGATGACCGTCATTTACAGGCGAAAATTGTTTATTTTGGTAAATTACGCCTACAACCGTATTGGGATAAACCGAGCTTAATACCCTGTTTATAACCACTGCTCCAACGGCTACCTTTCCGGCATATGGCTCTGAGCCCGCCTCACAATAAATAAGGTTCGCCAAAAGTCTTCTGTCGCCCTCATCAAAGGTAATCTCAGAAATATCCCGCCAAGCTGACTGTGATGCAAGACGTGATTTTGCAAGCTCCTCCTCGTACTGTTTTTGAAGTGTGGCAACATTTTCCTCCTGAGCGCTTATTATGGATGAAAGGGCGTCTATCGTCGCCTCCGCATCCGCTATCTGGTCTGAATAGCTTGATACATTTGCCGATGTCTGATTTACCAATGATGATACCCTACTCTTTTCGGCTTCCGCATCTTCCTTAAGGCTGTTTAAGTTCTCCAATTCTTCCTCTAGCTTTACCTTTGTCGCCTCAACGCTTTTACGTGACTCCTTAAACTGTTGCAGCATCTTTTGATCGTATCTGTTAATGCGGTCAATATAATCGCTTTTATTTAGAAAATCTGAAAAGCTTTCAGATGAAAAAAGCATACTTATATATCCGTCACTTCCACCATTTTCATACATCGCCTTGATACGCAGCTTCATATTCTCGTATTGCTGGTCCTGTATGTCAATTGCCTCTGCAAGTTTATCCTCTGTGTCCTGTATCTCCTGTTCCTTTTCCGTTATATCCGACTCTATCTTTTCTAAATTTGTACTGACTTGGGCTAAATCGTCATTTAAAGAGCTTAACTGCCCCAAAAGAGAATTTTTCTTAATTTCAAGAGACTGCTTTTGATCCTCCGTATTTTCCTTTGCGTCCTCAGTCTTTTTCTTCTCCTCTTTTGCTTTCTGCAGTCGTTCAAGCGTGGTTTCAGCATGTACTGGCTTTGATATGCTTCCGGCAGCACCTACTCCTATTGTGAATACGAGTATTGCTGCCACCCATCGTTTATACGACGTTTTCATTAAGTCCACCATCCCTATTCCTCAATAAGATTTATTCTACGCTGATGTCTTTCCTCCCCCGAAAATTCCGTGTTAAGAAATGTTTCAACTATATCAATTGCAAGATTTTCCCCAACTATTCCGGCACCCATTGCAAGCATATTAGCATTGTTATGAAGCCTGGTCATTTTAGCGGAAAGCGTGTCACTGCAAAGGGCACAGCGCACCCCCTTCACCTTGTTAGCTGAAATCGAGATACCGATACCCGTAGTGCATATAACGATACCCTTTTCACATTCCCCGCTTGCAACCGCTCTGGCTGCCGCTTTTCCAAAAACAGGATAGTCACATGACTCCTTGCTGTAACAGCCAAAATCCTTGTACTCTATTTTCTTTCCATCGAGGTAAGCCATCACCTTTTCCTTAAGCTCTATACCTCCATGGTCACATCCAAGCGCTATCATTATTAAAATCCTCCATAATCTCTTTAAACCTTAATTATTTTATGTCCGGCTGCCTTTAGCAGCCTGTTCATTACCGCTTGTCCAAATCCATTATCTTCAAATGAATTTTCAAAGGACTCCGAGTAAATATATTCCACATTTTCATCATCAAATTCCCTTAAAAACGTATAAAGCCTGTTTGATATTTCAAGGGGATTATCCACGCTACCCGCATTCTTCACACTGTCGGCATGGTATTTGTCTATAAGCTTATCAGTACCTATTATACCTGTTTTCTCTCCAATTTCCAAGTGTTGTTTTGCCTGTTCGTTTATATATTTTACTATATTTTCAGGCTCTCCCTCAACTATAACCAGCTCTCCCTTGGGCGCATAATGACGGTATTTCATTCCGGGTGCCTTTGGTGCCTGTTTCGATTTGTTGTCATAAATTGTTACATCCATATCAACTTCACCAACAACCCTTGAAAGCATGGTCTGTGTTATAAATCCCGGTCGCAATATCATAGGCGTATCACCTGTAACATCAACTATTGTGGATTCAAGTCCTATTTTAACTCCGGGTGCGTCTATTATCATGTCTATTCTGCCCTGCATATCCTGTGCAACATATTTAGCAGTAGTAGGGCTTGGCTTACCTGACAGGTTTGCACTTGGAGCCGCAACATATCCGCCTGCCTTTTCTATAAATTTAAGGGCTAAGTCATGTCCCGGCATTCTGACCGCCACCGTGTCAAGCCCCCCAGTTGTCTGGGTAGGAACAATCCCTGATTTTTTCATAATCATCGTAAGCGGACCAGGCCAGAAATTTTGAGCAAGCTTCCTAGCATTATCTGGAATCTCGCTCACTATTTTATCAAGGTGCTCCATATCCGCAATGTGTACAATAAGCGGATTGTCACTTGGTCTCCCCTTTGCCGCATAAATTTTTTTGGACGACTCCGCATTTAAGGCATCTCCCCCAAGACCGTAAACGGTCTCGGTAGGAAATGCCACTAAGCCGCCCTTTTTAATAATATTTCCCGCCTGCTCAAGCTTTCGCTCAATTTCGTCGGGTGTGTCATTATCAGTAACCGACACAATTTTTGTTTCCATTAAAACTAACTCCTATTCCTGTTGCCAAAACGCTTCTCATTTTTCTTTGACAATTCATCATACCACGAATCCACGTCATCATCAAAATCATAGTCATAATCATAATCGTAGTCACTATGCTTATCCTGTTTGTAATTCTTTTCCTCCGGTATGGAAATAACTTCAGCGTCCGACATTTTATCCGTCTGTTTAGCCGGTAATTCATCTGGCAATTTACTCGGTATTTCATCCTGTAATTCTTCCGTTAAATCATTGGGCAATTCATCAGTCAATTCGTCTTCATTAATTATCGGACTAACGGTATCTTCTACATTCCACCTGACAACAAATTCATTGCTATACACGCTCATACCATTTCCCAATATATACAACAGCCTGTATGATACACTTTCCTTTCCCTCATACGTAAATGCAAATGACTGCACTGCACCTGTTGTATGGTCTACAACACCGCATATCTGCCAATTATCCTCATTATCATATAGTCTTTCGATATAGCCTATCTTTGCAGGAAGAAGCAGTTCCCATTCAACTATGATAGGTGCCTTTCCGTTAATTTCCACGCTTGCAGGCTGTGTTTTAAATACATAAACCGGCACCATTTCGTATGAAATTTCAACAGACAGCTTCATTCCCTGCTGTTCGAGATTAAAGCTCTCAACCTTGTTTCCGTCTATTGTGGCGTTTAGATTATTACTAAAACGTGCCCGTCCCAAAGTACGCATGGTAACTTTCAGGCTGTTTTTTCCTGTCTCAAAACGCTGTCCTTCACGAATTTCCCTGCCCCTCTCATCATACCACACAACATTCTCTATGACATATGGTGCATCCTTGGGCGCAAAAATCTGTGTTGACGTCTTAATTATATCTCCAGTTGCCGGCTTGTATACTCCGGTAAGCTCGACATCCTCTATATATTTACGGCTGGTGTATATCCGTATTCTCCAACACAGGACACCCGCTATAAACAATCCCATTAGCGAAACCACTATTCCCTCTAAAATATATGGAAGCTTTAGTTGTATAACAGTCTTTCCGCTGCTTACATACATAATCTGGTTTCTATCTTCAATATTCTGTACCGTCTCATATATATCATTATAGGCAAAGGTAGTATCAACATTGTCCTCCTCTACCGTAATCTGAACCTGGTTTCCATTCTTTGTAATCTCCATTGGTACAATGCGCCTTTCGGGCAGGTCATTGCTTGTCAAATCCATGGCATGTGCCAAAAGCTCGCCTACCTGCTCATCAAATGTCACCCCGTAATAATATGTCAGGTTCAAACCTATAACTACTATATTATCATTATACACAGTTCCGTAAAAGTCAAGTGTATGACCTTCCATTTGCAATGTACCCCATACGTCTTTAAGTCCATTTACATAAACAGTCTGCCAATCCTTATGGTCCACAGGAAACAGTGTAGGATAAATAATTCCGTCTATTGTATCAAGCTCCGGAAAACCATTAGAGAAATTCACCCTTGAGCATACTGCCCCAAGGAAGCTTTGTATTGTTGTGCTTTTATCCTCCGGTATTCCGTCTGCTGCAATAACAATGTGTACTCCGCTCTCCGAAAGTCTCTGTATAAGCGTCTCAGCCATGCTCTTATCAGAATAGGTAAATCCCGATAGATAAATAAGCTTGTATTTTGACAGCTCATCATAAGAATAATTATTCAAGTTAGGGTCACTAGTCTCCTCCATTGCCGGGAAATCCAGGGAAATGCGACGTGCACCCGTACCAATTCCAATTGCCTGATAATTATTCACAACTCCAAAGCTGTAATCCACATCCATATGATACAGACGGCATTGTTCACTAGCTGCCTCCAACTCATAGCCAAGCCTATTCCCTGCTCTGTCAAGTGCCGACTTTTCAGACTCATCCAATACAGCCGTCCTAATTAGCACAGAATCATTTCCCAATTCAACAGCCCTGTCAAAAATATATGTATATGAGCCCATATCAAAGGCTTCATTAAGCATCTCGTAATTAATTGCAATTTCAGAATTATCCCAATCATATCCACTGGTTACTGAAATTCCGTCATCTCCGTCTGCAAGGAGATATGTCGCAACAGTATCATCATCACCATAATCTAAAAGGAGAAGCCTCTGATTTGTGACTTCTTTTGCCTCTTTTACAAGATATTGCTCCTCATAATAATTCCTGTCATTTACCTTTACAGTCTCATTATAAGCGTACGCAGACCAGACCGCATCAGCAAACAGTACAACCCACACAATTACCGCCAACGGCTTCTTCAAGCTGTCCCACATCAAATATCCTACCATGACTAATGCTGCCGCAACTGAGACAAACTGAAGCATACCCATATAATTTTTAAATGGAAGCTGTTCAATAATAGGCCATAATGCAGAGGCTGTTCCAAGCAGCAAAATTAATCCGGTGATAAATGCCGCAATTGATTTTTTTCTTGCAAACAACACGCCGAATATTGCCAGGACGAGTATGGAGAGTCCCAGATAATTACTGACCATTCCGTCACCGCTTAACCATGATAAGGGATTAAAAGAATTTGAAAAGCTTGCGAAATATTTTTGGAGTTCCGAGGCGCTTATACTATATGTATAGTCCCGCTTATAAGCTGCAAAAAGCCAAAAGCCCGACCACATACTTCCCAAAACCGATGCACATATAACATGAACCGCCCTTCTAAGATGATGATATATGCAAAAACATATAATTACGAAAAATGCACATGCTGACAAAACAACCACTGTCGTCTGGGTGCTGCAAAGCCACATAAGCGCACAGCAAACCATAATGCGAATTAGCTCTGCCATACGTCCGTCAGTATAATAATATATTATGGATTCAATTAAAACCGGAATAATCACAAGGCATACTGCTTTTCCCAAATCACCGTCTACAAATATAGTTGCCAAATTTGCCGGAAGAATAAACCACAAAATACCGATAAAGCAGGCTGCAAAACACCTGTTATGGCGTGCTCCCATCCAATACCATGAAATTCCGCCTGCAAATACCAGCAAGCCAAGAAATATCAGGTATGCATCATAACCGTTACCACCAGTTATAAAACGCAAAAGAGCCAATATATAAATTGGTATGGGAGACGTATACCTCAATGGCTGTATCCCGTTGAACCATTCTAAATTTAGCAGCGGATAAAAATCACCCTTTGCAATTGACGCAAAAACAAGGTTACTTCTGTATAAGTAACCCATAGTGTAAGTTCCGCTTAAATATAACTGGCTGTTGTAAACCGCAAAGGCGGCTATACCGCCAAGCAACGCAAAAGCAATTGCTACAATTAATCCCTTTAATGTCCGCTTCATATCTGCCTTTCCAATGTTATAAAATATGATTATGATTAGTTTACATCATCTATAATTCGGTCAAACATTTTCGATACAACGTCATTTGTATAACGGTCAACATTTTCCATATACTCCGCCGTATTCTCATACGAAACAATATAGCTTCTAGTCGGTGTCTCACTTCCCTCAATCTTAATGAGAATTCCGTCCGTCGCCTGGATAATTTTTCTAAGCTCGGCTCCAAAATAATCCACCATATTCTCAAGTGTTGGCATAATCTCGTCAAAGGGCTTTATATTATTGAGCGTCTGATTTTGATACTTTGCGAAGAAAACCTCTATTGCTTTTTCAAATACATTGAACTCAAGAAATTCTTCCTTCTGAATTAAAATCGTCATTATAAATTCCCATGTGTGCGGATGAACCTGCCCCTGATTTCCGTCAATAATGATAAAGTGACCGCCATTTAAATAACACTTAAACTGATATTCCTGAAACAACCGATAATTCATTCTAATCCCCATTTCTGCGTATACGCTGTCAAATTCTCATTCAAATTGCTATCAAACTCCGTCGAATCAATTATGCTGCCCCCTGTGTCAATAACAAATGAGGCTGCCTTTTGCATTTCATCCTTAGTACACCTAATTCCCACTAGCAAAATCTGATTCTGTGCAATCCTAAACCTAAGATATTTTTTTCCAAGGGTTATTTGGCTGCCTTCAAGAAAAACCTCCTGCTTTCCCCTATCCTCAAACTTAATCATCAAAAGTACTACAGGGACAGCATTTTTCTCGCAAATCTTATCCATAAGCATTGGAAGTAAATTTGAATGAAATACTGCGGTTCTTGTATCGTACATCTCCTGCATGACAAGAGAGTTGTTTAATTTTTCCACTGCACGGCGAAGCTGTATATTTTCACGTTCAATTAAAGCCTGCGAACGGTTAGCCCTTTCAATCCTAAGTCCCAATGCGATTGAAACAATAAGGAATATCGCCAATATAAGTCCCATCATGATTGTCAGGTTGATTTTAGCTCCCAAATAAGCATTATGATCCAAAATCGTATCAGGATTGGTCATCAGGCAAATCTGATACTCCTCACCATTATAGATAAATTTAACACCTGATGCAACATAATCCCTGTCACCAATCTCAATAATCTGGTGATTTACATAATTTACATTAAGGTTATTTATAAAAATTTTTGCGCTATCCGAAATGTAATAGTTATCTTCCATTACACCACGGTATCTACTTGTCTCCGTTACATCACGCACAAATACAAGTGTTTCATTTTTTGCCATTGTCCAATACTTGTTTGTCGAAGCGTCCAATGTTCCCAAAATATCCTGTATGATTTCCATATCGCTTCTGCTTTTCATAAGGTTAATCTGGTCTAAAACAAGCTGTACATAACTGTCCTGTTGGTCTGCATATACCTCAATAACACCATTCTCATAATTTTGAAGCTGGTAATTATAATAAACCGCACACAGCACTGAACATATCAGTGCAAACGCTGTCACAACCCATGTGGTTGTGATAACCGGTCTTTTTCCGGTCTTTTGTTTTTGCTTACGTTGTCTGTTTTTCTGCATCATTGTTCACCAAATCTCTGAAACGTTTAATATGTGACAAAATAACATCTATATCCTTTAAAATCTGACCACGAAACGCCTTTCCCTCATCAGTAAGCGTCATGGTTTTCCATGCGCTGTCAGTACCAATACTGTTCACAACACCGGCAACACGTATGAAAAATACTAAAAGATTAAAAAATGGCATAAAGGGAATAACCCACCACTGTTTACGGTAATACTTCCTAATCTCCGTGAACTCCTGCAAAAATCCTGATATTGCAAAATAATACATATATCCGCAAAAAATATACATTGCAAAAATAAGCGCAGTGGTTAATCCTATTGTCTTTGCTGAAAATCCGCAAAAAATCAGGCAGATTAACGCCAGATACCATATAAGCCTTGGAAATGCGAATGTATGGTCATACATAAGCGTCTGAACATTTACATCCGTAAACATTTTCCACGGCTTTAAGCGCTTCTCCAAAAACATCTTAGATACTTCAAGAGAGCCTCGCTGCCATCTCTGACGCTGGGTATAGAGTTTATCCACGCTTTCAATAGGGTCAACAAAAAATATTGAATTTTCACTGATTTTTACCTTTTCATGCTGCATATATTTCATTTGGAATGTAATATGCGTATCCTCACATATTGTATCAGTACTATACAGCCATGATTTCAATATTGCAGATTTACGGAATGCGGAAAAAGCCCCCGAAAGGGTATATATGGCGTTAATGTCTGACGCATAATTTCTTCCCGCTAGAAATGCCTGGGCATATTCTACAAACTCAAGCTTCCTAAAGAGCCTTGAAAGCCCGAAAGGATATTCCTCTATCATCTCCGGCATAGTCAGTATGGAGCCTGTCATACAGTTAACCGACGTATCATTTTCAAACCTATCAACCAGATTTGTCAAGGCATGTGGTTCTAGCTGACCATCGCTGTCTATATGAACAATATATTTACCTCCACTGTTATACAATGCCAGATTAAGCGCCCTTGACTTTCCCTGCTGGGCGTTCATCCACTGCATATGCAAATCCTTATATTTCTCCTGACACCTTGAAAACACCGTAAAGCTGTTATCCTTCGTCTGGTTGTTTACCAAGAACACCTTCATCTGACTGTCAGGATATGTACTTTCATGAATTGACCGTATACACGCCTCCAATGTATCTTGTGAATTGTACACGGGGATAATAATAGAAATCTCTGGGTAAATCTGCGGTTTTTCTATCTTTTGCGGGAAAATCTTCCTTTTCCATAAAATGAAAAGGCTGCCGATTGACGGTACAATTTCCATTATGAAGGGAATAATAATCCACGCACCCCAAAATATAAACGAACTAAGAAACTTGCTTGTCATCACCATATTTGAAATCCCCTATCTGAATACGTATAATCTGTGGTTTGGTAAAGACATAAAAATACAGCAATACCGACAATGCGTAAAAAACAATTCGTCCTACAAACGAATGGGCGATATAATATACACTCACACCGCCAAAATAAATCATTTCACAAATTACAATAATCCTCAGCGCATTTGCAAGTATAATGTAAAGTGTTCCAACAATACCTATAAGTACACGTTCCTTTCTTGTATATACCCTGAAAAACACAAGTAAAGACAAGAAAGCCATAATTTCTATTATACCTGAACACTCAAAGTCTATATTGAGAGTGAGTGACCCTACTGAGGATTCTATAAAAATAATACCATATTTAAAATAAGTAGTAAATGTTCCGGTAATTGTTCCCACAACGCCTGCAATAGCTGCTACAATACGGGATAATGGCTGCACCAAAACTGGACGCAGCCATATCATCATAAAAATAAACAAACCGAATGCACCAATAATATATCTCCAAAACTGCAGACCCGTCCGGCGCAAAACACCAAGAACATATATCCATATCAGAATAAATACTGCACCTATGATATATTTCATTTAAGCAAAACAACCTTCCCATGTTTCATTATTTTTCTTTTTCTTAAATATACATACTGCAACTACTCCACAGCACAAAACTACACATCCCCATGGTCCTGATGATGTACCTGCGCACTGTGTCCACTGCGGTCCAATACGTCCGTATTGAGCTGATACAGTCATTATATCATTAGCATCAAGGTCAAATCTTGCAGCAAGCTTTTCCATATCCAGTGAATATTCCATCTGTGCAATTGAATCAGTTACATCAATCCTTGCCTCTCCATAGCAATAATCCTTCCACTGTGCTCCACTGTTTACGAAATCCTCAAATGTAGCATATCCGCCTATACCGGCTGATATATCAACAAGGTAATATGTATATGTACCATTTGGAAGCGCTTCCGTATTCACGGTTGTCATATTTCCATTCTGGTCAACTGCAATATACTTGAACTGAATACTATTTGCACCTGAATTCCAATCATCTAACGAGCTATCCCTGTTAACTGCAATTGTAACATTCTGCGTAACGTCCTGTACATTTAAATGTTGGGGCATTACAGTCTTAACATATCCATATGCCACATCACCGTTTGAATAAATTGCTGAATATCCGTCTGCAACCTTCTCCTGAGTGTAATCTGTTGCATATTCAATTGTAGTCATAGGAATGTAATCCCAATCTGAATAGCTGCCATCATCAAATCTTATAGCAGAATAGTCTGGTTCTGTTACAATAGTTCCATTTCCAGTTTCAGTCATTCCAACTCCCGTAAGTACCTCATTAAAGGTATCATCAAGGTAAATTCCAAATGAAAGACTCTGGTTTACCTTCTCCAATGATGAAACAGGTATTGAAATCTCATAGCTGTATCCGGCATCATTTCCCCATGTCAAATCGCTATGCTGAATTTCCGCACCGTCAATTCCCGTAATCTGATATGTACCGCTTCCTTGGTCATACACAAGCTTAAACATATTGTGCTGTCCCAAATCAGTAAGGATATCATAATTCAGACCGTCCAAATCAGCCGCATGTGGAACTGTTGAATGCATGTATATATACACATAATCTCCCTCATACACCATTGCTGATTCAGTAATGTACTCATTATTTACCTCTGTCTTTGTAACTCCATCCCAATCAGAGAAGTCACTGTCAATCTGTATTCCGTTATAGTTGCTTACATTTGCAATCTCATTAGTCTCTGTATTTTCATCACTCTGCTTTTCAACTGTTTCAGCGTTATCTATAGAATTACCATTCTCATCCACTACGTCGCTCTTTGTCTCTGCATTCTTTGTAGCGTCTTGGCTTTCCTCTGTCTCCGCACTCTTTACAGTTT
>CAYTGS010000021.1:16218-20308 GCA_964437435.1 uncultured Roseburia sp.
TCTTTACAGTTTCAGTGCTTTTCTCTGTCTCTGTACTCTTTACTGCTTCTGTGCTTTCAGGTTCATTATCTGAATTTTTAATTTCCTGATTGTTTTCTTCATTAGTTTCTGTTGTCTCACTGTCAACCACAGCCGCCTCAGCTTCAGACTTTAAAATATTGTCCTCATTACCAGGCACTACCTCAGTTTCAGCAGCATTTTCGGTGTTTTCTACCGATGCCTCGTTCTCCGTCGCATATACCAAATGCGGGATATTCGATGCTGCTATCACTACCGCTGCAAGCACTGACATTCCCTTTTTCAGTAATTTTCTGTTCCTCATAATACTACCATGCTCCTTAATTAAAGAAAATCCATGTTTGCCAATACGTTACATTCAAGCGACACCTAAGCTGTTTTAATTAATTTACATATATTGTACCATTTTTTTCGACATTGGCAAACATTTTTCTTTTAATATTACATTTTTGTAACTTTTTACTTTACGCAATTACAAAATAACAAGTTTTTAGGACATTTTTTATGCAAAATTTACAATCGAGTATTGTTATATTTCTGCATAAATACTTGTTTTCTACCCATAACAGGGGTATAATTACACTGATTATTTGGAGGTATCATCATGAAATTATTATACAATAACCCTCTTTCATGCTATGATGACATTAAGGATTTTATACTTGAGGGAGAGGCAGCAATTTCTTTTAATAATGGTCATATGAGAATGCAGAATAAGCTGTCTGCCGATAACGGTCAGAAAGCCAATTACGTTTTGTGGTGTCCTGTTGATTTCCCTGACAACATAAGAATTGAGTGGGACTTTATGCCTATCGAGGAGCCTGGTCTTTGTATATTATTTTTTTCTGCGTTGGGAATAAATGGAGAAAGCATTTTTGACAATAAGCTCAATAAACGCACAGGGGAATATCCCCAATATCATCATGGCGACATAAACGCTTTCCATGTATCTTATTTCAGGCGGAAGGAACCTGATGAAAGGAAATTCCACACCTGCAATCTCCGCAAAAGCTATGGTTTCAACCTTGTTGCACAGGGGGCTGACCCTATTCCTGACACTGCTGATATAAGTAGTATGTATCACCTTGTTTTGATTAAAAAGGGGAATATTGTCAAGTTTGTTATTAATGATTTGGAGGTCTTTGAATTTACAGATGACGGGCACACATATGGCGATATTCTTACAGGCGGAAAGATTGGCTTTAGACAGCTTGCGCCGCTTGTTGCTGAGTATGCGAATTTGGAGGTGTATTCAATTGGGTGAAGGATATTTTGAGGAAGCTTTATCTAATTTTACAAAGGATTTTGCCTACGGTGGTGCAATAAGGCACTTGGTTGACCACGGCTACAGTGTAGACCAGATTATCAAGGAATTTAACTATCCTATTTCAAAGGAAGCTATAGAAAAAATTGTAAATCAATATCTTTCCGAGAGAAAATCAGAGTAGGACTAAAGCCTACCCTGATTTTAATAGCTTACCTTATCTAATATTCCCGTCAAATGGGCTATTGTAACCCCATAATTTGTCATTGGTACATTCTGTGACTTAGCCCTGTCTATACGTGACATAACGTATTTCCTGTTAAACATACATGCGCCACATTGTATAATAAGGTCATAACCGTCAAGCCTTTCGGGAAAATCAGTTCCACTTACTACATCCACCGACAAGCCCTCGCCAAAGCGTTTACGCAACATCCTTGGAATTTTCTCACGACCTATATCTTCCGAAAGCGGGGCATGGGTACAACATTCGGCTATAAGCACCCTTGAATTTTCATTTAGGGCATCTATCTTCTTTGCCCCCTCCATATAATAATGCAAGTCACCCTTATAAGCGGCAAACAATACTGAAAATGAAGTAAGCATACTCTCCTTTGGCTTATGCTCATACACATATCCAAACACCTGTGAATCGGTGATAATAAGTTTAGGCGGCTTATTCAACGCTGACAGTGCCTGTTCTAATTTATCGGTTGTGACACTTACCACTATACACTTTTTATCCAAAAGCTCACGCAATGTCTGCACCTGTGGAAGTATAAGCCTGCCCTTTGGTGCCTGAATATCCTGTGGCATTACAAGCAGCACCAAATCATCACTTGAAACAAGATTTCCCGTAATCAAGTCGTTTCCATAGTTTTCTGGAATTTTCCTTATAAGTGCATCCTTGACAAGCTTCATCCCGTCCATTGTAACGGTACTCACAACAAGAACATCTTCCTTTGTCTTGTCCTTTATATTACTTACAATTGTCTCTATATCACCTGCCATATCAGCCTTTGTCACGACAAGCAGTGACGGTATATTTTTCTCTTTAAAATATTTATACCAGTTAAGCTCCTCGTCGATATTATCATTTTCAACCGAAAACAATATAACTGCAAGTTCAGTTTTATCGGCGGCAAGCCTTGTCTTTTCCATACGCTTTTCGCCAAGCTTTGTATCATCATCAAAGCCCGCTGTATCAATAATAACGCATGGACCTATCGGGCTTATCTCCATCGCCTTGTATACAAGGTCGGTGGTGGTACCCGCCACCTCCGACACAATCGACACATCCTGTCCTGTGAAAGCGTTAATAAATGAAGATTTACCGCTGTTGGTTCTGCCAAATACTCCGATATGAAGCCTGTTTCCCATAGGAGTGCTTCCCATGATAGTTTCATTCAAATTCGCCATATATATCTCCTTTTGCGGTTACGTCTAAAATCTAAAGTCCCTCTGACCCTCCGCAATGTCATGTATATGCTCTGTCGCAATCTGCTTAACCTTTGGATTTGGAATATTTTCAAGCTCCCTTTCAATTAATTCAAGACCTATTTTCCTCGTCTCCTCGCTTGCATAATCCTCAAGATACTCCTTCAAGGTCATAAGAGCATTTGGATGACAGCAGTTTAAAATCTGCATATTTTTACAAAGTGACATAAACCTGTCGCCTGTTCTTCCCTCCCTGTAGCAAGCTGTACAGAAGCTCGGAATATAACCCATCTTCATAAGCCAGTTTACAACCTCGTCAAGCGTCCTATTGTCGCTTACGTCAAATTGTGCACTTGTAATTTCTTCCTCCGTCTCGGGCTCGGCATATCCGCCGACGCTTGTACGTGAGCCTCCGCTTATCTGTGATACTCCCAACGGAAGCACTTTTTCACGAACCTCCTTGCTCTCCCTCGTAGAAATAATCATTCCTGTATAAGGAACTGAAATACGGATAAGGGCACAGATTTTTGCGAACGTTTCATCAGTTATGCCATTGTCAAAAGCCGACGGGTCTATATCGTCAGCATGTCTTACCCTTGGAACGCTTATTGTGTGCGGTCCCACTCCATGTACTGCCTCTAAATGCTCCGCATGCATTAAAAGCCCTGCAAATTCATAACGGTACATTTCAAGTCCAAAAAGCACTCCCAAGCCTACGTCATCAATTCCGCCCTCCATAGCCCTATCCATTGCCTCTGTATGATATGCATAGTCATGCTTTGGACCTGTTGGGTGAAGCGCTTCGTAACTCTTTTTGTGATAGGTTTCCTGGAATAAAATATATGTTCCTATTCCCGCCTCCTTTAGCTTACGGTAATTTTCAACTGTTGTTGCCGCAATATTTACATTAACACGGCGGATTGCACCGTTTTTGTGCTTAATACTGTAAATCGTGTTAATACATTCCAAAATATATTCAATCGGGTTATTTACAGGGTCCTCACCTGCCTCAATTGCAAGCCGCTTGTGTCCCATATCCTGCAAAGCTGTTACTTCCTTAACAATTTCTTCCTGTGTTAGCTTCTTTCTCGCAATATGCTTGTTTTTAGAATGATATGGGCAGTATACACAGCCGTTTACGCAATAATTTGATAAATAAAGCGGTGCAAAAAGCACAATTCGGTTGCCGTAGTAATCCTGCTTAATCTGCCTTGCAAGCTCATAAACCTCTTCGATTTTGTCATCCATTTGACAGGCAAGAAGTACTGACGCTTCCCTGTGGGTAAGCCCCTTTCTGAGCCTTGCCTTTTCGATAATCGAATCAATGACTTCAACATTGTCCTTGTTTGCGTCAGCATAAGCAAGCGTCTC
>CAYTGS010000022.1:0-19818 GCA_964437435.1 uncultured Roseburia sp.
TTAAGGTCAAACTGTCCGTTTGGTCCAAATACGGCTTCAACCTCGTCTCCCTCGTTCTTACGTAAAAGTCCATGGTCTACGAATACGCAGGTAAGCTGTTTGCCTATGGCTCTTGATAAAAGTCCTGCTGCCACCGACGAGTCAACACCGCCAGAGAGTGCAAGCAATACCTTTCCATCACCAACCTTTTCACGGATTTCCTTAATTGTATTCTCAACAAAAGCATCCATTCTCCAAGTTCCTGCGCATCCGCACACGTTTCTTACAAAGTTAAAAAGCATTTTGCATCCTTCCTGTGTGTGGAGTACTTCCGGATGAAACTGAATTGCATATAGCTTTTTATTGCCGTTCTCGGCTGCCGCTACTGGACAGTCGGCTGTGTGAGCAACGATTTTAAAGTCTGGTGCAATCTGTGATATATAATCAAAATGGCTCATCCAGCATATCGTCGTCTCTGCCACGTCTGCAAATAATGGCGAGGTCTTGTCCACATGTACCTCGGTTTTACCATACTCACGAACTGGTGCCTTCTCAACCTTTCCGCCGAGTATATGCATCATAAACTGTGCACCATAACAAAGTCCAAGTACAGGTATTCCAAGCTCAAATAATTCCTTGGAATATGTTGGTGCGCCTTCCTCATAGCAGCTATTTGGTCCACCTGTCAGTATAATTCCCTTGGGATTCATTGCTTTAATCTGTTCAATATCTGTCTTATAAGAAAAGATTTCACAGTACACGTTGCACTCCCTGACACGTCTCGCAACAAGCTGGTTGTACTGACCTCCAAAATCAATGACTATTACCTTCTCCATTATTTTCCTCCTTTTTCATTTATAATTTTTATTCCCAGTCCACCAAAGCCTTTTCAAGTTCCTGAACATCGTCCATATTCGGGGTATATTTATTGTCAGCAAGCTCTATCCGCACTGTCATATCCTGTGGTTCGTCGTATACAGCCTGTGACATGGCTGTTTCCATACTGTTTTTAAATTCAAGTATTACCTGCCGCTGCTTCTCCTCATCTTCGATGTTTTCATCCGAATTAGCCCATCCGTCTACAATTGCCGCCACACCGTCCTCATAAATTTCAACTGCGGGCTTAAAAATATTCATTTTTTCATATGTAACGGTAACAATATATGAGCCGTCGCTTTGTTTAACTGCACCACCCACTTCATATTTGACTGCCTTTAGCATGTTAATATAAAGCTCTCTAAACTCATTATCAAGCCCTTCCGGAACGCTTAAGCTGTCGCAAAAAGCCGACACACCCTCATCTATCCCTTGATTATATAATTCGTGGGCTTCATCCTCCGTACCAAGCTTCATATCCACAAATCCACTTATATCATCTTTATATGATGTGTCAAGCAACGCCTCAAGATATTTTGAAATATCCTTATTTGAGGTACAGCCCCCCAACAATCCTATTATCATCATGCAGACTAGTACAAGCAATAAATTCTTAAACTTTTTCACAATTATTCTCCCATTTCCACTAATTAAATCAGGTTAAAGCTCTTTAACAAAAACAACCATAGTGTTATAAATACTGAACTCAAAAACGTTGTGGCAACCACGCAGCTTGAAGACAAAACTCCCTCATGTCCCATGTTTCTGGACATTATATAGCAACTCACCGTAGTCGGTGCCCCAAGCATTATAAGTATAGCCACCATCTTCTCATTTCTAAAGCCTAGCGCTGATGCAAGGGGAAGAAATATCGCAGGCATTATAAAAAGCTTTGTTAGCGTGCATACAAGGGTAGGCTTAATCTTTGCAAGCGCCTTTCT
The DNA here is from genome assembly GCA_964437435.1 of uncultured Roseburia sp. Taxonomy (GTDB): domain Bacteria; phylum Bacillota; class Clostridia; order Lachnospirales; family Lachnospiraceae; genus COE1. The sequence continues at coordinate 1,797 of CAYTGS010000022.1, forward strand.
GCCTTCAAATCCTGCTCCTAGTCCGATAAGGGCAAGCGGTGTCGCAAGGACCGAAAAGTTGTGCAGTGTTTTATTTATTATGACAGGAAGCGTAATCCTGAGCACCGATATTATCATTCCGATAAAAATTCCCCATATAATAGGATTTGTCGCAACGCCCTTTATTGATTTTTTAATTCCCGCTTTGTCTAAACCTGTGCTTCCGGGTGCAGTAAAGCTTAAAACCATAACCGCTGCAACATTATATAATGGCACGGTTGCAAGTATCATAAGGGGTGCTATTGAGCTTGAACCATAAATATTCTGGATAAACGCAACCCCAAGCACTGCTGCACTTCCACGGTATGAAGCCTGTATAAATTCACCCCTAATACTTTTATCCTTTAATAACAATATTGTCAATACTGATATTACACATATACAAAACAGTGTCACAAAAAAACAAAACAATACAAATTTTGTGTCCCACACTGTATAAAAATCAGCCTCCGCAATATCTGTCACCAATAATATTGGCAGTGTCACTTTAAAATTAAAAGAGTTAAGCGTTTTTACAAATCCGTCATCAACAAGCTTAACCTGTTTGAATATATAGCCTGCAACCATTACTAGAAATATAGGGATTGTAGCATTCAGACTAAAAATCAGGTTTTCCATTGTTTATTATTTCCTTTCAAGCGCAACAACACACTCGCAATGTTCAGTAAAGCAAAACATATCGACTGGAAATGCCTCAATTGCCTTATAGCCTGCCTTTGTAAACCAACCTAAATCCCTTCCTAACGTTTCGGGATTGCATGACACATATACCACCCTCTTGGGTGATATCGCCGAAGTTGCCTGAACAAATTCCTGTGTGCTTCCGCTTCTAGGCGGGTCAAGGATTACTACATCCGCTTTCTCACCCTTTTCTGCCATGCCAAGCATATATTCTGTAGCGTCTGCTGCAATAAAATGTATATTTTTTATGTTATTTCTCTTTGCGTTTGTTTTTGCATCTTTCACTGCATCTTTATTTAATTCTATTCCTATGACACGCTCTGCCTTTGATGCTACCGACATTCCTATTGTACCAATTCCGCAATAGGCATCTATTACTGTCTCTGTTCCGGTAAGTCCTGCTGCTGCAATTGCCTTTTTATATAGTACCTGTGTCTGTGCTGAATTAATCTGGTAAAATGAGTTTGGGGATATTCTAAAGCGAAGCCCCATAAGCACGTCCTCGATATAGCCTGGTCCGTAAAGGGAATTGTTTCTATCACCGAGTACCATGGATGTCTGCTGGCTATTTATATTCTGTACAATTGTAGTAATCTCAGGATGAAGCTCCCTAAGCTTTGCTACAAAATTATTCTTATGTGGGAATTCCGGCGTTGCAGTGACTAGAACTACCATTATCTGCTTTGTGCTTGTCCCCTTTCTAATAAGAATATGACGCATAAATCCACTGCCCGTATCCTCGTTATAAACCCAGTATTTAAATGATTTAATAAGCTCTGTGACCGTCTTTATAATCTCTGATGCCAAAGCATCCTCTATCATGCAATCGCTTATTGGTATTATGTCATGCGTTCCCGGAAGATAGTTTCCAGCTACCACTTCATTTTTAATACGTCCGAATACTGCGTGTACTTTGTTCCTATAATGAAATGGATAATACATTCCCACAATGTCATTTACCTTGCAGTACTCGCCGATATTCATCTCAATCCATTTCTTCTTCTCCGCAAGTCCGTCCTCATAGCTGATTTCGCCAATGTTACAGGTACCACACCTTGATGAGTGCGGACATCTTTCGTTTTTTAAATTACTCATTTGTAAAACCTTTCTTTAAATAAGTTAAAATATTGTCCTCCAACCAACGCATTGCCATATACGCATAAACAGCACTCCCCATCACCAAGGCTGACTCGTCAAATTTAACCATTGGATGATGCTGCGGATAAATATATCCCTTGTCGGGACTTCCTGCCGCAAGGGCAAGCATTATTGAAGGCACTTCATGACTTACATATGCAAAGTCCTCTGAGCCTGCCGATTTTGTGGCTTTGTTGTTCCCACCAGCCTTAGCTGCCATTGCGGTAAGCTGTGCCGTCGAGAATACTTTCCCCTGTCCTAAAAGCTCCGTTGTATATTTAAGTGCGCTCTCAGATAACCCTTTATCATTTACAAGTGTAGGACATCCGCTTCCAAATGAAACTTCAGCGCTCGCCCTGAAAGCTACAGCAATGTTCTTAGAAATTTCTGTCATCCTATCCTTTAGAAACTGCCTTGTCTCCTCATCATAAGCTCTTATCGTTCCTCCCATTGTGACTGTATCCGGAATAACGTTCGCAGCGGCTCCTGCGTGGATTGTCCCTATTGTAAGAACCGCCTGCTCACTTAGGGCAAGCTCCCTTGCATTAATTTCCTGCAAGGCTGTTATGATATGCGCCGCCACCGTGACAGGGTCAACTCCTGCGTTCGGATTTGAGCCGTGACATCCCTTCCCCTGTACCTTTATCTCAAAATAATCTGCCGCTGGTGCGCTTACCCCCGGAGCGGATACTATAACCGTTCCTGGTTCAAAGGGCATTCCTGCCATTACATGAATCATAAGTGCACCGTCAACATGAGGATTTTCCAACAGCCCACTATCAATCATATCACGTGAGCCTTCAAAAATTTCCTCAGCAGGCTGAAACATAAGCTTTATCGTCCCGTTTATCTCATCCTCATGCTCCTTTAAAATTCTTGCCGCCTCAAGCAGCATTGCAGTGTGCATATCATGTCCGCAGGCATGCATTCTACCATCGTTACATGCAAACTCCACACCAGATTCCTCATTAATCGGAAGTGCGTCCATGTCAGCCCTTATCATAAATACCCTGCCTGGCTTTTTTCCACCTGCAAGTACTATAAGTCCTGCCCTTCCACACTCTATAGGCTCATATCCCATGCCGGTAAGTTCGTTTTTCACATATTCTTTTGTGTTTGCAAGGTCAAATCCTGTCTCTGCATTAACATGAAGGTACCTGCGGTTCTCAATAATCTTTGCCTCGTCATTTTTTGCTTTTTCCATAATTCCACTAGCCGTCATGATAAAACCCCATTTTTCAAGTATTATAAACGAATTTCTCGTTGCAATCTTACAATTCCTTATATCACAAGCAAAGCTTGTGATAGTCATTCGCCGCTCGTCAAACAAGCAAGCTTGATGACTCACTTGCGTTCACTATATCATCATAACATCAAAAGAACAAATCTGCAAACTATAATAATAATTAAACTTTTTATGTAAAAATCATTGAACTATGTCTACCATTGTTCATAAATCGTTCATAATTCATTGAAAAAATATTCAATAAAAAAACATTGTTTATACATTAACATTCTATATACTAAATAACATAAAGGTGATGCAAAAATAGTATTACTTACAATAACTTTTTCATAATAAATGCCAAGCAGCCGATGGGTTGCTTGGCATCCTCCCTTTTATGGGGTTTTTTATTTATACTGCTTTTTCATGTTCCTTTTTCTTATAATTGTTGTAAGCGTGTTCCATATGTTTTGACTCATTCCACAATTTATCCGCCTGTCCTGCCCACTCGGCTGCATACTCATGGCACTTACCGCAAAGATGCTCAACTGTTTCAGGAGACTTCAAATCTGTTGACTTCGCCCCGCTTTCCTCTACCATTCTCTGTAATATTTCAGGATTTTCGAGCATAGGGCATGGTCTTAAATGGTTGTCATTAAATGGCTGGTTATCCCTGTATGCCATAAACAATGGCTGCTTTAGACATTCAAGCAATGTGTTTTCCCTAATATTGGCTCCTGAATAATGTATAAATACGCAAGGCTCCGCATCTCCGTTAGCATTAATATGGAAGTAATTCCTTCCTCCTGCGATACAGCCTCCTACATACTCCCCGTCATTTTGGAAATCGAATGCAAAAAGTCCCTTTCCATTCCTCATATTCCTTATTTCCCTTATACGGTGAAGCATATACTCTCTCTGCTCCATAGTCGGAAGAAGCTCAACCGATGCGTCATTTCCAACCGGCATGTAATGGAAATACATTGCATAACGGCTTCCGCTGTTTATAAGGAGGTCTACAAACTCGTCACTTGTCACAGTCTTAATATTTTTAGATGTATAACATATTGAATTTCCGAATATCAGCCCATATTTTTTAAGAAGCGCCATTGCATTTATTACCTTGCCGTATACGCCATCACCACGTCTAAGGTCATTTACTGCCTCAAACCCCTCAATGCTTATTGCAAGATAGAAATTTCCAACCCTCTGCATCTGCTTACAGAGTTTTTCATCCACAAGCGTACCGTTTGTAAATGCAAGAAACGCACAGTCATTGTGTTTTTCACAAAGCCTTATTAAATCATCTTTTCTAACAAGTGGCTCACCGCCTGTAAACATATAAAAATATGTTCCAAGCTCCTTTCCCTGTGTTACAACACTATCCATCTCCTCAAAGCTTAAATTTAACCTATTTCCATATTCTGCCGCCCAACACCCTGTACAGTGAAGGTTGCATGCACTTGTCGGGTCCATAAGTATAAGCCAAGGGATATTGCACTGGTTCTCCTCCCTCTTTTGCCTTATGGTCTTTGTCCCATAGAAAAACGCCTCATAGCCAAGATTTAGCGCTGTTGTCTTTAAAACATGCGGATTTACCTCGTCCACAAGACGATTTATATAGTGGTTAAGGGTACAATCCTTGTCACCTATCATTTCTCTTGCCGTGTCATAATTAATGTCAAGTTTTTCTCCCTTCATGTATTTCTGCATAAGGTCAACAAGCTTTATAATTCCGGCTTCCCTGTTTTTCCTTACGCTGTGCAGTGCTACGTCTGCTGCTGTTGCAAATGCAATTCTTCCTGCTGTGTGCGTCATTGTTCCCATAGTAATTTCCTCCCAAGTATAGGTTTTCATTACTAATTTTAACAATTTATGTTCACCTTTTAAACAGACAAAAAACAGATAATGTGTGAAATTCATACACTATCCGTTTTTTGTCTAATTTTGTAGAACTTTCTGGTATATTTATATCATGGGGTCATTGCTTTCAAGAGCCACACGAATTGTATTTTCAAACACTATTCCAAGCTTTTGTAAAAATTCGGTGCTGCTCTCCTGCATACCACCCTTTATCCAGTTAAGCAACATTCCAGACAGCGAATAGCTGTAAAAAGTGCTTATGAACCTCTTATTTTCCTCACTAACCCTTATTGTTGCTTCATGGTTAATCACATAATCCTGCACAAGAATATCCGATATGTCAAAAAGATATTTTTCGAGCACCTCCCTACTCTTTGAATAGTAAACATGTGCGATTGCGTCTCTGTTTTCCATTACAAATACCACGACACGCTTAAGCTCATCCTGCCATGAAGCATACTTTTCCTCACTTATTACACGCTTTGTCTCAAAATCAAAAATATCATCAATTAAATCATATATATCCTTGTAATAATAATAGAAGGTATTTCTATTGATACCGCACCTCTCCACAATATCCTTAACTGTTATCCTGTCAAGCGACTGTTCCCTTAACAGCTCCAAAAATTCTGCAATAATCGCTTTTTTCGTAAATTGTGACACTTCGGTGTCCTCCCACTTGTATATATTAATTTCTAACCAATAATACATTTATTATACATTATAATTCAAAGAATTTCCATTATCCTTTAACCATTTTCTCCGCTGCTTGTAATCAGGCAAAACTTTTTCAACCTCAGCCCAAAACCTTGGTGAGTGGTTCATTTCGAGCCTGTGGCATAGTTCGTGAACCACCACATAATCCTGAATTTCATCAGGGGCAAGCATGAGCATGCAGTTATAATTAATGTTTCCCTTGGCACTACAGCTTCCCCACCTTGTCTTTTGGTGGCGTATCGTAATACGTCCATAGTCAACACCTATAATCCGTGCATAATATTCCGTCTTTTTTGCAAGGATAACCACCGCCTTATCGTGCAGCTCTTTAATTTCAGCGTCGCTTAATAGCGGCTTTTTTTCCTGATTTCTCTGGCGCACGGTCATTTCCATAAGCTTTTCGTCTATCCAACCGGCTTTATCCCGTACAAAGGATTTTATTCTATAGGTTGGCATATTTATCGGTGCCCTCACTATAACACGCAAATCACTTGTTATTTCTATACACATGGTCTTTCTGTGGCTTCGTATTACTTCTATATTGATATTATTATACATATTCTTGGTGTTATTCATAACTTTCCTCTTGCAATTTTATGTCGTATAATGTATAAATATACATAAGAGAATATTTCCACTGACAGGAAGGGCTGTCCACTAGAGATATTCTCTTTTTTATTTTATAACATATGTTAAATCAGGGCAACCGGAATTTATTGAGGGAGGAAATATCCATGATTGAAACTATCACAAAAGTCAATAACGCTATAAACGGCGTAGTGTGGGGTATTCCCATGCTGGCACTTATTATCGGTACAGGTATCTATATGACTGTACGCACAAAGTTCTTCCAGGTTACACATGCAGGTCATGTAGCATCTAAAACTATTGGCGGTGTCTTTAAGAAAAGCAGCAGCGTTAAAAACTCCAAGGAAAAGGCTTCAATATCACAATTTCAGGCACTTTGTACGGCACTTGCGGCAACTATCGGTGTTGGTAATATTGCAGGTGTTGCGGCAGCTATCGCAGCCGGAGGCCCCGGTGCGGTATTTTGGATGTGGCTTTCAGCATTCTTTGGAATGATGACCAACTACTCAGAAAACGTTCTTGGTATTTATTACAGAAGAAAGAACACACACGGTGAATGGTGTGGCGGTGCAATGTATTATTTAAGAGACGGTCTTGGCTCAAAAAAGGGATGTAAGACTTTGGGTAAAATCCTTGCCGTACTTTTCTCAATATTTTGCATCATGGCTTCCTTTGGTATCGGAAACATGAGCCAGGTTAACACAATTACAGGAAACATAACTTCAGTATTTAAGATAAATGCGCTCAACAAGGCTATCCCAGTAGGCTCTACAGAGATTAACCTTTATTCTTTAATCGTTGGAATTATCCTTATGATTATCGCAGGTCTTGTTATTGTAGGCGGTATCAAGAGAATTGCACAGGTAACTGAAAAATTCGTGCCATTTATGGCTTGTGCTTACATAATCGGTGCTTTAATTGTATTCTTTGTCAATATCTCAAAAATCGGCGAGGTATTCGGAGCAATCTTCTCATTTGCCTTTGGATTTAAGGCTGTGGGGGGTGCCGCTGTCGGTATTGCAGTCAAAAATGCTGCAACATGGGGATTTAAGCGAGGTGTATTCTCAAACGAGGCAGGACTTGGCTCATCAGTTATGGTTCATTCCGCATCAAACGTTGTTGAGCCTGTAAAACAGGGCATGTGGGGAATTTTTGAGGTATTTGCTGACACTATCGTTGTATGTACGCTTACCGCTTTCTCTATCCTTTCAACCGGACTTATTGACCTTGAGACCGGTGTAATGCTTACTGCAAATGAGAAAACGGCACTTGTAAGTGAGGCTTTTGGTTCAGTATTTAATATTGGAAACGTGAATGTGGGCGGTGCCTTTATCGCCATTGCAATTTTGCTCTTTGCCTTCTCCACAGTGCTTGGCTGGAGCTATTACGGAACTAAGGCTTGGGAATTTTTATTTGGCACTAAGTCTACTATTATCTATAAGATTGTTTTTGTGGTATTTATCGTGTTTGGTGCCACAATGAGCCTTGACCTTGCTTGGGATATTTCAGATACATTCAACGGTCTTATGGCATTGCCCAACCTTGTAGGTGTACTTACACTTTCAGGAACAGTAATAAAGATTACAAAAAACTATGTTGCACGTACCTTTAAGAGTTCTACAGAAAAGCCCATGATTTCAGCCTTTGATGACATTCAGAAAGAGCAGGAAATCAAGCTTGCAAACGAAACAGAATAATACACAAAATAAAAATGCGCTGTCGGCGCATTTTTATTTTGCAACAATTATACCCTGCCTGTAAGCCATTAAAAGCAGCTCCAAGTCACGAATATTTTCAAGTATAACCTTTCCGTTATCAGTGTCTTTTACCATTACCCTATGCTTTTCCATTTCAAAGAAGTTAGATGTAGATTCTATATCCTTATTCTCGGTCAAAACCTTCTCTATGCTCTCAAAAGGCTGATGTGCCTTAAGCCTCATTCCATGGGAATTATAAATAAGGGTATATCCCGCAATTCCAGTGGTCTTTTGGTATGCACGGCAAAATCCTCCGTCAATAACAATAAGACGGTTATTAGCCTTAAGGGGTGACTCACCCTTTGCGACCTTAATTGGGGTATGTCCGTTTATAATATGTGAGATTTCGCTGTTAAGTCCAAACTCATTTAATATCTTGATACAGTACTCCTCCTGCTGATAAAACCTGTAATATGGATTTTTGGGCTCGTCGTAGGTGCTTTCATCCACGACAAAGGTACGCTCAAAGGTTTTCATTGTCCTCCCTGCAAGGGGCGATTTCCTTCCGCACCAAAGATACCACATAAAATCAATGTCTGACTGGCGGTGATGCTTTCCGAAAAATGCCCTTCTTGCCACCTTTCCGGCATAGTCCATGTAATCCTTTCCCCTAAGGAGCATATCATCCATTTTCATAGTATCAAATTCCCCATCCTCGGTCATTGGAATACAGCCATGAAAAAGGAGATTTTTATTATATTTGAGATAGACATTTCCTTTCTCATACAAAAACCTAACGTGTTTTCTGAGCATATGGCTGTTTACAAACGCTTCCCTAAGCTCGTCAACAACCTGCTTTTCCTCAACCGACAGGGTGTATGCGTCATGAGGATTTAATGTCGGGAAATTGTTATCATTTAATAGGTACTCCTTATCGCCTATTCTGACAGTTCCGTTTTCCTTATCAATCTTATCCAACAAGAGCCTATCCACCATGTCATATTCAGGATGACGCATTATTATCTGACCTTCAAGCTTAAATAGGATTACTGATATCGCCTTTAGCGCCGCAGCCATTGGTGCAAGCTCCGGATAGGTCTGCTCTGCAAACAGCGTAAGGGAGCGCAGACTTATGGCGTAAGTGTTTTCAAGGATTTTTATATTGTTGTATTTAATATTGTTTCTAAGGACGTTTGCGATACATGCCTCGTTGCCGCAGGCTGCCCCCATCCACAATATATCATGGTTTCCCCACTCGATATCCACAGAATGGTGCGTGATTAACAAATCCATGATTTTATCAGCGTTTGGTCCCCTGTCATAAATATCACCCACTATATGAAGGTGGTCAACCGCAAGCCTTTTTATAAGGGTACAGAGTGCCTCTATAAACTCGTCCGCACTGTCTATGTCAACGATTGTATCAATTATTTTCTCATGGTAAACATACTGGTTATTATCCTCGTCCGCCTGTGCATGTAAAAGCTCGTCAATTATATAGCTAAATTCCGGCGGTAGTGCTTTTCTCACCTTTGAACGTGTGTATTTTGAGGATAAGAATTTTGCAAGCTCCGTTAAATTTTTGAGGTTGGTCTTGTACCAATAGGGTGTCACCACATTTTGCTTTTTCAGCAGCTTAATCTTTTCCTTTGGATAATATATGAGGGTACATATCTCCTGTCTCTCCCTAGGCGACATACGCTCTGTAAATATCATGTCAACCTTTTCCTTAATAACCCCTGCCGCATTATTCATAATATGGTAAAATGCCTCATATTCACCATGAATGTCGCTCATAAAATGCTCTGTGCCTTTTGGAAGGTTTAATATCGCTTTAAGGTTGATTATTTCACGGCAAACCGACGGGATTGACGGGTAATCTTCAGCGAGAAGTTTTATATATTTTAGTTTTTCATCAGTCAATTGATTCATTAAATGCCTCCTTTGTCTGATTTTTTAGGTTTTTGTGTTCCATTATTGTTTAATTTGTGTTATAATACCACTAATAGGTTTTACGACTATATAAAGAAAAGAGGAATTTGATATGTTCACTGAGCAGACTTTGGAACGCCACTACGCTTCCATACCATCCGACGCACTACAAATTATCAGGGACGAATACCAATGGGCTCTTGATGAATGCGGCGTCCACACCGAGGAACAGCTACGATTCATAGAAAAGGCTTTAAGCCGCCGGGGTGAAAAACATGCTCCCGTTAAAAACCGTAAAATTCTTTTTCTATGCAAATGCGGTCAAAGCCGCATAGTTAGCACAACTACAGAAGATAATAAAATCAACGGCTTTATTCTTGACCAATATACGGTACCATGTCCCATGTGTCAAAGCAGGAACAAATATTCATGGAAATACATTTAGATTAAAAAGCATCAGCATCCGGCAGATAAAAAGGTAATGGAAACCAACCTGCTGGTGCTTTTTTTGTCTTATCATTTTCTATATAAAAATAACCTGTCGTAACCGCCCTTACAAATTCCATTTCATCAAAAACCGCATCCGCATCTACCAAGGTACGTTCAACCGTCACCTGGCAATTGCAAACCAAAATCCTGTAATTAACAATTTCATTAGCTTTTTTAATTCCAAAAATATACTCTCCGTCTTGAACAACCGCATATTTCTGTTTCCATTTAAGCAAAAATCCAATAACATTTTCATAATTTAAAATGCGTATCTGGTGTGACTGGGAAACATTATAGTATTCTGACACAGCCTCAAGATGCTTTATCTTGTTTATCTCATCGGCACCCACTGTTACACCAATTCTTGATAAATCAAAGCCCTCCATTAAATCAAGCAGCACCCTTGGAATTTCATTCTCATCCTCAAGCTCAAATTCGCTTATATTCTTCTCGTCATCCGATATGTTTATATAACCTACAATACGTCCGTAATTAATCACTGCAAACACTGACGCTTTATTGCTAATCAGGCTTACATAAAAATCGTTCCTCTCTCTTGCCTTGACATTTCTCTTACAGTACAGCTCATACATCTTATCTATAAGAAGGCTGTCAGACTCCACTTCCTCAAAACTGTATGCATGCGTCTCCATATAATCATCTTCATACAGCTTTTCACAGCATACCAATACGCTCTTATAGCTTATACTAAAACAGTATTTCATACCCGCCTTTTCATATCCATAATTACCGTATCTGGCTCTCTCTCCATCTAAAATCAAGAGGTCAATATTTTTGGAAACCGCCTCCCCATAAACCTTATTCATTAAATCAGAAAAAAATCCCATATTCCTGTACTTTGGATGAACTGCAACAGTTCCTACATAGTCGGCACAAATATTTAAGCCATCCAATGTCAGTTTTACCGGATATGTGTCTATCAGTCCTATTATTTTATTGCTGTCATCATCTTGCAGCACATGGTGGGTTACAATGCCATTTCTGTCATCACCATAGGCTTTAGGCAAATATACCGAGAAATCAATCCCGGTATACTCCATACTAAAAACCATATTTGCAAAGTCCAGAATATCACCGCAATCAATTTTGCCAGCGTCCCTTATATACCTCATCTCGACTTCTTTTTACCGTTTCTATCCCTTTCCTTTGCCGGTTCGTCATTTGAAGAAGGTGTTTCAGGGAAAAATTCCGCAATATTTATATCTGCATAGCAAAGGGAGCAATGACCATTTATTGCCGCACCGCTGCTGACCTGTATAGTCTTTGCCTTAATATCACTGTCAACAATTGCATTGTCACCTATTATAATATCTCCTTTTATATCAAGTTTTCCCTGTATAGCACCGTCAACAACCAGGTTTTGAGCATTTATATTTCCCAATATAACTGTATTTTCATGTACTGATGTACCTTCCTTGCACTCAATATTTCCAACTATATATGAGTCTCTGGTATCCAATTCATTTGCCTTAATGTTTCCCGTTACATTTCCCGTAATATTAACACGGCTGTCAGAGCTGATGTCTCCATTTATACTGCCGTACATATCAAGCTTTCCTGAAATCTCAATATTTCCGTTTATGACCGTTCCCTGCGGAATTACTGCTGTTTCTAAATTTCTGTTGCCACTAATAAATTCGCCAAAATTGTTCATTACAAGCTGCCCCTTTCGATATCAATAATTGTGTATATATATATTAAAACTTATTTTACATAAAAAATCAAGCATAACTGAACTGTCCCCTTAATAATTATATAAATTGACCATTTTCAAACATCCACTTCGTTGTATACTTATAGTCACATACATAATTTACATGAGGAGGTACATAATATGAACCAAAAAAATTCAAAGGCTTACAAAATTGCACTGACAGGACTGATTGCCGCACTGTCATATGTGGTATTTACTTTCCTGCAAATTAAAATCATGATACCCGGAACGGACGGTGCCGTAAGCATACACCTAGGTAATGCCGTATGCGTACTTGGTGCGCTTCTTCTAGGCGGTCCCTTAGGCGGTCTGGGAGGCGCAATCGGAATGACTATCGGAGATTTGTTTGACCCGGTATATATCGTATCTGCCCCTAAGACCTTTATACTTAAGTTCTGTATAGGAATTATTACAGGTGTTGTAGCACACAGGATTGGTAAGCTTTCAACACGTACTGATGCTAAATCAGCATTCAAGTGGTCATTAATCGCTGCTATATGCGGTCTCGGATTTAATATGGTATTCGACCCTCTTTTCAGCTATTTCTATAAGCTGATAATACTTGGGAAGCCCGCCGCAGAGCTTACCCTTATACCAAACATTGCAGTTACAACATTCAATGCCATAACATCAACAATAGTATCAGTAGTTATCTACAATGCGCTCCGTCCCGCATTAAAGAAAGCAGGTCTGCTTCCACAGGTTGGGAAATCCGCAGAGCCAGATAACAGCAATGCACCAAAGGCAGCATAATAATCACATAATTGCACAAAAGTAACGGGATAGAAATTTAGTCCCGTTACTTTTATTATTGAACTATATTTCAAATACATCTATATTTTCTGAAAGTCCCTTTGAAGTATCAAGTATTCTGCCTACCTCGGAAGTACAATCATTAACATTTTGCCTAAGCTCCTGCATAGATGCGGATGTCTCCTCCGTACTTGCCGCATTTTCCTCTGCTATTGCCGCAAGGTTTTGGACTGAGCTGAGCACTGTTTCCTTAAGGTCATTGAGCTTTTCAACCTCACCCCTGATATTGTCAACGGCACTTCCAACTTCGCCAATTTCACCGTTGAGGCTGTTAAACACCGTCTTGGTCTTATTGATTTCATCTCCCTGCCTACCCATTACTTCAGTAACATTTTTCATAGTATCAACTGTAGTTGTCGAATTAGTGATAAGCTTTTCAATAATGCCTGTAATCTGGCTTGCAGATTCTGCAGACTGCTCGGCAAGCTTTTTAATCTCATCAGCTACCACTGCAAAGCCTTTACCGTTTTCACCGGCTCTTGCCGCCTCTATGCTTGCATTCAAAGAGAGCAGGCTGGTCTGGTCAGCTATATCAGTTATCACGTCGGCGGCTGCCTGTATATCCTGTGCAGACTTGTTTGTCATGTTAGTCTGTTCATATACAATATCAAATGCTTTCTGTGCCTCTGAGCTTATCCTCATGAGCTCATCGAGTGTTACGCCAACATTCTCATTATAATCACGCATTTTACGGGCATTTTCCACAAGACTATCTATATTATTGGCAGTCGTCTCAATAGCGTCACCCATATTCTGAACCTCGTATCCGACCTTGGCAGTGTCCTCCGCCTGACTTGTAGTACTCTTTGCAATTTCCTCAACCGCCCTGTCAACATTCTCTATTGAGCCGGACATACTTCCGAAGGAGTCTGAGAATACATTAGATATATCGCCGAGGTCATCTGAAGCCCCCTTAATGTTTACAACGATATCCGACAGGTTTGCTGCCAACTTATTTATACTGTTTGCAATATCACCCACTTCATCCGCACGTCCCGAAAGCTTTTCATTTGCCCTGATATGTAGTTTTCCTTGTGATACCATATTGAGGTCATTTACAACCTTAGAAATAGCAACAACCACAATCCTTAAACTTATGAGGGTCAATATAAATCCTGCAACGAGTATTACGCAGAGTATTGCTATACTTCCTGCAAGGTTGGTATGGTAAATACTCATAATCTCGCTCGTATCAAGCCCCACAAATGTCATACCGATTATTTCATCACTGTTTACCTGATAGAGGGGTGCATACATGGCATAATACTTCTTACCGCCTATTTCAACATTATCGCCATAATAATGGTTTCCGTTTACTACGACCTCCTGATAAATCTCATCAGCCGCCTTGGTTCCAATCATACGGTTTCCGTCTTCATCCATAAGGCTAGTACCCACGCGGGTATCACCATAAAATATCGTTACCTGTAAATCCACGTTCTCACTGAAATCATCAAAGAACTGTGTATTATCAGTTATTTTTTTCTTTCCCTTGTAAAACTTTTCGTTTGTGTACATAAATGTACCGACTGCCATATTATCCACTGCAACCTCAAATGAATATTGGGCAGCACTAAGCTCATGCTTAACCATTGTCTCTATAACATTTCCGCACACGTTCTTTACTGATAAAACGGCGACAATAAACGTAAAAACAGTAGGCAGCAGCGCAACCATCAGAAGCCTTGGGGTAAGCCTCATTCCTTTTCCCTTTCTGTTGGTTTTTTTGTTTTTTCTCTCCATAAATAATACCTCTTTCCGCTATACACGATGCAAGTCTATAATTTCTATATGATATTATTCTAAACTAAGAGGCATTAAATGTAAAGTAAAAAGAGCGCAAAATGCGCTCCTTTTAAAGAAATATTGTACCTTAAACCTACTCAACAAATAACGGTGTAGAGTAGTATCTGTCTCCGCTGTCAGGAAGAAGGGCAACTATTGTTTTTCCTTCGTTTTCAGGGCGCTTTGCAAGCTCAATTGCCGCATAAAGCGCAGCACCCGAAGATATTCCAGTTAGAAGTCCCTCGTTTCTCGTAAGCTCCTTTGAGGTTGCAAATGCATCCTCATTCTCAACCGGAATAACCTCATCATAAATATTTGTATCAAGCACCTTTGGAACAAATCCGGCACCGATACCCTGAATTTTATGTGGACCTGCCTTGCCCTCTGACAATACAGGTGAGCCAGCCGGCTCTACGGCAACAAGCTTAACTTCCGGCTTTCTTTCCTTCAAATATTTTCCTACACCTGTAATAGTTCCACCTGTACCTACACCTGCAACGAAAATATCAACGCTTCCCTCTGTATCTTCCCATACTTCAGGACCTGTCGTCTCATAGTGCGCCTGCGCATTAGCCTGATTTTCAAACTGTCCGGGTATAAATGAGTTTTCAATCTCCTTTGCAAGGTCTTCAGCCTTTGCAATGGCTCCCTTCATTCCCTTTGAGCCTTCTGTTAGCACTATCTCTGCACCATAAGCCTTTAAAATATTCCTGCGCTCAATGCTCATCGTCTCAGGCATTGTAAGTATTGCCCTATAGCCCTTAGCCGCAGCAATTGCCGCAAGTCCGATACCTGTGTTTCCACTTGTAGGCTCGATTATAACCGAGCCTTCTTTTAATAGACCTTTTTCCTCCGCATCCTTAACCATGTAATATGCAGCCCTATCCTTAACGCTTCCAGCAGGGTTTCTAAACTCAAGCTTTACTACAAGCTTTGCCTTTAAGTCATGAAGCTTCTCAATGTTGCTTACCTCTACAAGAGGTGTCTTTCCAATAATGTCTGTAAATCCTTTATAAATAGTCATTTCTAAGTACTTCCTTTCTATTTTGAATAATTAAAAATTTTCATATATAAATTTTATAATGCTTTAAATGCCTCGTCCAAATCCTCAATAATGTCATCAATATGCTCCGTACCGATAGATAGGCGGATTGTATTAGGCTTAATTCCCTGGTCAAGCTTCTCTGCGTCATTTAACTCTGCATGGGTTGTCGTGTATGGGTGAATTACAAGCGACTTAACATCAGCAACGTTGGCAAGGAGTGAGAAAAGCTCAAGATTATCAATAAACTTCTTAGCCTTCTCCTCATCGCCCTTAATCTCAAACGTGAAGATTGAGCCTCCACCGTTAGGGAAATATTTCTTATACAGTCTCTGCTGTTCAGGGTCGGTTGTAACCGCCGGATGATTAACCTTTTCAACCTGTGGGTGCTTAGAAAGGTAATCAACCACCTTAAGCGCATTCTCAACATGGCGTTCCACCCTCAAAGAGAGCGTTTCAAGCCCCTGTAAGAAGATGAATGAGTGGAAGGGTGAAATCGTAGCGCCTGTATCACGGAGAAGTATTGCACGTATTCTTGTGATAAATGCCGCCGGACCCGCTGCGTCAACAAAGCTTATTCCATGGTAGCTCTCATTGGGTTCTGTAAACTGTGGAAACTTTCCGCTCGCCTTCCAGTCAAATTTTCCTCCGTCAATGATAACGCCTCCAATTGTCGTGCCGTGTCCTCCGATGAACTTAGTGGCTGAATGAACCACGATATCTGCACCATACTCAATAGGTCTAACAAGGTAAGGTGTTGCAAATGTGCTGTCAACCACAAGCGGGATATTGTGCTTATGTGCCACATTTGCAATAGCCTCTATATCCGAAACCTCTGAATTAGGATTTCCCAAGGTTTCTATATATAATGCCTTGGTATTGTCCTGAATAGCATTCTCAAATGCGCTTATATCAAGCGGGTCAACAAAAGTAGTAGAAACTCCAAAATCAACTAATGTATGGGCTAAAAGGTTATAAGTTCCGCCGTAGATATTCTTAGCGGCTACGATATGCCCTCCGTTCTGTGCAAGGTTCTCAACAGCATAAGTTACGGCTGCAGCTCCAGACGAAACAGCAAGGGCTGCAACACCGCCTTCAAGTGCTGCCATACGCTGTTCAAAAACATCCTCCGTTGGATTTGTAAGTCTACCGTAAATATTTCCGGCATCCTTTAATGCAAATCTTGCCTCGGCATGGGCTGAATTTCTAAATACAAAAGATGATGTTTGGTAGATAGGTACCGCTCTTGCATCAGTTACAGGGTCAGGAGCTTCCTGTCCCACATGAAGCTGCAAGGTCTCAAACCTTAAATTTCTATCCGCATAACTTTTCTTACTCATTTATTATGTTCTCCTTTCCCAATTCCTATAGGATTGGTATGCTTTGCTATGTAAGTATAATACTCTCTTATTCCTACTCTGTCAATATGTTTTATGCATATTTATTAAAAAAGCCAAAGGATTTACCAATGGCTCTTTATTTTATACATATTTTTCTATTTCATCCACGAGAATATCGCTGTATATTCCGCCAATCTCATTTAACCCCTTTGCAACGAGACCGGCATACATAACGGCTCCCTCAAACCTCAAATGGGTATTGTCATCTTTTCCGTCAGGATAATTTGCATATATGCCTTTGTCAAAATACATATACCATTTGCGGCTTTCCAATTCCCCTGCCTTTTTAAGTGCACAGCGGCTCATGCTATACAAATCAACAAGGGGAACATTGTTTTTCTCGGCAGTCTGCTTCATTGCCGCCACATAATCGGAATGTCCTCCCATTCCCAAATGCTTATCATCTACAAAGCATCTGCGTTCAAGGGGCGTAATAAGTACAGGATATGCCTTGTGGCTCCTAGCCACATTTATAAATATCTCCAAATTCTCCATATATGTGCTAAACGGCTCCGTATATCTTGTAGGGTCATCTATTTTCTCATCATTATGTCCAAACTGTATAAACAGGAAATCTCCCTCGCCAATCTCTTTTTCAATTGCCTCGAGTCTTCCCTCGTCCATAAAGCTCTTTGTACTCCTGCCATTTTTTGCATGATTTACAACAGTAACTTCCTTCTTCACATATAACGAAAATGTCTGCCCTATACCCGTCATAGGGTATGTAGTGATATCATTTGTCTGAACTGTAGAATCCGCAGCCCAAAAAATTTTGTTCATCTTTCTATCTCCTCTGTTTCATATCCCAATGTCATTCTTTAAAAAACGCAAGCTTTTATACTCAAAAGCTTGCGTTTTGGATTTAATTTATTCCTTAAC
>CAYTGS010000023.1:0-19378 GCA_964437435.1 uncultured Roseburia sp.
GCACCTGTCGCAAGTCCTGATAGGATTAGGAAAATCCAGCTCTTTTTGCTTATTTGCGGCAATCCACTCTGTGCATTTGTCAAAAACACCATTCCCCATGCCATGATAACGACTACGACCGTCCTTATTGCTGTCGCAAGATTTGAGTTGACTCCATCAATGCCGACCTTTGCCAGTATTGAGGTAAGTGCTGCAAAAACTGCAGACAGGATAGCAAATACAAGCCACATCCCAATATTACCTCCTCAAATTAATATTTAAGCAACAATCTCAAACATTGCATAATCTTAATTTACATAAACACATTAAATTTGCAAATTATTACAAATCCACTACATCTCCAACAATTATTACCACAGGGGATTTAACTTTACTTTCTTCTGCCTTATCTGCTATTTTGGACAGGGTGGATTTTATTATATCAGTGCCATTGTCAGTATTACCCTGTACAACTGCTGCGGGCGTATCCTTATCCTTTCCGTTTTGAATTAATCCGTCTGCAATCTTCCTAATATTTTCCAATCCCATCAAAAATATCAGTGTACCATTTAGCTTTGCCAATACCCCCATATCTTCGGGAACGGTGTCTGATGTCTTTGCAGTATGTCCCGTTATTACATGAAAGCTCCGGCTTATGTTTCGGCTTGTTACCGGAATTCCAGCTAACCCGGGAACTGCCACTGCCGAGGTTATGCCTGGAATATATTCATATTCGATATTTTCAGACTTAAGGGCTTCTATCTCCTCCGTTGCACGTCCAAATACAAAGGGGTCTCCACCCTTTAGGCGCACAACAAATTTTCCCTCATTTGCTTTATCCACCAAAATATTATTTATATCATCCTGTCTCATGCTGTGCTTCCCGCTTCTCTTTCCCACATAGATTTTCTCACAGCTTTCAGCGGTAAATTCCATAAGCCTGTCATCTATCAAATCATCATATATAAGCACCTCTGCATTTCTGATTGCCTGTATTCCCTTTAAAGTTACCAGGTCATAACCACCACAGCCTGCGCCCACAAGGGCTACACGTCCGTTGCTTATATTTTTGTTTTCAGCATAGTATTTAAGTCTTAAAATCGTTTCTTCCTGACTAAATATTCCGTTTTTAGTCATACATTCCTGTGCGGTGTCTTTGAGAAACCTTGCCCTTATTCTGTCATCAGTTATCTGCGCCTTGGCAACCTCCCTTATTGATGATAGATATTCAAGGATTTTATCAATACCGGTGGGAATAAATCTTGCAGTCTCGTTTTTTATAGTTGCTGCTATTTCAGGGCTTGCACCTGACGTTGAAACACCTACAGTTAAATCTCCGCTGTGGACGAGGGACGGAAATATAAAACTACATTTTTCCTTATCGTCAACCACGTTTACAGGAATTTTCCTCTCATTACAGCGACAGCTTATCCATCCGTTAATATCGTGGTCTCCAGATGCGGCAATCACAAAATCTGCATTTTCGATATCCGTCTCATTTACATCCCTACAATGATATTCGAGCCTTTCATTTTCTGCCGCAAGTTTTTTTATCGTTTCTTGAATTTCAGGTGCGACAACCTTTAATTTAGGCTTAAATGGCATAAGCTTATTAATTTTGTGGGCGGCGACCCTTCCACCGCCCACTATAAGCCCCTTTTTATCTTCTATATCCACAAAAAATGGAAAATATCCCATATATTTATCCAACCTTTTATTTTATGAATTGTATATTATTTCCTCAAGCTTTTCATATGCCTCTCCCCACCTTGCATTTGGCTTGAGATTATAAAGCTCCTTCTCTAGCATAAAGTACCTACCCTCGTTAACTGCGTCAAGTGAACTCCATGCCGGATTTGATAAAAGTGTCTCCTGGATATTAGCCTCTATCGCTTCCGTATCAGTTCCCTGGGTTGTTATGAAAATGTAATCAGGGTTTGCGGTTATAATTGCCTCCATACTAAGGTCATCCAATAGACTGTCATCACTGTCAGCTATATTTATACAGCCAAGGTCTGCAAGAATTTCACCGCCTACTGTTCCGTTGCTTCCCTTTGCCTTAATGCTGCTAGTGCTCGCTCTTAGGAAAAGCACAGTAGGAGCCTCTGTCCCAGCTTCAAGACGCTTTAAGGCTCTATCCCTTACAGCCTCAATCTGGTCGGCAACTTCCACACCGTTTTTTTCATATAAATCCTCACGCCCTGTTATATCAGTGCATATTTTTAGCATATTTAAGTACTCATCAAAGCTTGAGACAGAAAAATAAGCTGTTGTAATTCCTGCATTTTCAAAGTTTTCCTGCAGCTCTAGGTCAGCGTCAGTGTTAGCACTTGCAATTATAAAATCAGGATTTGCCGCAATAATCTGCTCTACATCAGGCTCCACATGGGAACCAAAATTTATCACGCTGTCGCTAAGTCCAAAATCAAAGCTTGTCCATGAATCATTGGCAGTTGCAACTACCTCATCCCCCCCTGCAAGACGCCATATGTCTGTAAAGCTCCCTATCATTGTAACTACACGGTCATGGCTTGTAACCGTCACTTCCCTACCCAAATCGTCAGTGAATGTATATTCTGACATTTCACTTTCTATTACTGTTTCATTCTCTGTCGAAATTTCCTCTGTTATGGTTTCATCAACTACATTTTCAACCTCTGCCACAGTCGCACCGTTTCCGCAGCCTGACAAAATAATTGTCACCGCCACTGCTGCCACAAGACTTTTTCTTAATAAATTTTTTTTCATAATATACCTCTTTCCATCGTTTGTACGATAATCATTTATGGCACAAATTTATTTTGCACGCAATCATAACGATAATCTATTTTTGACAATTTGTCTATAATTAAATTTTTATCCACATCCATATCCTCACACAAAGCATCAAGATTAGGATAAAAGTCCCTAAGCTTTAAATTAATAAAACTCAAAAGCATTACAGGATCATTTGGCAACATATGCTCACCCCACTTCCTTTTTTGCAGACCCACTCAATCCTACTATAATAAGCTCCACGCTTAAAGTATCACTCATACGCCCAAGCTTAATGTTTTCCTCCGCCTCAACACAGCTTCTAAGCGCCTCCTCTAGCTGGCTTAGCTTAAACTGTTTTGACTGTGGAATATATTTTTTCTTAAGATAATATGCATTTAGTCCTGTTTTCGACGCTATCTCGGACTCCGGATAGCCTTTCTTATTCATTTCACGAACCTGCAGCAGCATATTGAACTGACGTGAAATAAGTGCAAGGATTTTTACAGGAGCTTCCTTTAGGGCAATAAGATTATAGTACAGCTCCAAAGCCCGCTTCTGATTTTTTACGGCAACAGCCTCCACCATTTCAAATATTTGGTTTTGAATCTGCTCCACGCATAAATCCTCTACATCCTCAGCCGTTATACCCTCATCATAATATTTATAGCATACAAGCTTTTCAACCTCTCGCTTTATGTTTTCCATGTTTGTACCTGTTTTATCCAAAAGAAGGTCTAGGGCATCACCTGTTATAAGCTTATTTTCCTTTTTAAGCAGTCCTAAAACCCACTTTTTAAGCATTGCCTCGTCCTGCATTTCGCAAAGGGCAGCGTATCCGTTATCGACAATGTTTTTATACAGCTTATTCCGCTTATCAATTTCCTCCTCCACAAATATTATATATGTGGTGGCAGGGATATTTTTCACATACTCCGCCATTCTCTCATTTCCCGACTTGCACCATCCGCTGTTTTCTATCACAACAACCCTTCTCTCTGCAAAAAAGGGCATTGTATCAGCCATATCAATAACCTCGCCCACATTTATATCCTTTCCGGCATAAACCGTATAGTTCATGCTGTCATCAGGTGATATAAGGGCATTTTTAAGGTTATCCCTGTACTGTCTCCTAAGATATGACTCCTCGCCGTATAAAAGATATAAATTTTGGAACTCTCCTTTTTTTATATCCTGTGCCACTCGTTTCATCAAATACACTGCCTTTCATTTTTAATCTTTTAAATATGTATCCACATAATAATTTCCGTTTTTAACTTTAATCATTATGGTTCCTGTGTCCTTGGTAACATAAATATTGCTCCCTGTGTTCTTAAAATTTTCAACAGCCTCTTTGTGTGGATGACCATATGAATTTCCCTCACTGCATGAAAAAACGGCAATACTTGGAGAAGCCGCATCTACAAGCTCCTTTGTGTTGGAGTATTTTGAGCCGTGATGAGCGGCTTTATATATATCTATTTTTTCCATATTATCAGCTATGGCTCTTTCACCGTCATCAGACACATCACCTGTCAAAAGCGCAGTCACCTTTCCACCATTTGAATTACTTCCTATTGAAAGTTTCATTACAAGGGAGTATGCGTTTTTTGAATCAGCCACATAATCCACGTCCGGATGTAATACTTCAAATGAAATATCACCAGCTTCAATATAATCTCCTGCTTTTAATTTATTTACAGGTATTTTTTTGTTACTGCAAAGCTCTAAAAGATTATAATATTCATCATCTTCAATTACCGAATTTGAAATACATATTCCACCAATCTCAATATTATAATCCAGTGCGCCGTCTTTTTCCAATATTTCTAATATGCCGGATATATGGTCAGAATCCAAATGTGTCAAAAATACCATATCAAGCCTTGACACCCCCATATACTTTAGATATGGTACAAGTGTATACTGACCTACCTTGCTTTTTGACGTGCTTCCTCCATCCACTAAAAAATGCTCACCATTTTTACCCTCTATAAATATTGAGTCACCCTGCCCCACATCTATAAAATTTATGGAGCTTTGGGTTATCGGTCTTTTGCCTACAAAAGCCACCGCTACAAGAATTAAAATCAGCCGTATTTTCATTGGCAGTATTACAAAAGTCCCCTTTTTTGAACTTTTAACACTATAATTATAGGCAAAGTACAAAAACGCCACCGCTACCATAAATACAATTATATGGAGACTATCAGGTCTTCCCACTATCCACTCTGATTGAGGCAGTGACGTAGAAATAGTACACAATATTTCAAAAAACTCAAGCATTAAATGGCAAACCAATCCTCCAAGCTTTGCCATTCCCAAGCAGAATATAAGGGGAATAGAGCCTACAAAAAGTATTCCCACGCCAAATGCCAAAATAAACGTCATGGCAGGGATTATTACAAGATTGATAAGAAATGAATATATGGGAAATTCATAATAAATGCTAAGCATTATAGGAAAATGTACAAGGAAAACGCTAAAAATCGGAAAAACCACCTCTGCCAAACAGGCTATTCCAATAACGGCACCAAAAGACAGCAAAAATCCCGAATGGAAAAGATATAACGGTTGCTCCAATAAAATAAGCACCGCCGAAACAGAAATAGCAGTGAGCATATCATACGTCCTTTTACAAAGCTTTGCTGCCATGCGTAAACCAAACATAAAAACAGCACGGTATGCAGAGCTGCTCATCCCAACCATATCTCCATATACAATCATTAAAAGTATGACAGCTACACAACTTATAACCGTGGGAATACGTATTTTCTTTAAAATACTATATAAGCCCATTCCCAAAAAGGTTATATGAAGCCCCGATATTGCAAAAATATGTGCAACACCGCTTTTTTGAAAAAGTTGTTTGCTGTCATAATCAATTTCAGACTTATTTCCAAGAACCATTGCCTTCATTATTGAAGCATCCTTCTCATTCAACACACTGTCATAAACGCTTTCCAAATAGCGCCTTATTTTGTATAACGTCTCCCTATATACGCTGTATTCAACCCCTTGCGCAAGTATAACTGTTTTGTACAGCCTTGCGTCAATTCCCAATATTCTATAATACTTTTTTGCATCAAATTCCCCTGGATTTCTCGCTTCATTAAATGATGATATTTTTCCCGAAACCGCAATTTGGGCTCCAATGCACGGTTCAGCCTCCAATGTATCATCTTGGAAATAACACATCACATTTTCCAAATCACGTTTTCCCTTATAGCTCCCATTTTGGTCAATTAATTTTATGTTTTTAAGGCTTACAACGAGATTTCCATTTTTATATTCTTTCTGATATACCTCACCCATAATTTTAACATTGTCTTTCCCTAACCTGGAAACATCAAAGTATTTAATGGGGTTGAAAATTAAATATATGAACACAGTCACCACATATGCCAAACACACACAACATAGTGGTCTTTTCATCTTTCACATCCTTTTTATTGTACAATCGACAGATTTCTCTCAAATATTGTAGAGAAATCATATTTGTCCCTAAACTTTCCCTCCTTGCTGCCCTCTATTGATATCTGCACTTTATTAATAGTGCTGAGTTCAACAAGTGAATTTACAATAGAATATATTGTAACATCCGTAGTAACATTGTTAATTGCAGTTGAAAATGCACTGTCAAACGTGAGGTAACATATTCCGTCCCTCACCGTAATATTTACAAGCTTTGTTTCAGGGTTTATAGTGGGATATGTTTCATCATTGGCAGGACCAGAAATAAGCTGTTCCACAACAACCTTTTCCAATGGTACATTTGATATATCGGCGTTATGAGCCATTTCCCTATTAACTGCCACCAGCTTGTCACCGTCCTCGTCTGCAAAATACAGCCTTAGATTTATACGGCTATCCAAATTATCAACATCCGCCCCTGCATTATCAACAAACATATCCGCAGTCATTATACCAATAGCATTTCCCGACACATCAGTAATAGGCTCACCATTTATAGTTATCATAACACCGTTTACACCGTCTATATTTGACAAACTTCGGACAATTGCAGCCCGTGTCAGCACCTCCGTGGTATCTGAAAGCTCCCTGTACTTTTCCCCCAACGATACCGTGACCTGCTCCTGATAGTAGGAATATGTTATTATATTTATACTGCTTGAAAGCGTTGCACGCAGCTCCTTATTGTCCGGAACAGAGCAGAGCAGGGTGAGTACCTCCACTATCATGTCTTTTGTGTCAGTACTTTTCAGATAATGCCTCTCCGTCACTAATTTTGTCTCATTTTTATTTATATATGATATATCTATAGGCGTACCCTGCTCCTCGTCCGAGCCACATCCTGATGACAGCCAGACCACAAGACACAGACATGCAATAAGACATATCCTGAATGTTGATTTTATTTTCATGCCTTCTCCTTTATTGGGACTTATAGGTCAACGGAATTTTTACCAAAAATACTGTACCTACTCCTTCCTCGCTGTTTACATTAATCGACCCCCTGTGCATGAGTATGGCATTTCTGGTAATAGCCAATCCCAGACCTGTACCTCCTATTTCCCTTGAGTGGGACTTATCCACCCTATAAAACCTTTCATATATGTGCTCTATCGCATCATGGGGTATACCTATCCCTGAATCCGAAACTTCAACAGTGAAATACTGATGGTCCGCATCCAAAATAACCTTAACCCAGCCCCCCTGTTTGTTGTACTTAATTGCATTTTCAACAAGATTTGAGAGTGCAAGTGTAAGCTTAACCTCGTCAACTTCAGCACTCACAGGTCTAAGGCTCTCAAAGACAATCTTAACGTCAGCCCTGGCGGCTATAGGTCCCAAGCGCTTTAAAAGAAGCTCTATTGCTGAATTTATGTCAACTTTTTCAACATTCATATCCGCCGATGTTCTCGTCATCTTAACAAGTGCCAGCAAATCAGTAATAATTTTATTTTCCCTGTCTATTTCGGCAGCTATATCAGTCATAAACTCCCTGTACATTTCGTTTGGCACATCTTCCTGTATTAAAAGGGAGTCAGCCAACACTTTCATAGATGCCAAAGGGGTTTTTAATTCATGCGACACGTTTGAGACAAACTCCTGTCTCGAATCATCGAGGGTTTTCAACCTTGTCATCATTTGGTTAAACGCATCACCTATATGCTCAGTTTCAATATAATCCGGCACATAAATTTTTTCGTCGGTAAAGCCGTTTTTGACCTCGTTAATGGCATCCGTGATTTTTTGGAAAGGTTTAAGCATACGTCCACTCACAAAAAGCGCTATTCCAAAAACAACCACAAGAGACAATATTTCAAGCAGGAATGCCGTACCTTGGATATATTCATAGCTGTTCATAATCGAGTCCGTTGAAACACTGATAAGCATAACACCTACAGCACGCTGCTTATCATCAGTTTTTTCCTCAATTGGAACCACTATCTCAATATATCCGTTTTTCTCAAGGTTCTTTGTCGTGGTAACTCCCTTATAGCTTTTAATTATGTTTTCCGATATTATAGTTTTGCCTTCACTTATTGAATATGTATCCTTAATAATCTTAAAGTTACTGTCAATAATCAGCACACGCCCGTCATACAAGTTTGAAAGCTGTGACAGCTCGGCATTAACAACCTCACTGCTGTTATCCAAAAGGTAATTGTAGTTTAAAAGGTGGTCAGCAATTATCTTTACCTGTGTCTGGACCTCATTTGTCCTTACCTCTATGGCATTATCCATATAACGTTCCAACAGGCAGTAATGAAGTATAATGCAGGGAATAAGTCCAGCCAGCATTATTACCCAAAATATCCTGATTTTAAGGCTTCTAAAACTTCTAACAAATTTATTTTTTTTAATATTTTCTAAAAGCTTCGTCACTGTTTTACCCTACTTGTAATAATATCCAACACCCCATTTTGTATGAACATATTTAGGCTCGCTTGGATTTGTCTCTATTTTTTCCCTTAATCGCCTTATATGAACATCAACAGTCCTCACGTCTCCGGGATAATCCTCTCCCCAAACAAGTTTAAGCAGATTTTCCCTGCTGTATACCTTGTTTGGATTTAACACAAGAAGTTCCAATACGTCAAACTCCTTTGCAGTAAGGTTTACCTCGCTGTTGTTTATATAAAGCCTTCTTCCGTCACAGTCAAGCTTAAGCTCACCTGCCTCTATAACCTTTGCTCTCTGGGAATTCCCATTTTTAGACCTGCTGGCAGTTCTTCTCATAATTGCCTTAATTCTTGCCTTAACCTCTAAAATGTTAAATGGTTTTGTTATATAATCATCAGCACCATACTCTAATCCAAGAATTTTATCCATGTCCTCGCCCTTAGCCGTGAGCATTACTATTGGCACGTCAGAAAATTCCCTTATCTGCTGGCAAACCTCCAAACCTGTAAGTTTTGGAAGCATTATATCAAGAAGTATTATGTCATATTTGTTATTTTTAGCCATTTCCAGGGCTTCTTCACCGTCATACGCACAGTCCACTTCCATGTCATCCTGTTCTAAACTAAACCTAATACCCTTTACTATAAGCTTTTCGTCATCCACCACCAAAACCTTTTTTCCCATTTAACATTGTCTCCCTTATACAGTTATTTTATCTTTTATTTTAGAAAAAAGCCCGTCCTTTATTCCATCGACTTTTTTAATATCCTCTATACAGCTAAACGCCCCATTGGTTTCACGATAGGTTATAATTGCCTGTGCTCTGCTCTCGCCTATCCCAGAGATTGTTGTAAGCTCACTTATCCCTGCGGTGTTTATATTTACAAGACCGGACTTTAGCTGGATTTCTGCTTCCTTGACCGCCATATCTTTTGTCTCATCCCTTGTGTAAATAATAACCTGTTCGCCATCGTTGATTTCCCGTGCCATATTGATATAAGTCTCGTCAGCATTCTCCATAAAACCTCCCGCCATTGATATTGCCTCGTAAAGACGGCTTCCCTTTGGCAGCTCATATACCCCCGGAGAATTAACCGCACCGCATACATACAGGCATACCATAGTATTATCCACACTGATTTCAGCCTCGTTATTTTCAACGCTTTCCTCCACAGTATACTCAGAAACTGATTTTATAATCAGCTCATCTTCATCGAATTTTCCACATCCGCTCATAAACCATAAGCTGCCTATTGCAAAGCTGGCGATAAAACATCTTTTTATTATTTTTTTATTAAATAATTTATTTTTCATCAGATATACACTCTCCTTATAAAGGGCCCCTCTATGCATATCTGATAAATATTTTATGATACATTTATAATTAAAACAAGTGCTAATTTTTACATTTGGAGCATTTTTCAAATGATTTTCACACCCAAAAATCTAACAAGAATACGCTTCAAATCATCAACGTCTATAGGCTTTGAAAGGAAATCGCTAAATCCCTCCTCAAGCATATGTTCCCTTACACCTGATACCGCATTTGCAGTAAGGAGCACAATCGGAAGATGCTCATATCCCCCTCCTCGCTGCCGTATTTTTTTCATAGTTTCCACACCGTCCATTTCCGGCATCATGTGGTCCATGAATATTATGTCATATTTCTCACCCTGTTCGAGAAGCTTAAGACATTCAAATCCTGACAGCACGTATTTTGTATTCATGCCCAAAAGTGACATTATTCCAGCAGCGACATCGCAGTTTAACTCATTGTCATCAACTATCAGAATATTGCCACGGTTTATGCTTATGTCATTGTCTGTATTTTCCTCCTCCGTGCACTGCTCCTCATATCCTATCTCCTGCCATATATGAACAATAAACGAAGTTCCTTTTCCATACTCACTCTTAAAGGTTATATCCCCATCCATCATGTCTGCAAAGCTCTTAACTATTGAAAGACCTAATCCGCTTCCCTCCACGTTATAGTTTTGCTGTTGGTCAAGTCTCTCAAACTTTGCAAATACTTTTTCAAAATCTTCCTCCTTAATTCCTATTCCCGTATCCTTTACTTCTATTTTTAAAAGTATTTTCCGTTCTGCCACGTCATCAAGCTGTACTTTGAGCGTCACACTTCCCTGCTTTGTATATTTTAGGGCATTATTTATCAAGTTGACCATTATCTCCTGAACCTTTACCCTGTCACCATACAGGTATTCAGGTATTGTCTCGTCAATCTGAACCAAAAAGGCAAGGGAAGCCCTACCAGCCTGAGCCTCCATCATTGACCTAATCTCTTCTATAAGCTTCTTAAAGCTGTAGTTTACCTTGACTATCTCCATCTTTCCCGTCTCAATCTTGGAAATATCAAGTATTTCATTTATAAGATGAAGGAGGGTTCTTGATGACTCCTTGATATTTTTAATATAACCCCTCATCAGGCTCTCATCCTTTGCCCTAAGTGCAAGTTCAGAGTAACCCACAATTGCGTTCATTGGCGTACGTATCTCATGGGACATATGTGCAAGGAAATCTGTTTTAGCCTGATTTGCCTTTTCAGAGCTTTCTTTGAGCTTTATCATTTCGCTTGTATACTGGTCAATAAAGGTCATATCAAATATCCATGCTATATATCCCTGAATATCACCTTTTTCTACATCCTGCTTTATTTCCGATACTCTTATTTCATAATGTCTGCCATCCAACTCATACAATATTTCCTGCATATCGGCAAACTCCTCTATATTAAGCCCGTTTTTCACCTCCGCAGCACGTTTTATCAGCTCTTGGGCAACAGGATTTGCATAGAGTATGACACTCCTCGTATTATCAACTACAACCAGCCCGTCCTTTGTCTCATTTATAATTCTCTCTTGGGCAAGCTCCAAGGTATCAAGCAATCCGTATTTTTTTATCGCAAGCAAAAAACATACCTCCGACATGCTCATTGCAAGCGTTGTAGGGTCAAAATACACCGGTGCTAATATCAAAAAACCAACTATGGCAACCACCGGCATTGCCACTGCAAGAAAAATCAGGTTCATTCTCATCTTTGCAATACGTGAACCTCTTTTTCTCTCTATATACGCTATCACAAGATATATAATAGAGCCTGAAAGCAATAGCCCCATCCACAAAATGTAAAACGGTCCCTTTCCAAGTATCATTGCCACTCGTCCGTCCGGTCTTACCTCGCTTCTTATGTAGCTGTAATAGAGATGATGATGCTCGCAGGTCATAACCGTGACAAGTACAATCGTATTTGCAATAGCCATAAAATTAATAAGCTTCTTGGGTAATTTAATACTGCTATAACCGCTCACAAACAATAGTCCAAATGTCATAATATAACATTTTCCTATGTATGCAACCTTTATTCCAGCCATAGCCGAATCAACTGACTGTGCACATACCTCCATCGTGTTTCCAACTGTCGATATAAATCCACAAAGGCATGTGAGCAATAGATTTCTTTGGTTTAGAGAAGGTCTCTCGTTGATTACGATAACGCAACAGGCAAAGCTTATAAACATCCCCAACATTTCAAATATTTTGTACAATACGCCCATAAATTTGTCACCCCATCACAAAAACGGCAAATTATTACACAATTAAAATGCAATCAATGTAAGCTTACGTAAAATTTTTGTTTTTGATTATATTATTCTGAATAGATATATTTTATCAGAATAACACAAAATTGTACAGTTATGTTTTTTTGAATACCATCATCATCTCATGGGTCAAACTCAGGTGCTCACCATAGTTTGGAATATCACTCCTGTTTACCCATTCAGCCTCGGATAGCTCATGCTCATCCATTCTAATATTCTCATTACCGTCTACCTCACAGAAAAATCCCATCAAAAGATTGCTGTCAAATCCCCATGGTTGGGATTTATAATAACGTATGTTTTTTACGTGAAGTCCTGCCTCCTCCATAACTTCACGTTTTACCGTCTCCTCTATTGTCTCACCTATTTCGTTAAAACCAGCAATAAGGGCATAGCGTTTATATTCCCGGTTTGCGTATTTTGTAAGGAGAATTTTATCACCATTCGTCACACCCACTATTACCGCAGGGGCAACCTTTGGGAATATCATGTTATTACACTTCGGACACCTCATCATACGCTCATTTTTATCATGGACGGTTGGGCTTCCACACATTCCACAGAAACGGTTTGCATTATACCAAACGTTAAGATGCCAAGCTGTAGCCGCTGCCATAACCTGATATTTGGGCTGCATACGCCTTACGTCATACATTTTTATGTATTCATAGTTTTCTAAAGATAACATATGTTTTTCTGCTTCATTGTCCTCATCATCATTAAATAACAAGAAGTATTTTCTGACAATTTTCATGTCATCTATCGAAAAAAGATATATAAGGTTATGTCGGATTTTCGTCCTATTGCACTTAACGAACTCATCATATGTCATAAATTCAAGATTTTTATCATCAATGCATTTTGCAAAAATATTCCTTTCCTTAAAGCTCATAATATAATCTGTAGGCTCTATGTCATTTCCACCAGCGTACCTTGGTTTGTACTGGTTATTCAAAATTCTAGGTTCTATTTCTTGAATCATTTTTACTTCCTTTTTAATAAATTTGATTTTATTCTTTATTTTTTCATATTTATTCCGATATAATAAATGAGAAAGATTGGAGGTATGTTATATGGATATTGCATCTCTTTCAATGAATCTTGCTCAGAATAATCTTTTGAGCAATGTCGGTACCGCTATGCTTGCCAAGTCAATTGACCAAGCGCAGGTTAATGGTGCAACAATGGACGAGCTTATAGACTCTGCTGCATTGGAACGCTCAGTTAACCCTGATGTCGGAGCTAATATCGACATAAGAATTTAATAACGGAAAAGGGGCATCTTATATGGATGCCCTTTTCATTTTCATTCTAAACACAGTTATGGATTCCTTTGGGAATTCATAGCTAAAATGGTCATTGTTTATCTCCATTGTCCTCTCACTAGGCGAAATAAGCCTTGGATTGTCAAAATCATTCTTTGCTTTCAAATCCCAACCATTCATTTGGTAAACTATAATTTCTTTCGCAATGTGGTTTTTGATTTCTATCTCTGATGCTTGGGGATTACTTCTCAGGTTTACCACCTTTAATATTACTTCATTCTCCTTATTATCTATGGATGAGGTATAATAAAGTGGTTCCTTTATCGGTAGCCTGCTTTCAACATCATGAACTATTTCATTGTCAATATATGTATTCACTCGCCTTCCTTTTACAACAAGCCTGAGATTATATTCTCTATTCCTCTCAACGCTAAACTGGCATTGGCTTAAGTCGGAATTTCTTCCATCTATGCGCTCTGTGACGGATGTGTCCTGATTTTGCCATCCACCTAATAGCCATATGAAATGGTTGTCCTTATCCTTAAATCCAAAATCAATATTAAATCCCTTTAATCCCTCGTTTTCAGTAGCCGTTAATGATAGTGTGTAGTTTGTATAACCAATATTTGTAAGCTCTGAAACTTCTCCAATCGCAAGCCTACAGTCTGGGAAATTCATAACCTCTCCTGTGTCATTGTCGGTTATCGAAATGTTACTGTAGCTTACGTTGCTTTCAATGCCTGAAAGTCTTATTACGCCCGTTATTTTATTGTCAAATTTATTTTCACTGCTTATATTAGGAATATCTATTGCATCTATATTTATGAGCCTGTCTCCTAAATTATTCATAAAAAGCTTTTGTACATAATAGTTTGCGCTTCCATACGCCCTGTGATTGTCAAACCAAATCATATCAGGCTGCCAATTAACATAGTCCACATTGCAAAGCATGGGTGCATAGCAGGCTAATCCAACCGCCCCTACATTCCGTTCAAGACCAACCATATACGATGCCTCTACAAGGGCATTGTACCATGTATTTCCCCATGAGGCATATTCACCTAAAAATACCTTTGGTTCTTTCCTGCCATAATTATCATAACGTTTGTTATTTGCTATAAACCATTCTGGAGCCATATAATAATGTTCATCCACAAGGCTTGTCTCTGACTCGTTAGCACATTTCCAGCCACGTTCAAATTCACTGCCTGCCGCAAAAGGACCACTTGTGCCTATAACCTTTATATTTGGATATTTTGCTTTTATTACACTGCATATTACCTTATATCTTTCAGGGAAAGCCTCACCCACTTCCTCGTTGCCTATTCCAATATATTCAAGGTTAAAAGGCTTAGCATGACCCATCTCTGCCCTCTTTGCCCCCCACCTTGTGTCGATATCTCCATTGGCAAATTCTATTAAATCCAAGGCATCCTCTATCCAAGGCGTAAGTTTATCCATTGGAATTTCCCTGTGATGGTGTGGGTCATAGCCTGCCGGAAGTACTGGCAGTGGCTTTGCGCCTATATCCTCACAAAATTGGAAATATTCAAAATAACCAAGTCCAAGGCTTTGGTTATAACACCAGTTATTTTTCCTTGACGGGCGCTCTGTAAGCTCACCTATTGAATTTTTCCACCGATACTGTGAGTCCCTGGCAGCTTCATCAAGCGAACCATCGTGTACAAGGCAGCCACCAGGAAAACGCATAAACTTTGGTTGCATTTCCTCCAAAAGCTTTGCTATATCCTTGCGCATTCCGTTACGCCTGTTATTATATGTGTCTTCTGGGAAAAGTGACACAAAATCGAGATAGACCTTGCCTCGCCCATTGGCTGTTATTGCAAGCCTGCCATTATAATCAGTAACATCACAATTTATCTCCAATTCGTACTTTTGCCATTTATCTGTTACAAAAAACTCTTTCTCATCATAAATTGTACCCTCTTTACTTCTAAACGACATCTTTATGGGTTTATCAAAATCCTGCTCACGGCGTGCATAGCAAGAAAAATAATATTTAATTCCGCTCCTAAAAGCATAACCACTGTTATAGCCTGTGTTCATCACACCCACATCATCCCCGGGAAATATTATATCCATTCCAAGGTAATGAGGATTTTTATGACTTACAGGATTTCCCGTCTCTATTACAAGCTTCACTGTTCCAGAGTTTTCTATTTTTTCCCAAGCTGTAAGATGATTGTAATCTGCATTATCTATCACATCATATTCAAAAGACCTGTTTTGCACCATTTCTGCATAAAGCCCACCGTCTGCCGCATGATTTATGTCCTCAAAAAATATTCCGTATAAGTCCCCAAGTTCTTCCTTTTTATTATCTGGTTCTATTATCAATTTCATTATTCTACCTCATATATTTATCTATAAGCCTGTTATACTCGTTCTCATCTATGACAAGCACTGAGCCGTGTCTTTTTCTCGTTTCACCCATATCATATGTATCATCAGGGGCAATTGTAAAATCACCTGTCGAAAGGTCTTTGCACATAATTGGCAAATATCCCTTTCCCTCTGCAAAGCGATCAACAATTAAACACCAACCCTTATTATCCGAAATTGGATAACATGCCGGTCCTTCAACACCAAAGAGATTATCAAGGACTTCGGATTTAATATGTCTGAATTTGCCCTGTAACTTTTCGCCTGCATCAAGTTGGATTGTCTTTGCCGTTTCATCCTTTGAGAAGCGGTAATACATACCCTTATCATAGACAATTGTTGTGTCGATGACTGATTGGGGACGCTCAATGTATTTAACAGCCTTTGAAAAGGTTTTAAAGTCTTTCGTATATGAACAGTAAATCCTATGCTTTCCTTCGCTGTCGTCCTTTTCCTTCACCATGGATGCCCAAAACACCATATACTCTCCCTTTTCATCATCATAGACAGCCTCCGGCGCCCATACGCACCCAGCATCCTCTATTCCAACCTCATTGAGGCTTACATCTGACCAATTAACTAAATCCTCAGACTCCCACACAAGAAGCGAACGGCTTCCTTCAAACTGAGCCGACTGCCATCCCTTACCTGTGGCAATTCTAAGGTCTGTCGCAATTATGTAGAATTTTTTTCCATCATGTGAGCGAAGTATAAATGGATCCCTTGCTCCCTTTTCGCCTATTTCGGAGCGGAGAATTGGCTTTCCATTGTTCAAATCCTTCCAATGAAATCCGTCCCCACTCACTGAAAAATAAATCTGCTCTCCATCAGCAAAATCCCCGATAAAATGCACTAGTAAGTAGTAGTTATTTTTTGATTTCATTTCTTGTCCCTCCAACAATCATTATTTCTAAGTTTATCTTAACCTATAATGCTATTTAATTCAAGGCACATGATAAATCAATTCAATCCCCGTTTATGCCAGCCCTAAGCCGTATCCTCTGCCTCGTTAACATCAGTACACCCCTGACGCAAAGCTCGACACACATGGCTACCCAAACTCCCACCAGTCCAAAACGTCCAACCAGCATAACCGAAAGCGTAAGGCGCACGCCCCATATACTTATAAGATTAAGTATGCTCGGAATCAGCGTGTCCCCTGCACCTCTTAAAGCTCCAGAGGATACAATTGAAGCAGCGTAGAGCGGTTCTGCAAACAATTCTATCCTAAGCACACGTGTGGCAAGACTTTGTACATTTAAATCAGGTGTAAGAACGTCAAATATATACGGACATATAAAATACATTATGACTGCCATTACTGACATAATAACACACCCTAATATTACCGATAAATTTGCAAAGCTTTTTGCTAGACCCTTTTTGCCCGCACCAATACTTTGTCCCACTAAAGTTGTAGCCGCCGAAGCTATTCCATATCCCGGCATATAGCAGATACTCTCTGCCGTAACAGCAATTGAATTTGCTGCAATTGCAATTGTTCCAAGGGGAGCTATAATTTTCGTGGAAACAATCATAGCCCCACAGACTGCCACATGCTCAAAGCCCATTGGCACTCCTATTTTTATCATTTTTATAATAATTTCCATTTTAAACGGACACTTTTCTTTCCTGTTTATCCTAAGTATAGGTGATTTAAAGCATACCATATATAGCATAACTAGTGCTATTAAAATTTCGGCAAGCGCCGTTCCAAGGGCAGCTCCCACCACACCGAAATAATGTATGAATATAAAATTAAAAATAACATCAAGAACGCACATTGAAGCATCCAATATTGCAGGGACTTTCATATTTCCACTACATTGTAGCATTGAGCCTGCAACAGAACTCATTTGCAATGCAGGAAGTGACATACAATAAATCATAAAATAAAGGCTTGCATTTCTCGATATATCATCACCTGCCCCAAGCCAACCGGGAAGCTTCGAGCTAATAGAAACACCTACAAGCATAAGAGCACATGAGAATAAAAGAGAGGCAAGGATTCCATGTTTCAGAACGCATCTTGCTTCCCTTTCATCTCCTGCTCCTATTAAGTTTGCCGTCTGTACCGAAAATCCTGCGGATACTGCACTCCCCAATCCACTCATAAGCCATGTACTTGTGGACACAAGGCCTATTGCCGCAGAGGCATCTGCTCCAAGGCTTCCAACCATTGCAGTGTCAATATACTGCATCATTATATATGTAATCTGAGCCAATATGGCAGGAACGCTTAAGTGCCATACGACTGACAGCTTTTGCTTTAATCCCGGATTTTCAGTCTGCCTTAATATCTCATTTAGCATCAATAAACTCCATAGCATATGTTATCGAATTTTCCACCATGTTTGCAACCGCCTCGTCTGTATAAAACGCAGTATGTGGTGTTACCAACACGTTTGGATATGACTTAAGAATTGCAAGCTGAGTATTGTTAAGAGGTTCACCCATTCTGTTAAAATAATAAAGCCCGCTCTCCTGCTCAATAACATCAAGACCCGCAAAGCCAACCTTCCCACTCTCAATGCCATCTATAAGAGCTTGGGTATCAATAAGAGAGCCTCTTGCACAATTTATTATCATAACACCTGTTTTCATTTTGTCAATTGCAGCTTTATCAATCATATGGTAATTATCATCTGTCGCAGGGGCATGGAGTGATATAATATCACACTTTTGAAAAAGCTCATCCAAAGCAACATAACTTGCCTTTTCTTTTACCTGTTCGCTCTCATATATATCATATGCATATATTTTACATCCAAAACCTGATAATTCATTAATAACAGTTGTTCCAATTCTCCCAGTACCGATTATTCCTACCGTTGCGTTATGAAGCTCAATTCCAAGCTTTCCCTTTAATGAAAAGTCCTGTACTGCAGCCCTCTCCATTATATGCTTAATCTTACGGCATCCCATTAATATCATCATAACCGTGTAATCAGCTACGCTTGCAGGAGAATATGTAATATTAATAACGCCCATTCCTATACTTTTAGCATATTCACTGTCAATGTGGTCATAGCCTATCGTCCTTGTTGCAATACACTTTACCCCCAACTCGTGCCATTTATCTATCATATTTTTATCTATAACAGTTGTTATTATATCTACAACGTCATACCCCTCTGCATAATGGAGATTTTCCATTGACGGGGTTTCGTTTGTGTAATCCCATTCCACATTATATTTTTCACAAAATCGCTCAAATTCCGGTAGCTCATCAAAATTTCTCATACTATAAACGTATAGCTTCATTTTATTATTGCCTCCCACTAAAAAAGACTTCCCGCTACCACCCGAATGCTCCGCTCAGCCTACGCTATGAAAAAAAGAGTCGTGGGTAAGAGACTTAAGTCCCCGCACCTCTGCACGAAAAGCCATTTATATGTTAACACTTATATCATTACATTGCAATAATTTTCTTTCTTCAAATTATTATCCAATCCTTTAAAATTTCCTCCACTACTTTGTTCACTTTTG
>CAYTGS010000024.1:0-18177 GCA_964437435.1 uncultured Roseburia sp.
TTATGGTGTAATTAAGAAAATTATCAAGGCAAGGGTTGAATATAGTGAGCAGAGTAAAATTATTTAATCGGGATAATATAAAATTGTTGGCGGAACACTCACTTTTATGTTAAAATAGTTGTTAACAACAAATAAATCACTAAAGGAATAACATACATGACACCAACTATTATACGTAAAGGAAATAGTAATACCTGCAAATTAAATTATGATAATAAAAATAAAGAAATGGCATATTTTACCTTTGATATCCTTGAAAAGACAGGAATAGTAGACCATTTCTTTTCCACTAGATTAGGTGGTGTGAGTAGCGATTACCTCACATCACTTAATTTTAGTTATACACAAGGCGATACTAAGGGAAATGTTGACGAAAATTTTAGACGAGTAGCCGCACATATGAACATGACAAGCTCCGACATAGTGTGTTCAATGCAGACACACACCACAAATGTCCGCAAGGTCACATCAGCAGACAAGGGAAAAGGTGTAGTATGCGAGCGTGATTATACAGACATAGATGGACTTATTACTAATGAGAATGGCATTATCTTAGCCACATTTTATGCCGACTGTGTTCCACTTTTTATTGTTGATACCAAAAATAAGGCTATAGGATTATCCCACTCAGGCTGGCGTGGAACAGTGGCTAAAATGGGTGAAGTTACCCTTAATAAAATGAAAGCCGAATACGGTACAAAAGCCGAAGATGTAAAAATCGCAATAGCCCCCTCGATATGTCAAAGCTGCTACGAGGTAAGCGAGGATGTAGCAATAGAATTTGAAAAAGTATTCACACATGATGACGTAAAAGCCATTGAATATCTCACTAGGTATAAAAATAGAACGGACATAACCCAAACCGATATAGAAAACTGCCTGCTATATAAAAAGCCAAACGGCAAATACCAGCTTAACCTTTGGTATGCCAATTACAGGGTATTCAGAGATTACGGAGTACCAAGTGGAAACATCGAAATAACTGACGTTTGTACCTGTTGCAATAGCTCAATTTTATTCAGTCATAGGGCGACAAATGGGAAACGTGGTAATTTAGGTGCGTTTCTTGCGTTAAGGTGATATATACAGGGGAAGGGAAATAACATTTATGAAAAACAACAGAAATTTATCTTTTGAGTTATTGAGGGTGATTGCGGCTTTTATGGTGGTGGCAGTACATTCCACCATATATTATTGGAATTTATACAACCCCACAGATCCAGAGTATCTAGCATATAATATAGTCAATTGCATTGGCAGATGCTCCGTACCTTTATTTCTGATGATAAGTGGTGGCTTTATGTTGCAACGTAAGCCGGATAATGTATGGTATATTGTTAAAAAAGTCGCAAAACTTGTGATAGTGTATCTTATATGGTCAGCGTTATATGCCACGTTGGAGTTTAGGGGTGGCGAACATACAATTTCAAATTGGCTCTATTATTTTGTAAATGAAAAATTCCATTTATGGTATCTGCCTGTTATGGCGGGAATATATATATTGTCACCTCTGATTTATGCATTTACACATTTTGAAAATGGAAATTATGTAAAATATGCAGTTATTATGTTTTTTGTATTCGGAATTTGCAAAAGCACGCTTATTTCCATTTTGGGCAGTGAATCATATATAAGTACAATGCTAGAGAAGGCTGCTGTTGAACTGTGCGAATATACGGGATATTTTATATTGGGATATTATCTTATGGCATTATATGATAAGAAGATAAAATTAAATATGCTTGTGGCCATTTTTGCGGTTTCATTTATATTTTCACTTACAGTCACACAAATAATGTCGGTTGTGAAACAGACACCCTTTAATTGTTTTAACAGTTCATTTTCAATAACAAATTTTGTGGAGGCTGTAAGCCTATTCTTGATTTTCAAAGGGACAGCGGATTATTGGAATGAGCGCAAAAAGACTGGTAAGCTCATAATGTCAATATCAAGGGCAAGCCTTGGTATATATTTGATACATCCTTTTGTGCTTGAACGCCTTGATTTTTCTTTTGGAATTAATACTACAATATTCAATGCGTTTATAGCAGTGCCGTTTGTGGCGGTTTTGTCATTTTTATGTTCATATATTGTGATTACGGTGATTAAAAAAATACCTGTTCTTAATCAGCTATGTTAGTATGCCTAAATACAATGCCTGAATAGAACTTTATTTTCGGTTGCTATTTTGGGTATTTATGTTTATAATATAAAAGGTTGTAACATTATATGGGTATTAAAGGAGTCGGAATGGATAAGACGTATATTCGCAATGCAAAGTATTATGAGACAGACCAAATGGGAATAATTCATCATTCAAACTATATAAGGTGGCTTGAGGAAGCCCGTGTTGAGATGATGCACCGCTATGAAATTTCATATAAGGACATGGAGAAAAGTGGCATTATATGTCCTGTGCTTTCGGTTTCATGCCAATATAAGAGTATGGTACACTTTGATGATACTGTAGAGATTAAACCAATAGTAGTAAAATATAACGGTATTAAATTTGAATTGGAATATGAGATTACTGATTTGGAAACAGGTGAGCTTAGAACAACAGCCACAAGCTCGCATTGCTTTTTGAATAGCGATGGACAACCAATATCACTCAAACGATATTGTCCCCAAATACACGAAAAATTTTTGAAAATGGCTGAAACATTAAAAAAATAGCAATAATAGCAAAGAAATAATATATATATCGGAGGACTAAGTATATGGGGTATATCGAAGAAACCGACGAATTAAAATTAGACTTCAAAAAAATCGCCTCAATGCAAGGTCAAGAGGTCATCCCTGTAGCCATACAGAATGCTGATACAGGGGAGGTAATTCTTGTTGCCTACACAAATGAACAGGCTTTCCTAGAGTCAATTAGACTAAAACGCCTGGTACTTTGGAGTACCTCAAGAAACGAGCTTTGGCACAAGGGGAAGACTTCCGGAAATGAGTTTGAGCTTGTTGAGGTGTATGTAAATTGTGAACAAAATTCTCTTGTTTATAAGGTAAAGCCTTTAAACGGAAACATTTGTCATACTTCCTATAATGGAGTGGCTAATAACTGTTTTTATAGAAAGCTTGACATGAAAACTATGAAATTGATAAATACGAACCTAAAAATAAGGAGATAAACAAAATGCAGTTATATGACGAATTAGTGGCAAGAGGACTTATTGCCCAGGTCACAAACGAAGATGAAATCAAGGAAATGATTAATAACGGTAAGGCGGTATTTTATATTGGATTCGACCCAACGGCTGACAGCCTTCACGTGGGACATTTCATGGCTCTTTGCCTTATGAAGCGTCTCCAAATGGCGGGAAACAGACCAATCGCTCTTATTGGTGGCGGTACGGCGATGATAGGTGACCCTTCGGGAAAAACGGATATGCGCAAAATGCTTACAAAGGAGAATATTGACCATAATGTCGAGTGCTTTAAAAAGCAGATGGGCAGATTTATTGAATTTGGCGATGACAAAGCCTTAATGGTGAACAATGCCGATTGGATATTAGACCTTAATTACATGGAGCTTTTAAGGGAGGTTGGACCTCACTTTTCAGTTAACCGTATGCTTGCAGCGGAGTGCTATAAGCAGCGTATGGAAAAGGGGCTTACATTCCTTGAATTTAACTACATGATTATGCAAAGCTATGACTTTTATACCCTGTTTCAAAGATATGGCTGCAATATGCAGTTTGGCGGTGATGACCAATGGAGCAATATGTTGGGCGGTACAGAGCTTATACGGCGTAAGCTTGGAAAGGATGCCCATGCGATGACAATCAATCTCCTTCTCAATTCAGAGGGAAAGAAGATGGGTAAAACAGAGTCAGGTGCAGTATGGCTTGACGCTGAAAAGACTTCGCCATATGAATTTTTCCAGTATTGGAGAAATGTATCTGACGCTGATGTAATCAAATTCATGAAAATGCTAACTTTTATCCCGTTGGAGGAAATCGAAGCAATGGGAAAATGGCAAGGCAGCGAATTAAATAAGGCAAAGGAAATCCTTGCATTTGAGCTTACACAGCTTGTTCATGGCACAGAGGAGGCAAATAAGGCAAGGGAAGCAGCAAAGGCTTTGTTTGCTGGCGGTGCTAACTCTGATAATATGCCTAAAACCGTACTTTCGGATGATAATTTTAAAGACGGAAATATTGATATTCTCACACTCCTTGTAACAGCCAAAATGACAGCTTCTAAGTCAGAGGCAAGACGTGCCGTAGAGCAGGGTGGTGTTTCTGTAAACAATGAAAAGGTAACAGACTCAAAAACAACCTACACCAAAGCGGATTTTGATGATGAGTTTATCCTTAAAAAGGGAAAGAAAAGCTTCCAGAGAATTTCAAACAATTAATTGACATAAAATAAAAACGGCTTTTTGCAAGCCGTTTTTATTTTATAAATCAATAGTATCGTTACCGTCATTGTAAAGCTCGAGAATACGCTGAATTTTTTCAGTAGGTGTAGATACGTTTTCCATTGATAAGTCATGGTTCATAAAGTCAATAATTGATGCAAGGAACTTACTCATATCAGCCTCAATATAATATGGCTTTGTCAAAAGCTCAGGCGGGCGGTAGCTTAGGTTAGTGGTTATTACCTTATCAAATACACCCTCCGAATATGCCTTGTCAAAGGCATCAAGACCGTTTGTAAATAAACCAAAGGTTGTGCAGATAAATACACGCTTCGCCTTCATAGCCTTAAGCTGGCGAGAGGTATCTATCATACTGTCACCGGAAGAAATCATATCGTCTATGATAATAATGTCTTTCCCCGCAATATCATTTCCGAGAAATTCATGTGCAACAATCGGATTTTTTCCGTTTACGATTGTAGAGTAGTCACGGCGCTTATAGAACATACCCGTATCAGCTCCGATAACGCTTGAAAAATAAATAGCCCTATCCATTGCTCCCTCGTCAGGAGAGATTACGATAATGTGGTCCTTATCAAGGATTAAATCATTTTCGGCATTTAAAAGTGCCCTTGTAAACTGATAATGGGCTGTAAAATTGTCAAAACCTGTAAGAGGCGACGCATTCTGAATACGTGGGTCGTGTGCATCAAAAGTAATGAAGTTTGAAACGCCCATTTTACTAAGCTCCTCAAAAGCGTAAGCACAGTCTAGGGATTCACGTCCTGTCCGCCTATGCTGTCTGCCCTCATATAAAAACGGCATAATGACATTGACCCTGTGGGCTTTTCCTGTTATGGCAGAGATAACTCTCTTTAAATCCTGATAATGGTCATCAGGGGACATATGGTTTGTATATCCGTTCATTGTATATGTAAGGCTGTGGTTGCATACATCAACGAGGATAAATAAATCCTTTCCACGGATTGTTTCACCTAAAACTGCCTTTCCTTCGCCACTGTTAAAACGTGGAACGGAAAAGTTGCATAGATAATCTTTTTCTGCATAACCCTGAAAGGCAGGGTCATTATTGTATACATTATTTACCTTACTTCTAAAATCTACAAGATAATCATTAACCTTGTTCCCAAGCTCCTTGGCGCTGTCTAAAACC
Organism: uncultured Roseburia sp.; assembly: GCA_964437435.1. Taxonomy (GTDB): domain Bacteria; phylum Bacillota; class Clostridia; order Lachnospirales; family Lachnospiraceae; genus COE1. Next base: position 5,541 of record CAYTGS010000024.1, read on the forward strand.
ATTAGCTTTAAAGGAGCTACCGGCATCGCATTTTCCAATTTATCTAAATAAGACATTATTAAATACATTCCTTTCCAATTTGAATTTTCCTTGTTCTTTATGGATATACATATTTTATAACATTCAGGTAGTGACACGTCAAGGATTTTCTAGTATTATATAAATACAAAGAAACAATTCGTGCATAAAAAGGAGATTTATTTTCAATGAATAAAGAACATTTGCACATAGTTGAAAAGGTGGCAGAGGGAAGTATTGCTAAGGAACTGGAAATTGAGCCTGGAGATACCCTTGTAGAGATAAATGGCAAAAGAATAGAAGATATTTTTGATTATCAGTATTATACACAGGACGAATATATAGAGGTTCTTATCAGAAAGCCCTCCGGAGAGGAATGGCTTTTGGAGATTGATAAGGAATATGACGAGGATTTAGGAATAACCTTTGAGAATGGTTTAATGGATGATTACCGTTCATGCCATAATAAATGTATATTCTGTTTTATTGACCAAATGCCAAAGGGAATGAGGGATACGCTTTATTTTAAGGATGACGACTCAAGGCTTTCATTTTTACAGGGAAATTATGTGACGCTCACAAATATGTCTGATGAGGATATTGACAGAATTATAAAATATAATCTTTCACCCATAAATGTTTCATTCCAGACTACTAATCCTGAGCTTAGGTGTAGGATGTTAAATAACCGTTTTGCGGGAGATGCCCTTAAAAAGGCATGGAGGCTTGCCGAGGCAGGAATAACAATGAACGGACAAATTGTACTTTGCAAGGGTGTAAATGACGGAGCGGAGTTGGAAAGAAGCATAAGCGATTTGTCAAAATATCTTCCTAACCTTGAAAGTGTTTCAGTAGTGCCTGTAGGGCTTTCAAAATTTAGGGATGGCTTATATCCTTTAGAACCCTTTACGAAAGAGGACGCAAAGGAGGTTCTCTCAATTATCCATAAATGGCAGGACAGGCTTTATCCTAAGTATGATTTGCATTTTATACATGCGAGTGATGAATGGTATATACTTGCGGGGGAGGAGCTTCCTGAGGAGGAGCGCTATGACGGGTATTTACAGCTTGAAAACGGTGTTGGAATGCTTAGGCTGCTGATTAATGAGTTTAATAATGCCTTTGAGGAATTAAAGGTTAAAGAGGGTGTTGAAATTCCCCCAAAAGAGATTTCTATTGCAACGGGAATGTTGGCATATAAATTTATTGCGGAAATGGCAGATAAGCTTATGGGGGAATATCCACAGCTCAAAATAAATGTTTATTCTATTCGCAATGATTTTTTTGGTGAAATGATAACAGTTTCGGGACTATTAACAGGTCAGGACATACTTTCACAGCTTAAAGGCAAGCCATTAGGGGAAAAGCTCTTGCTTCCTCAGAATGTATTAAAAAGTGGCGAGCCTGTTTTTCTTGATGATATGACAATTTCAGAGCTTGAAAAGGCTTTACAAGTTGAGATAGATATTGTAAAATCAAGCGGGCAGGATTTAATTTGTGCTATAATGAACAGGTCATAATAATGTAATTTATAAAGAAACGGAGAATTAAATGGAAAAAAGAAATAATAAGCCTATTGTAGCTATCGTAGGGCGGCCGAATGTTGGTAAGTCAACATTGTTTAATGCAATTGCAGGTGACAAAATTTCGATAGTAAAAGATACACCGGGCATAACAAGAGATAGAATTTATGCCGATGTAAGTTGGCTTAACTGGAATTTTACCATGATTGACACGGGAGGTATTGAGCCGGACAGCAAGGATATAATACTTTCACAAATGCGTGAACAGGCTCAGATAGCCATTGATACGGCAGATGTTATTATTTTCCTTGTTGATGTTAAGCAGGGGCTTGTTGATGCGGACGCTAAGGTCGCAGATATGCTTAGGAGAAGCCACAAGCCGGTAGTTCTTGTTGTTAATAAGGTTGACAACTTTTCTAAAATGGAGGTTGATGTTTACGAGTTTTACAACCTTGGCATTGGCGAACCGCATCCGATATCATCAGCCAACAAGCTCGGACTTGGTGATATGCTTGACGCAGTAACAGAATTATTCGACAATGAAAAATTTGAAGAAGATGATGATGACAGACCACGTGTTGCAATCGTAGGTAAGCCTAACGTAGGCAAGTCATCAATCATCAATAAGATTGCAGGGGAAAACAGGGTTATTGTTTCAGATATTGCAGGTACTACAAGGGATGCAATTGATACAGAAATAATATATAATGATAAGGAATATGTATTTATTGATACGGCTGGACTTAGGCGGAAGAATAAGATTAAAGAGGAATTAGAGCGTTACATGATTATCCGTACAGTGAGTGCGGTTGAGCGTGCAGACGTTGTAATACTCGTAATTGATGCGGTTGAGGGTGTCACTGAACAGGACGCAAAGATTGCCGGAATTGCCCATGACAGGGGAAAGGGAATAATTATTGCAGTAAATAAATGGGACGCAATAGAGAAGGATGACAAGACAATTTACAGATTTACGGAGAAGGTCAGAAATATACTTTCATTTATGACATATGCTGAAATTGTATTTATATCAGCAGTTACAGGACAAAGGCTTGATAAGCTTTTTGAGACGATTGATATGGTTATCGAGAACCAGTCCCTTAGAATTTCAACAGGTGTTGTAAATGAGATTGTCACCGAGGCGGTTGCACTCCAACAGCCTCCCTCAGACAAGGGCAAGAGGCTTAAGATTTTCTACACCACCCAAGTTGGTATAAAGCCCCCTACATTTGTGGTATTTGTAAATGATAAAGAGCTTATGCATTTTTCATACACCAGATACCTTGAGAATAAAATAAGAGAGGCATTTGGCTTTAAAGGCACATCACTTAAATTTATCATTAGAGAGCGAAAAGACGAGAAAAAGTAAATAAAATTTACTGGAAAGGACAAAAATAAAATGATTCGTTTAGTGTGTTTATTGATAGGCTATGTATTTGGATGCTTTCAGACATCTTATATTTACGGAAAGCTTCACGGTATTGACATCAGGGAGCATGGAAGCGGAAATGCGGGAACAACAAATTCACTCAGGGTTCTTGGCAAAAAGGCAGGAGCTATTGTGCTTTTATGTGATATTTTAAAGACAGGTCTTGCCATGACGCTTGTAAGGTTGCTGTTTAAATCAAGCTATGGGGATATTTCATATTACCTTCTTGCTCTTTATGCGGCGGCAGGCTCAATTCTTGGTCATAATTTTCCGTTCTACCTTAAATTTAAGGGTGGAAAGGGAATTGCCTGTACTGCGGGACTTATCATATTTTTCCACCCATATATGATAATACCACAGATTATCACATTTTTTGGAACATTTTTTATAACACATTATGTATCGCTCGGCTCGCTGCTTGTCCAGATAGTCCTTATAGCGGAAATGGTTATTTTGGGACAGACCGGAGTCTTAGGCATGAGCCAGTCAGCGCTTAATGAGTTGTATATAGTTACTGTTTTGCTGGCAATATTGGCATTTTGGGGACACCGTGCCAATATCGTCAGACTTATACATAAAAATGAAAGAAAGACTTATTTAAGCAAGAAAAATCAAGAATAACTATTAAATGGAGGCACACGCTATGGCAAAAATAGGAATAATAGGAGCTGGTAGCTGGGGAATTGCGCTGTCTGTTCTTTTGCATAATAACGGACATGAAATCACTGTATGGTCAGCACTTGAAAATGAAATTGAAATGCTGAAAAGCGAACATGAACAAAAGGACAAGCTTCCAGGAGTAAAGCTTGCTGATGACACGGCTTTCACCACCGATTTATCGGAGGCAGTAAAAGGAAAAGATATACTAGTTCTTGCGGTTCCGTCTACATTTACAAGAAGTACCGCCCATAAAATGAAGGAGTTTGTAGCTGACGGACAGATTGTTGTAAATGTTGCAAAGGGTATCGAGGAGGCAACGCTTATGACACTTTCTCAGGTAATCGAGGAAGAAATTCCACAGGCGGATGTTGCTGTTTTGTCAGGACCTTCCCATGCTGAGGAGGTTGGACGAGGTATTCCCACCACAATCGTAGTTGGTGCTACCACAAGGCAAACGGCAGAGTATGTACAGAATATTTTCATGAGTGATGTATTCAGGGTTTACACAAGTCCTGATGTGCTTGGAATAGAGCTTGGCGCTGCACTCAAAAATGTGGTTGCTCTTGCGGCGGGAATTGCTGACGGACTTGGCTATGGAGACAACACGAAAGCTGCTCTCATCACAAGAGGTATCGCAGAGATTACTAGGCTTGGTGTCGCTATGGGAGCTAAATTTGAAACTTTCTGCGGATTATCAGGAATAGGTGATTTAATTGTTACCTGCGCAAGTATGCACAGCCGTAACAGACGTGCGGGAATACTTATCGGGCAGGGTAAGACAATGGAAGAAGCGATGGCGGAGGTTAAAATGGTGGTTGAGGGCGTTTATTCGGCAAAGGCTGCCATTGGGCTTGCAAAAAAATATAATGTCGAGCTGCCTATTATTGAGCAGGTCAATGAAATATTGTTTAATGGCAAGGACGCAAGCACCGCAGTCAAAGACCTTATGGTGAGAGGTAAGAAGATTGAAGTAGGTCATATAGAAGTAACAGGTTGGAACTAATACACTTTATGGAGGTTTATCAATGGCAAACACAGAATTTAACAGTACAAATGATTATGTGGCAAGCGAGGAGCTTTTAGCAAGCGTTAATGTCGCAATTGCTTTACAGAAGCCTTTATTAATAAAGGGAGAGCCGGGTACAGGTAAGACAATGCTTGCACAGGCTGTAGCCAATTCCCTTGGAAAGAAGCTTATAATCTGGAATATAAAGTCTACTACAAAGGCTCAGGACGGATTATATATGTATGATACTATCCAGAGGCTTTATGACGGACAGTTTGGCGAGGAGGGTGTTGACGATATCGCCAGATATATTAAACTTGGAAAGCTCGGAGAGGCATTTGAGAGCGATGAGCAGGTAGTACTTTTAATTGACGAGATAGATAAGGCTGACCTCGAATTTCCAAATGACCTTTTATGGGAGCTTGACCAAATGGAATTTTATATACATGAGACTAAAAGGACTGTAAAGGCTAAGCACAGACCTATTGTAATTATTACATCAAATGCGGAGAAAGAGCTTCCTGACGCATTCCTTAGAAGATGCATTTTCCACTATATTGATTTCCCTGACGCAGAGCTTATGGAGGAAATAGTTAAAACCCATTATCCAAACGTGGAGGAAAATTTGATGAAGAATGCCATGCAGGTATTTTATGATATCCGTTCGCTTCGAGATATCAAGAAAAAGCCAAGCACATCAGAGCTTATAGATTGGATTAATGCTTTACAGATTGGCGGTATACCTGCCGATACTTTAAGGGCGAAGTTGCCATTTGTAGGAGTTGTTGTTAAGAAGGACGAGGATTTGGAGACAGTAAAACAGGAGATTAAATAGATGTTTTCAAAATTTTTCTATTCGTTAAAGGACAAGGGGCTTGACGTATCCTTAAGTGAGTGGCTTGATTTGCAGGAGGCATTAGATAAAGGTCTTTGCGAAAGCTCGCTTACGCAGTTTTACTATGTTGCAAGAATGATTCTGGTAAAAAGTGAAACGGATTTTGACAAGTTTGATATGGCATTTGAGCAATGCTTTAAGGGTGTTAAAACTGAGATTGAGGTAGGCAAAACCATGCTCTCGTGGCTAGATAAGCCTGAAATGACTGAACTACTGCATGAGGAGGCTAAAAGCTGGCTCAATCAGACTGAGGATATGCATGTCGATAAGGATGATGTCGAGGAGAAATTCAAGCAGCGTCTTAAAGACCAAGACAGTGAGCACAACGGTGGTAGTTATTGGATAGGTACAATGGGCAAAACCCAGTTTGGTAACACTGGTGGTAACATAGGCGGTGTGAGAGTCGGAGGTACGACCGGCTATCAATCAGCCTTTTCCGTGGTAGGTGCGAGAAAATACAGGGATTTCAGGGATGATAAGGTGATAGATAACCGTCAGTTTACAATGGCGCTTAGAAGGCTTAGGCAGTTTTCAACAAAGCTGGATATTCCAAAAAGTGAGCTTGATATTGACGGTACTATAGATAAAACCTGCAATAATGGCGGCTATCTCCAGATAGAGATGATGAAGCCAAGGAAAAATGCAGTTAAGCTGATGCTGCTTATGGACTCAGGGGGAACTATGATTCCTTATACAAAGCTTATGAATGATTTGTTCCAATCAGTTAATAAATCAAATCATTTTAAGGATGTTAAGGTTTATTATTTTCATAACTGTATTTATTCAAAGCTATACAAGACACCGGAGTGTGAAAACGGCGATTGGATAGACACTGAATGGCTTTTTAGGAATGCTGACAGTGATTATAAGGTTATTATTGTGGGGGATGCGGCTATGGCTCCTGAGGAGCTTTATTCTGATACTGGAAACTACAGGGGACCAAACGGCGGTCTCTCCGGTTATCAATGGCTGCAACTGGTTAAAAGACATTATAAAAAGGTGGTGTGGATGAATCCGAAAATGGCCCCGGGCAAAGCGCCCTGGAGAGAGGCTGAGACAGCGGTAAAGGATATATTTCCTATGTATAAGCTGACTGTAAAGGGATTAAATGAAGCCATGGTTAAGCTTATGTCAAACAAATAATAAAATTAAGCAATACAAAAGAAATAATACGAAAGAAAGGTTATGACAATGGATAATAAGGCACCAGAAAAAAAAGTACACTTAAGAGAGGAAGACGTTTTTTACGTCTATGATAAAAGAATTAACAAATGTGCAAAGGAAGGCTGTGAGGGAAAGGTCAAATACGGACTGAATTTTAAGGTAAATATGCCAAACGGTGATACACTTAGCACTTATGAATGTAACAAATGCCACATGAAGTATACGGCATATCCAAACTATGTTAGATTATCCGAAACTGATAACATGATTATATTTAATCAGGAGGAAGTGGAGGCAAGGGATAAAAAACGCAAGGATGATGCCATGAAACATGATAAAAAATCAAAATCATTTGTTGGCGGAAAGAAAAAGAAGAAATATGCCACAATAAATACTTACGGGGGATATACTAACAGATTTAGCGCCCATGGTTGAGCTTATAAAGGACTGCAATATGATATGTTGTCATCATGCAGTTCTTTTTTTGTCCATGAATGAATATATTAGTTTTGAAAATACAATATTGGGAGAGTAAAAATGAATCAGACATCAAAAATCCATGAATTTGATTTATACAGGGATATAAGCAAACGTACAGGGGGAGAAATATATGTGGGGGTGGTAGGACCTGTGAGAACGGGTAAGTCTACGTTTATCAAACGGTTTATGGATTTAATGGTTTTGCCCCTTATAGATGATGAACATGAAAGACAGAGGACACAGGATGAGCTTCCCCAAAGCAGCGGCGGACGTACTATAACGACGACAGAGCCTAAATTTATACCTAAAGAGGCTGCGGAAATCCAGATAAGTGTGGGGATAAATGTAAAGGTTAAGCTTATTGACTGCGTGGGCTACATGGTTGAGGGTGCTTCAGGACATATGGAGGAAGATGTTGAACGCATGGTTAAAACACCATGGTTTAATGAGGAAATTCCGTTTACCCAGGCAGCCAAAATCGGCACAAGAAAGGTTATACAGGATCATTCAACAATCGGTATAGTTGTGACAACAGATGGAAGCTTTGGGGAAATCCCGCTTGCCTCATATGCTCCTGCCGAGGAACAGACGATACAGGAATTAAAACAGCTCGGAAAGCCATTTGTTGTATTGGTAAACACTACAAAGCCATATTCGGAGGATGCTAAAAATAAGGCTTTGGAATTGGAAAAGAAATACTTGGTGAAAGCTATTCCAATAAATATTGAGCAGATGAGGCGTGAGGATATCACCATGATTCTTGAACAGGTTATGTATGAATTTCCTGTTTCAGTTATAGAATTTTATACACCGAAGTGGATGGACGTAATGGAAATTGACAATCCTATGAAAAATGAAGTGGTTGAAAAACTGCGTACAATTATGGAAAAAGTACGTACCGTCCGTGATATTGTTGAGAAGGACTGCTGCCAGATTTTGGAAAGTGACAGCGAATATATAAAGCATTGCAAATATGACAGCGTTAACATTGCAGACGGCTCCGCATCATTTTTGCTGGAGGGTGATACAAAATACTATTATGAACTGCTAAGCAACATGACAGGTGAGACAATAACAGGGGAATATCAGCTTATGAGGATATTATCAAGCATGGCGGATATGAAAAAGGAATACCAAAAGGTGCTTAATGCCATGGAAAGTGTAAGGCAGAAGGGATATGGTGTGGTAACTCCGGAAAGGGATGAGATAACACTTGAAAATCCTACACTTATAAGGCATGGAAATAAATATGGTGTAAAAATAAAGGCACAAAGCCCCTCGATACATATGATTAAGGCAAATATTGAGACGGAGATAGCGCCCATTGTAGGTACACAACAGCAGGCTTTGGATTTAATAGGCTATATTTCAAATGCTGAAACCTCAAAGAAAGGAATATGGGAAACTAATATTTTTGGGAAAACAGTCGAACAGCTTGTGAATGACGGAATAACAGCCAAGGTATCAATGATAGGCGAGGAGAGCCAGATAAAGCTTCAAGATACAATGCAAAAGATTGTAAATGACTCTAATGGCGGAATGGTATGTATTATTATATAAGCTGATTATGAAACAGCCGTTGGTATTGCTATATACCTGTGGCTGTTTATATTTTGTTTAGTTGTTCTATTTTGCACTCTATGGTATTATTAGAGTGGATTGGAGGTATGACATGAATAATAGTGAAATTAACAAGGAATTAATAGAAAAAGCCATTAAAGCAAGACAAAATTCATATTCGCCATATTCAAAATATATGGTTGGAGCCGCACTTTTAACTCAAGACGGTAAAATATATACAGGATGCAATATAGAAAATGCCGCATATACCCCTACCAACTGCGCTGAACGCACGGCATTTTTTAAGGCTGTAAGCGAGGGCGAACGCCATTTTACGGCAATTGCGATTGTTGGGGGATATGAGGGAGAGCCTAGAGATTTTGCATATCCCTGCGGTGTTTGCAGACAGGTTATGGCGGAATTTTGCAATCCTGATGAATTTAGGATAATAACGGCAGTTTCTATAGATAATTATAAAGAGACAACCCTTAGACGGCTTTTGCCTGACGGGTTTGGTCCGGCTAATTTAGGAGAGGCTTAAATGGGGCTTATAGTATTTCTTATAATAATATTTGCAGTATTCATATATGTAATGATAAGAGGGGCGTTTGACGAGAAAAAACGCAGGGAAAAATACCGCCTGAACCTTAAAAACAGCTATGGAACCTTTCAGACGTACAAGCACACAGCGCAAGAGCTAGACAAGGTAGCTCGAATGTATGAGAGGAATAAGGCAAATTCAAATATTGTTGATGATATTACATGGGATGACTTAAATATGGACGGCATATTTGAAATGATTGATTTTGCCCAGTCATCTTCCGGAGAGGAATATCTCTACTATATGTTAAGGCATCCTAGGCTTTCTGATGACAATAATTATTTTGATGATTTGGAAAAGCACATTAATTATATGGCGGAAAACGAAGATAAACGTCTTGATACTATGATGATATTAAGAGGACTTGGAAAGAGTAGTGGCAAATACTCGCTGTATGATTACATGGATTTCATTGAGGGTGTAGGAAAGCGTGGAAATTTAAAACATTATCTATGCATAATTTTCCTTGTACTGTCAATTGCGTCCGTTTTTGTAAATACGTCGCTGGGCGTAGTGTTTATTATTTGTGCAGCCTGTATAAATATTACGATATATTTAAAGGATAAAGGCTCGTCATCACCTTACGTCACAACATTTTCGTATATAATCAGGCTGATGAAATGCAGAGATGAACTTATGGCTCTTGACTATGGAAGTGAAATGGAGGGATATACTAATCTTTTAAAGGATAGCTATAAAAAATTCAAGGGCTTTGATAAAAATTCCAATATGGTTCTCCAAATGAATGATTCGGTTGGAAGTTTGGGTGAAGTATTTTTTGAGTATATTAAAATGCTCACACACATTGACATAATAAAGTTCAATAAAATGCTCAATATGGTGCAAAAAAATGAGCAGGAAATATTTGAACTTGCCGGGGCGGTAGGATATATTGACGCAGTTATATCAGTTGCATACTTTAGGGCGGCATTAGAATATTACTGCATTCCTGTTCTGACTATGGATAAAAACACCATGTTTTCAATTGACGAAGGATTTCACCCTGCCATAATTAATCCAGTGTCAAACAGCTTTAGTCAAAGGAGGGGAATGATTATCACAGGCTCTAATGCTTCGGGAAAGTCCACGTTTTTGAAAATGACGGCAATAAATGCAATACTTGCACAGACAATTCACACATGCGCTGCAAAAAATTATACTGGTTGCTTTTATAGAATTTATTCGTCAATGTCATTAAGGGATAATCTTGATAACGGAGAGAGTTACTATATAGTTGAGATTAAGGCACTAAAACGAATTCTGGACGAGGCGGCAAGGGCTGACAGAAATCCTGTATTGTGCTTTGTTGACGAGGTTTTAAGGGGGACAAATACCGTTGAGCGAATAGCGGCATCGGCGCAGATACTTGAAAAGCTGTCAGAAAACGGAATAATATGTTTTGCTGCAACCCATGACATAGAGCTTACCCACCTGCTTGAAAACAATTATGATAATTTTCATTTTGAGGAAGATGTAAAGGACGGTGATGTTTTGTTTTCTTATCATCTGCTTCCCGGAAGGTCACAGACGAGAAATGCCATAAAATTATTAGAAATAATAGGCTTTTCAGATGATATAATAGACAGGGCAAACAATATGGCAAAGAATTTTATTGAGAATGGTGAATGGAAAGCTTGACGGCGAGGTGATGAAGTGGTATTATAAATTTATGAATTGTCAGTCAATTTATAAAAAATTACCAAGAAGGGAGATTTATTAATGGCAAATTTAATAGAATTCTTTAGGATGGTGTTGTCGTATCTTCTGACATTTGCAGTAATCGCTGTAGTGTCTGGAATTGGCGGATATATCGGAGTTAAGGTTTGGAAACCTAAAGTTAAGGTTGAAAAAGTAAACGAAGAATAAATATTTTAATGCGGACAGGTGATATATCACTTGTCCGCATTTTAGTCAAGTCTTTTAATAACTATTTTCAAATTTTGGTAATTTTCATAAATATATATACAAAATACTGTTATCAATTTGGATTGACATTCGCCATTTAATATTCTATACTAGTATTCGTGCACCGGATAAATACTAGATATAGTGTTTCTTGAAAACACAACATACTACAGATTGGTGTAATATTGGAGGGATAGGAAATGAGCGAAGAATTAAATTACGGCGAGCTATATCAGCCAAGTAAGCAGGTTTTTGTCATTAAAAAGGATGGCAGTAAGGAGCTTTTCAATGTGCAGAAGGTAATAACGGCTGTTGGAAAGTCTGCATACCGTGCGCTGACTAAATTTACAGATGAAGAAAAAGTCCATATATGTAACTATGTCGTTAATAAGGTTAATGAAATGGAGACAGATGAAATACCTATTCCTATAATGCACAATATAGTTGAGAGCGCATTAGAGGATGTCAAGCCTATAGTGGCAAAGAGCTATCGTGATTACCGCAACTATAAGCAGGATTTTGTAAGAATGATGGATGACGTGTATAAAAAGAGCCAATCCATTATGTATGTTGGTGACAAGGAAAATGCTAATACAGATTCTGCCCTTGTATCGACTAAGAGAAGTTTAATTTTTAATCAGTTCAATAAGGAGCTTTACCAGAAGTTCTTTATGACTACGGAAGAAATACAGGCATGCAGGGATGGTTATATTTACGTTCATGATATGTCAGCTAGACGTGATACAATGAACTGCTGCCTTTTTGATGTGCAGAGCGTATTGTCAGGCGGTTTTGAGATGGGAAATATCTGGTACAATGAGCCAAAGTCACTTGATGTTGCCTTTGACGTTATCGGTGATATTGTACTTAGTGCCGCAAGCCAGCAGTACGGCGGATTTACCGTACCGGAGGTTGACAAAATTCTTGCACCATATGCTGAAAAAACATATAAGTCCGCCGTTGAGAAATACCTTGGTCTTGGCATAGATAAGGAAAAGGCTGAAGAAGTGGCACTAGCTGACGTACAGCGTGAGTTTGAGCAGGGCTTCCAAGGCTGGGAATATAAATTCAATACTGTTGCAAGCTCTAGGGGCGATTATCCCTTTATCACTGTGACAGCCGGAATTGGAACAGAACGTTTTGCAAAAATGGCTACAATAGAAATGCTTAATGTCAGAAGAAAGGGACAGGGCAAGAAGGAATGTAAAAAGCCTGTACTTTTCCCTAAGATTGTGTTCTTATATGATGAAAATTTACATGGTCCCGGAAAACCATTGGAGGATGTATTTGAGGCTGGAGTTAAATGCTCGGCTAAGACTATGTATCCTGACTGGTTAAGCCTTACAGGAAAGGGTTATATAGCAAGCATGTACAAGCAGTACGGCAAGGTTATATC
>CAYTGS010000025.1:0-17676 GCA_964437435.1 uncultured Roseburia sp.
CACTTCCATTGTATCAAGGTTCACGGCGACTAAATAGCAGGAATTAGTCTCTGCATATCCATTTTGCCATATGGAAACATACAAAATATTATCCCTACATGCTACCCACTGTATTTCACGCTCTCGCATGTAATTGAGTTCCTCATGAGTGTAGCAAAAATCAGAGAAATCCAGGCTGTATTTTTCATTTCCTGTTGTCTTATCGTAAATTGTCAACATTATTGTGTAAGTCGGCATTTCTGTGCTTGTATCCGTTGCGTCAACAAAATTGAAATACACCTCATAACTGTAATCTTCATTCTCACCCATTTCAGGATATGACAAGCCATTCTTTACAAACCATTCTTCCGTATCTATTATCTCATTTGGTGTCTTAGACAATTCTGTAATCTCAATAGGCGTAGCACTGGTTTTTATTGCATTATCTGATATATAGCTTTCTGTTGACGGGCTAATTATTTTAACAGTTTCTTCATAGTCCACAGCCTTTACTGACTCAAAATCATGTTCAGATGATGTTTCTACATCGGTTGTTATCTCGGTAGCGGTATCTTCAACATCGCTAGTTGCCTCTGTTGTGCCACACGCCATAAGCCCTATCACCATAAACGCTATTATTCCTAATATGTTCTTAATTTTCATAGTATGGCTATTAACCTCCCTGACCCAACCCATGCCGTTGAAAGTATCTGATAATTTTGCTTTCATTTTTAATATTTTACAATTATCATACTGTAACATTTATCTGCTGCCTGTTTTGGTTATCTGATACTGTTTTGCTTTTTTTATTTCCATTTTCTTCCAGTTGCGCATTAAGCTGAATACGTTGGAATGTACTTTCTATATCTCGCAAAATTTCGGCATCTTCTGAATCGGATTTATTGTCTGTAAGCTCTGTCGTATGCTCTGTTTTATCATCCCGTATTTCATCATCCCGTATTTCATTATCCTGTATTTCATTATCACTTAATTCTTCTTCCACAGTATCATCGCCATATGTATCTTTTACGCTTTCATCAATATCCAACATAGCACGCTCATTTTCAAGGTCTCTTTCCTCCGAACGCTCCTCTGCCTCCTCTGCCTCGGTAGGTAGATTTGCATATTCAGCCGTCTTCATGAATTTAAGCTCCACTTCTTGAATATTTCTAGTTTTAGCAAGGGTTTCCTGCGCTTTTGCAAGTTTTTCGCTTAGCGGAATACATGGGTCATTTTCAACTTTCTTTAATGAAGCGACATATTCACCAAAGGTTTGCGTTTTTAATCTTTGCACCTCATCCTTTGTCTTGCATTTTTTTAATTTTTCTTCATAGGCTTTCTTCTCAGCCTTAACCTGTCTATACTTTTGAAGTATTGTGGGGTCATTCTGCTCAAGATACTTTTCTTCTTCAGGTGTAAGTGTTCCACCATACATTATCTTATTCCTGATATCAGTGTTCTTACTTGCCTCTCTATTTTGTTCCAATTGTTCTTGAAAATCATGCTTTAACCAGTCTTCCTGAGTCCAATTTGCACGCTCGTTTCTTTCTTCCTTGGATAGTACATTTCCAGAATCCTTCTTTGCCTGCCACTTACTGCCTTGCATCTGTAATTGTACTGCATTTGCCACCGTTCCTGCAATTATCATCATACGCAGTCCTCCTTAAATGCATTAAATTTATTTTACCTGGAGTACCTAAAAACAAGGTACTCCAAAATACAATATATACCTAATATGGTAGTACACGCTGTAAATGTCATATAATATATCGGTCATTTTATTATAAAACATAAGTGTTATATTTTATTATTTCTAAAAACCTTAAATAGCATTTTGTTCTAGTACATCAAATTCACCATGAACAATGCAACACTTACAGCATAAATCAAATCTTAAACACCACAACCCCCACAATTGCCACCACCATTCCAATGACCTTACGCCAGCTAAACTCCGCTTTTTCCACGCCAAACAGCCCAAATAGCTCTATGGCATATGCCACTATTAGCTGCGCTATGACTATCAGCATTACCGCCTTTGCTGGTCCTAGAGATTTCATGCTTTTAATGACTGTAAATGTTATAAATGCACCTATTACACCACCTAGCAATGTATATTTAGGCTCTACTGATATCACATCCTTAAATGATGTCCTGTCCGTTATAAGCCATGCGCCAAGGCACACTATCAATGCTGTAAACTGCACAAAAACATTAGCCGCCCACAGGCTTGAGCTCTCAGTTACCTTTGTATTAAATACACCCTGTATACTCATAAGCGCCCCTGAAATTATTGCAATCAAAAAACCAACCATATCTGGTATTCCTCCTTATTATGAAGCATATACCATTATGATTGGTTTTTTATTGATTTTTATTCCATTATTTCAATAATCAAAGCTGTCCTTTATCATAAAGCTCGTTCGCATACCGAACCGACCCCATAGCGTCTTTAGAATAGAAATCCGCCCCTATCATATCAGCATACTCTTGGGTTAATACCGCACCCCCGACCATAACCTTGCAATCCACATTATTATCCCTGAGCAGCTTAATAGTAGCCTCCATATTTACAACAGTCGTAGTCATAAGCGCACTTAACCCCACAAGCTTGACATTATTCTCCTGAACAGTCTTTAGTATAACCTCTGGGTCAACATCCTTTCCGAGGTCTATCATATCAAATCCATAATTTTCCAACAGCGTCTTGACAATATTCTTCCCTATATCATGAATATCACCCTTAACCGTAGCAATAACAATCTTACCCTTACTTTCACTGTTTTTTCCCTGCTTTGAAAGCACCGCCTTTATCGCCTCAAAAGAAGCCTTTGCCGCATCCGCACTCATAAGTAGCTGTGGCAGGAACATCTTCTTTTCCTCAAAGCCTTTTCCCACAACGTCAAGTGCCGGAATAAGCTTTTCATTAATAATTGTAAGGGAGTCTACATTCTCCTCTAAAAGCTTAACCGTTGCAATATGTGCGCTCTCTGCAAGTCCTTTAATTATAGCATCGTCAAGTGTCAGCTCGTTTGATTTAGCTGTGGTCGTAACTGCCGGCTTGTCCGCTGCCTGTGACGCTTTTGATATATATTCCATGCACTGGTCATCCTCACCAATAAGTGCATTAAAGCTGTAATATGCCGACATCATAGGCTCACTTGACGGATTTACGATACCAGCGCTAAGTCCATTATTCATAGCCATTGTAAAGAAAGCTGTATTAATTCGCACCCTCTCAGGAAGTCCAAACGAAATATTTGACACACCAAGCACCGTATGAAGTCCCATTTCATATCGAATACGCCTTAATGTCTCCAATGTGACATTTGCATTTTCCTTGCCGGTACTTATTGTAAGCACAAGTGCGTCCATTACAAGGTTTTTCTTAGGTATGCCATATTCTGCCGCCCTGTCAACAATTTTTCTAGCTATTTTAAGTCTGCCCTCCACTGTCTCAGGTATACCGTCCTCATCAAGGCACAGGCATACAAGGGTAGCTCCGTATTTTTTTGCGATAGGAAATACACTCTCCATAGACTCTTTCTTGCCATTTACAGAGTTAAGCATAGGCTTTCCGTTATAATATCTAAGCCCCCTCTCCATAGCCTCTGTGTCAGATGTATCTATTTGAAGCGGAAGGTCAATGATTGCCTGTATTCCCGTTACAGCCTCCTCCATTATCTGTGGCTCGTCTATCTCCGGAAGTCCCACATTCACATCAAGGATATGCGCTCCCTTTTCCTCCTGTGTAAGTCCCTCCTTATAAATATACTCCATATCATGGTCACGAAGCGCCTGCTTGAATTTAGACTTTCCTGTAGGATTAATTCTCTCACCTATGATAAGCGGTTTCCTTGTGAAATAAACAGCATGGTTATATGATGATACCACTGTTAAATTTTTATCAGTTATAGGGGCTATATCCATATCGGCACACAGCTCTACAACTCTCTTAATATGTGCCGGTGTAGTGCCACAGCAGCCTCCAACAACGCTTGCTCCCATTTCAACAAGCGTCTTAACGCTTGTAGCAAACTCCTCCGGCTCCACATTATACATGGTAGTACCATTTACTACTACAGGAAGCCCCGCATTCGGATTTATTACAATTGGAAGTGAACAGCACTCAGTAAGCTGTGGGAGCAGTTTTTTCATCTGTTCTGGTCCAAGTCCACAGTTAAATCCTATAGCGTCAACCCCGAGTCCCTCTAACATTGCCGTAACGCTTGCCACATCTCCGCCCGTCAAAAGCTTTCCATTTTCATCAAAAATCATTGTAACAACAACTGGAAGTTTACTGTTTTCCTTTGCCGCAAGCACTGCTGCCTTTATCTCGTAGGAGTCGCTCACTGTCTCTATCAATATAAGGTCAGCCCCAGCCTTATCTCCTGCAATTACAATCTCCTTAAACACCTCATAAGCCTCATCAAATGGTATCTCTCCCAAAGGCTTTAAGAGTTTTCCAATAGAGCCAATATCAAGCGTTGAAAACATCGGTCTGTCAGTTTTAAGCTCATCCCTGACCTCCGCTATTGCATCCTTTGTAATCTTAATTCCGGCAGACACCAGCTCCTCCACGCTGTATTCAAGATTTTTGCACTTAAAAGCATTCACGCCAAATGTATTTGCCGTAATAATGTTACTACCAGCCATTAAATATTCTTTATGAATTTGCTTGACCACATCTGGGTGAAGAATATTCCATGTTTCCGGTATCTCGCCTGTCTGCAAGCCTCTCTCCTGAAGCAAAGTACCCATTCCACCGTCAAAAAACAAAATCCGTTTCCCTAGCAATTCTCTAAATTTCATTTCAATCCCCCTCGCGAAATTCACAATCTATCTTATCACAATTCCTACACTTTCCCACATGACAGCTCTCAGGATTTTCCGTAAGCCCTATAAAAGCCGTGACGCTCTTAGTGGGATACATCAAAAGGCTGTCCGTTAACGTAAGTCCTATCCTCTTTGTACATTCAAGAGCCTCAAATATATCCTTCTGTACCGTAAGCGGCACGTCGCCATACCCCGGACTAAAGCGTGGTCTTAGATAAAGCTTTTCCCCAATGCCATTTATTACCTCCTCCAAAATTCTCTCCTGCAATATATTACAATATGCCTCTATGCAGGCTGCACCGCATGATTGGGTAATGGAAGCCTTTGCCATATTTATTATCTCATATTTTTGCATAAGCTTGTCCGCCTCAAGTCCAAGTGTTGCAGCCATAAGCACCACCATACGGCAATTCCAAAGATTATCAGATAAATTTTTGCTATTAATTATAATAATATCTGACTTTCTTCCGTTTCCCCTCAATATAATCTCATTACCTTCTATCTGGCAGTTATAAATTTTATAAATATTTTTGGGCTTAATAACGTCAATAAGGCTGTCAATGACCTCATCAATGACAGCCTTTATATCATCATCAGGTGTATTCTTTCCATATCCTAAATATCTGTATACTTCCCTTAGATTAACCCTTTCTCTTATCTCATTGTTTGTCACCTGCATTTTTTGCTCCGTCCCTAGTGCTTTTATATGGAACGAATAACAATTCGTTTCCTGTGCCGGATACACGGCGTAACAGCATATTTCACATATGCGTCTGTACATATTCTAAAGTCTATCATTATGTTTAGTCTTAGTCAAGTTCATCATTATCGTTTCGCATACAAGTATCAATCATTTTCTTCAGAGCATCCACAGGTATTGCCGTCACCAAATCCTGCAAAAGGACGTGGCTGCATTATGCCATTGCCGTTTCCATTGCCATTTCCTCTGCCGTTTCCACATCCACAGCCCTGATTTTGTGGTGTAGGAATTGGCATAGGCGCACTATTCCCACATTGACATTCGTTTTGGCAGCAGCCTGAATTTCCAAGCAATATCCAGAGTAAAACAATCCAAATCCAGCTCATAAAAAAACTCCTCATACATTAAGAACTTTATAATCCTAATATATGACGAGTTTTATATTACGTTACTTTTTATTTTTTCTGATTTTGGGCACTATCTCCTTACGGATATACCGCATTGTCTTAGCCTCGCCCTGTTGTGCAAGCATATTTAACAGCATTTCAAGCATTTCCTTTGTGTCCTCATGCATAAACTGTCCCGGATTTCCACTTAGATAATATTTAAGCGGCATATCATCGGTGTAGTGTCCCTTATTATAATTTTTAGACGCCGCTACCCTGTCAATAAACATCTCCACAACATATTTTTCAGGCATTTTCGCCGGTATTATCCCACCGGAAACATGGGCGCTGTAATCCATCCAATATTCATAATGGTGTTTGTTTCTGCCCTTATGGTGCAGCCACGCAGATGAATAGCCTATATCCTCTCGTTCAGCGTTATTAGGGCTTTGTGTTCCCTGATAATACTTGGCACCTACCATAAATTCGCTTGGCATATATTTTGAGAGGTCATGAAGTAGCCCCTGCTTTATAAGCCCTACCCTGAAACACCCTTCCATAACCATTAATTTATGGTGTGTAATTGTTTTAAAATGTTTCCAAATATGCAACTTTACTTACCCTTTTTGACAGCCCTATTAGGACTTACCTTTTTATTGACAGTTTTTTTACTCTTAGTAACTGCCTCCGTCTTTAGCTTTTTCTCCAATGGCTTTGACTGATTCTTTTTTCCAACGAGAATTGTAATGCTCCTTGGCTTGATATCAATATAATCCGCATTTAATTCTTCGTCAATTACAACCTTGTTGTCATCAGTTCCTATAACCTCCGTCCATTCATAGTTTCCAATAGAAGGAAGTGCAAACCTGTGGGTATCCCAATGCATATTATAGGCAATATAAATACACTCGACGTCATTTCCACAGTACATAATCCCTATGTGTCGGTTATAGCTTTCAGTCTGTGCCCTCCATGCTTCACTTCCATGGTATGACAAATCAGGATATCCAAAGCCATACCTGTCAAGCATTGACAAAGGCTCATCCAAATGAAGAATTGCATTTTCCTTTCTAAAGGCAATTAATGACTTTGTATATTCATATATATCGCTGTTTTTTACAAGCCCTCTCCAATCAACCCAGCCTGTCTCATTATCCTGACAATAACAGTTATTGTTACCATTTTGGCTGTTTCCAAACTCATCTCCGGCATATATAAGCGGAGTTCCCTGCGCTGTGAGAACAAAAGTTATGGCATTTTTCATCTGCTTATGTCTAAGCTGGTTAATCGTCTTTTTACGTGACGGTCCCTCAGCTCCGCAGTTCCAGCTATAATTAAAGTCTGTTCCGTCAGCATTATTCTCGCCATTTGCCTCATTATGCTTTTTCTCATATGATACCAGGTCATTAAGCGTGAAGCCATAGTAATTTGTAATATAATTAATAACTCCGCATTTGGGATTGAAATTCTTCATATGATACAGGAATTTTTCAAGCATATTCTGGTCGCCCTTTAGGAATTTACGCATATCATACATAAATTCATCCCTGTAATATCCAAGTACCTTATTACCCGGCTTATCTGTATCGGGATATATCTCATGGAGATAAAAATCCTCACACATAATCTTAGTATTTGCCAAAAGAGGCTCAGTGGCAATAAGCGTGACAGGAACCCTTGCTCCTTTAAGATGTACTCCATCTATATAGTATTCAAGAACCCAATGCTTAATAATTTCAAGGATATAACCCTGCTTGATATTCTCCGGGAAATAAAACTGCATAACTACCTCTATACCGTTTTTATGAAATTCCCTTACCATGCGTTTAAACTCATCACATGCATTGTTTGTCGCAGCATATGAAGCCTTGGGCGCAAAATAAAATGCATCCTTATATCCCCAACAATTAATATTTTTAGCTTTCTCAGGTTCCCCATTATTATTAATTGAAAGCTCACTGTCAATATGCCTAACCTGATATTCAATAGTCTGTTCACGCAGGACAATATCCTCTGACGCCCATTCACATTCCTCGAACTCATAAGCCGGCATTAACTCCACAGAATTAATTCCAAGCTCCTTTAGATATGGTATTTTTTCCACAAGTCCCTCAAAAGTACCCTTCTTCTTGACCTTTGATGAGCTGTGCTTTGTATAATTTCTAACATTTAAACAGTACATAATACTTTCATGGTATGGGATATGCAAAGGCTGTGTTCCCTGCCAGTCAAAAGTTTCAGTATCAAAGCCTCCCATTAAATTAGGACGCTTAAATTCACCCTGTCTCCACTTTTCATTTCCGACAATCTTCTTTGCGTATGGGTCTACTAATACCTTGTCCCCTATATAGAAATTGTACTCATAATCCACAATATCAATTCCCTCAACAAAAACACAGCATATATTTCCTATCCTGTGTTTCTGGTCAAAGGAGATTCTTTCTTTCTGCTCTACTCCTTTTCTATAAAAAACTATTCCACACTCCTGTGCTGAACTGTTTACCATAGAAAAATTTACGCCATTTTCTCTTACTGTTGCTCCTAATGGGTATGGTTTACCACTCTTAATTTTAAATTTTTTCATAATACCTGCCGTTTCCGTTGATGTAAAACTATTATTTTAACTACTCAATAACAAGGGGGAGAAATGCACTAATTTCATCTCTAATAACAAAATCAACCTGTCTGTTATTAACAAATTCATCACTTGTAAAAAGTATTTTTAACTTTTCACTGTCAGGTGATACCTGAAATTCAATTTTTTCACTATAAATATTTGTTCCAAGAATAAGTATGACATCCGCAGCTTCAAATGCCATTGCCACATCGGTCATTTTCTTAGCATCCGCACGTTCGCCCAAAAGTCTGATATCCGGACGCACTGCAACCTTGCAGTTATCACAGAGGGGAATACCCGCATTGTTAATCATATGCCCCAAATCATAATATTTTCCACACCTTGGGCACTTATTTCTATACATGCTCCCGTTAAGCTCAATAAAGTTTCTAAAACTTACGCCCTCCGGAAGTCCATGATAATTCTGGCTTACCACTGACTGTAGCTTTCCCTGCGCTTCAAGCTTCATTAAAGCCTGATACGCCGGATTTGTATGTATTTTCATTCCTAATATTTCTTTTTTGTAGAAATTATAAAATTTCTCCGGCTTAGAATTAAAAAAGCTGTTCGTAAGGATATCCTCAGGACTAAAGCCGTATAGTTCCTCAACACGGTAATTTTCTTCGTTTGAATCGAGGTTATACCCGCCACTCTCCACAAGCATCTCAACTCCGATTACCGCAACAATCCTGTTTGAATCCTTGATTTTTCTCCTTATATACTGTATAACCTTCTCATCTGTCCCAATTTTCATACTTATCCCCCGTTAACAAAGCCAAAACAAAACAACCGCTTCAGCCTTCTTTTGACATATTAATATCACCCTATTCTTATCATACTTCTTTTGTACACATTGTGTCAAGAAAATACGAATTAAATAAATATATTAAATAAATATAAGATTACTGAAAATTTTCTTGCTTTGTGATGATAATTTAGGTAATATATACTTATATTCAACAAATCTATATGAAAGGCAAGGTTAGTTAATATATGGCGAACGAAAACACAAACGGATATGATGATGAGGAAATGACAGTTGAAATCGAATTAGAAGACGGTACAATGGTAAGCTGTGCCGTAATCACCATTCTTACTGTTGACCAAAAAGACTACATAGTCCTTTTACCTCTCGATGAAAACGGAAACAACGATGACGGTGAGGTTTGGTTCTACGGATATAAGGAGGACGAGAGCGACCCTAACGCAGAACCAGAGCTTAGGTATATTGACGATGATGAGGAGTATGAAAATGTTGCCGATGCGTTTGACGAGTATTTGGATAATGTTGAATTCGACGAAGTTGTTGACTAAAATTACAATCAAATAATTAATGGAGGTACATAAATAAAATGGATGAAGCTGAAAAAAGTTATTTAATTGACAAAAGATACACCTGTCCTGTATGTGACAGCAAAATAACAGCCAAAACAGTCAAATCAAACGCAGCGAAGTTTGTAGATACAAAAGCTGACCTGCGTCCAATACACAGCAATATAAACGTCACAAAATATGATGCCGTATGCTGTCCTCATTGTGGCTATGCTGCATTAGCGAAGGATTTCAATAATACAACCTCCACCCAACGCAAGCTTATACGTGACAATATACAGTCCTACTTTAAAGAGCGCAACGAGACCGAGCTAGACTCATATACAACCGATGTGGCTATTGCACGTATGAAAATGGCTTTATTATGCACTGTCACCAAAGGCGGAAAGAGTAGCGAAATAGGTAACATATGCCTTAAAATCTGCTGGCTTTACCAAAGCCTTGCAGAAGAAGTATCCGATGATGATGAAAATGCCGATACTAAGCGTGAAAATTATCTGAAGGAAGCCGACAACGCCGGATTAAAGGCATATGAACACCTCACCACCGCAAGGATGAAGGAAACATATCCTATCGCCGGCATGAACGAAACCACCTTGGATTACCTTCTCTCATATTTTGCATACAAAAAAGGTGAATATAGTACATCAATGAAGCTTTTATCCAATGTTATATCCAACCGCAGCATAACCCCAAGGCTTAAGGATAAATGCGTTGAATTAAAGGAGCTGCTTGCCCCAAAGCTGCATGACCAAAACGGCCAGACTGCTTAAATATCATTGAATTTCATCAATAAAACGAGAGGGCAGGAGATTTCCTTCATTTGCATTGCCTGCCCCCTTTTCTTCCAAATAGAAAATAAAGAGGTTTTCCTTAGCCCTCGTCATTGCCACATAAAACATCCGCCTCTCCTCCTCTATCTCCTCGTCAGTAATTGCCTTTTTATGGGGTACAACTCCCTCGTTTACATCTGGAAGTACAACAACTTTCCATTCCAGCCCCTTTGAAGCGTGCATCGTTACTATATTTACAGCGTCCTCATTTTTTGGCTTTTGGATATTTTGCTGCGCCATTATCACATCATAATTTTCAATATGCTCCAGCCATTCCTTTAATGTCTCAAATCCCTTTGAAAGCTCTAACAGCTCATCAAGATTTTCAAAATCCCTTGAAGCATCCTTTCCATTCTCCCTTGCCTGTTTTTTGATGTACTCGTCATATCCAACACCTTTCCTTATGTAATTTACAGCCGCATATGGATTTAGCGTCTTTATGAATTTCAGATTATCATATAGCTGTATGATGTTTTCGACTGCATAGCTTGTTCCTTTATTGTTTTGAAGAATTTCCTGCATTTTAAAGGGTTTTAGGGGAACTGTATTACGTTTAATATACCTAACCGGACGGTTCATTATCCTAAAGAAATCCTCAACACTGTCTTCATATAGTGAATATCTTATGTACGAAATTACATCCTTAACCGCTGGCTCCTCATATATATTCCTCGGCTTTTCTTTCATTACAAAGGGAATTCCGTTGTGCATCAGTCGGTCCGCCGTATAAAGAGTATGACTGTTTGTCCTGTAAAGAATTGCAATATCGCTGTATTTTGCACCCGGCTGTTGCATATACTGTTTTATTAACAACACTATATTTTGAGCCTGCTGCAGCTTTGATTTAAAAGAAAAAATTTTAACTCCCCCAGCCTGCTGATTTTCAGCCTCAATCTGCTTGTCAAACCTTACCTTGTTATGCGTTATCAGTTTTTGGGAAACATATATAATATCTTTCTTACTTCTATAGTTGATATTTAAAACAACCTGCCTTGCATTAGGGTAATCCTTGCCAAAATTAAGCATTATCTCCGGCTTAGAGCCTCTAAACCCGTAAATTGACTGGTCATCATCACCCACAATGAATAAGTTATTCTGAGGTTCTGCAATCATTCTTACAACCTCATACTGTAGAGGACATATATCCTGAAATTCATCCACCAAAATATATTTAAAGCGGTTCTGCCACATCTTAAGTGTATCAGGTCTATCCGCAAGCAGATTTCTACACAAAAGTACCATATCATCAAAATCAATGAGCCTGTTCCTATTCATCTGCTGTTTATAAGCATCAAAAATAAGCTCAAACTGCCCCTGTGATACTGTTTCACTTTTAATGTCCTGTGGCGTAATCCCATTATTTTTCACCTTACTGATTTCAGCAAGCAGTCTTTGAAGCGTGTCTGGTGACGTGTCAATCTCATCAGGTATTTCACAAATAACCTGCTTAAGAAGCCTGTATTTATCACCTTCCCTTATGATATTTTCAGCAGTAAATTTATATGTGTACCTTAATATTTTGAAGAAAATGGCATGAAAAGTGCCAAAATTAACATGATAAGACTTACCCGGACAATCCTTATACCCACTCATCTTCACAAAACGCTCCTGCATCTCTATAGCGGCAGCTTTTGTAAAAGTAATGACCAGTATATCCTCCGGATTTACATTGTGATGTTCTATAAGATATTCAATTCTCTGGGTGACGGTAAATGTCTTACCGGAGCCGGGACCTGCCAAAACAAGCATAGCCCCGTCTCCGAAAGTAATTGCCTCATACTGGGCATCATTTACACTTAGATTATTAAGCGTTTTCAAGCAACTCAATACCCTTTCTTATTCTAATAAGGGTTTCCTCTTTTCCGAGGACTTCCATAATTTCAGTAGCACCTGCCGGTGTCATCTGTAATCCTGATACCGCAGTTCTAATAGGCCACATTACATAGCCATTCTTAAAGCCCTTTTGTGTTACATAAGATAAAAGCAACTGATAAAGTGCATCATTGCTGTAATCCTCCTGTGCCTCAAGCATAGGAAGTACATCCCTAAATACCTCCAATGAAGACTCTGCATTTGTCTTCATTTTCTTGTGGGTATACATAGCTATATCATACTCAGGAAGCGCCTCAAAAAATCCTATTAATCCCTTGATATCAGGGAATACCTCTATTCTCGTCTTAACCATTTGCGCAATCTTCTTTAAATCAAGGTCTTTTGTGATGACCTCCTTTATATATGGAAGCGCCATATCATAGAAACGGTCAAAATCCATAGCCTTAATATATTCACCGTTCATCCATTTAAGCTTATTCATATCAAACACAGAGGGGGATTTGTTAATTCTCCTGTAATCAAAATCACGTATTAACTCATCCAATGTAAAGATTTCACGGTTATCCTCCGGGCTCCAGCCAAGAAGTGCGATAAAATTAACTATAGCCTCCGGCAAGATACCCTGCTCAACTATATCATCAAACGAAGAATGTCCGCTTCTCTTAGAGAGCTTTTTGTGCTCCTCATCCGTGATAAGCGGAAGGTGTACATAAGTAGGAATTTCCCAGCCAAACGCCTCATAAAGCCTGTTATACTTAGGTGTTGATGAAAGATACTCATTACCACGGACTACATGCGTAATCTCCATTAAATGGTCATCCACAACGTTTGCAAAATTATATGTGGGATATCCGTCAGATTTAATTAAAATCATATCATCAAGCTCACTGTTATCAACGGAAATATCCCCATACAGCTCATCATGAAAAGTTGTGGTTCCGGTTGTAGGGTTATTCTGCCTGATAACATATGGTATACCACTGTCAAGCTTCTCCTGAACTTCTTCCTTTGAAAGACCAAGGCAGTGCTTGTCATAAATGCTGATTTCCTTGCCCTCCACAACCTCTGTCTTAAGGGTGGCAAGCCTCTCCTTGTCACAGAAGCAATAATACGCCTCCCCCTTGTCGATAAGCTGCTTGGCATACTTCATATATATACCAGCCTGTACCCTCTCACTCTGTACATAAGGGCCATAACCGCCATCCTTATCAGGTCCCTCATCATAGGTAATGCCTGTCTGCTTTAAGGTATTATATATAATCTCTGTAGCACCCTCAACATAACGTTCCCTGTCTGTATCCTCTATACGAAACACAAAATCTCCGCCTGCATGTTTTGCAATAAGAAACTCATATAATGCCGACCTTAAATTACCGACATGCATTCTTCCCGTAGGGCTTGGTGCAAATCTACATCTTACTTTTTCTGACATTCAAATCCTCCGTTCTGCTAAAACCAACGAATTTGGTCTTCAGCACACTCTCATCTTAATTTAAAAAATCTAGTAATTATTGTACCAATCATAACTTTTAAAGTCAATCAAAAAATATCGTAGCTATTCGGGTTGGCGCACATCAGCGTCAGGTATCTTCTTCTCTGCCGCCGCCTTAAATCCAAGTAATTCCTTTGTAGCTGTTGGAATAGCGATATTTGTTCCGGCTCCGGCAACACATCCACCAGGACACGCCATACCCTCTATCAAACATCCTGTTTTCTTCCCTGCCTTTGCAAGCATGAGCATTTTCTTACACTCCGCAAGGCTTTCAGCGTGTTCAATATGGATTTCAGTATCAGGATAATATTCCTTTATACATTCCTCGATTGCGCTTGCAACGCCTCCGGCGACACCGTACCCACGTCCGGCTGATGTAGCGCCCTCAAGCTTATCCATAGCCTGAATTTCCTCAACAAAAATTCCCTTAGCCTCAAACATTCCCGCAAGCTCCTCAAAGGTTATAACAAAATCAACATCAGACCTTATCGTGCGGCGGCTTGCCTCAAGCTTTTTACTTGCGCACGGTCCGATAAATACCACACCTGCGTCCGGATGCTCCTGCTTTATAACCCTGGCAGTAGCTACCATTGGTGTCAGGGCATTGCTTATTTTATCAATCGTCTCTGGGAAAAACTTCTTTGCAAGTACAGACCACGAAGGACAGCATGAGGTGAGCAAAAACGGAAGCTCCCCTGTTGCAACCTCTTTAACATAATGCTCCGCCTCCGTCATGGCTCCCATGTCAGCACCGATTGCAGTCTCATAAACATCATAAAATCCTAGCTCCTTGAGCGCAGTCTTTATCATATCAGGAGTCACATTAGCTCCAAACTGACCCACAAAGGCAGGTGCCACCTGTGCTATAATCTTTCGTCCTGACTGTAATGCACGGATTAATTGGAAAATCTGGGATTTATCAGCTATAGCCCCAAAAGGACAGCTTACCATACACTGACCACATGAAACACACTTTTCACTGTCTATATATGCCCTGCCATAGCTGTCAGACTCTATTGCATTTACACCACAATGCGCAAGGCATGGTCTTTGCTGGTGTGAAATGGCGTCATATGGGCAGACAGCCTTACACTTTCCACATTTAATACATTTATCCTGGTCAATGACCGACTTACCGCCAACCATTGAAATAGCGCCCTTCGGGCATACTTCATTACATGGATGTGCAAGACATCCCATACATTTATCCGTCACGTCATATCTGTTCTCAGGACAAGCATTGCAGGCTGATGAAATAACCTGCATAAGTGGCGGTTCGTAATATTTCTCATCAATATTGCTCTCCTCCACTCCCTGACTTACCTGTACAGGCTCGTTTTCGGGTCTTAAGGACATTCCCATGGCAAGACGGGTACGTTCTCGGATTATCTCCCTTTCCCTATATATATTATTCCAATAAGGTGATTTTTCCGCATCCGAAAGCTTATAGGGCAACGCCTCCATATCTGCTACAAGATTAGTGGAATTATAAGCCATATTTGCGACTTCCCTGAATATGGCACGTCTTGTTTTACGTACCTGCGTGTCTATTCCTCTCATAAAATAACCTCCGATTAATTACACATCTTTAAATTCTTGCCCTATTTTTATATTGACATATTTTTAACAATAAATCAATATCTATACGTAAAAAACCGGGCTTATTTAAAACCCGGTTCAAAAAATCAAGTTATTTAGCTTTTATATAGAAGAAGGAATTTTTCCTCTCATATCCCATTTCCTTGTAATTCATAATCTGCTCCGTGCTTCCTATGAAAAGCAATCCGTCCGTTTTCAAAGAGTTATTGAACTTTCTAAATACCTCCTCCTTTGCTTCCTCAGTGAAATAAATAAGCACATTTCGGCATACTATTAAATCACACTTGTCAGGATATGGGTCTTTAAGAAGATTATGCTGTTTAAACTGCACTCTTGATTTAATATCATTTGATATCTGATATGATGGACCGACTTTAGTAAAATATTTCTGTTTAAAGTCATCGGGAACAGCAGCTATACTTTTCTCATTATATAATCCCATTTTAGCCTTTTCTATTACCTGCTTGTCAATATCCGTAGCGATAATATTTATTTGGTTTAATGGTATATGCCTTGACAATGCCATAACGAGCGAATACGGCTCGTCTCCTGTTGAGCAGGCAGCACTCCATACTTTGAGATTTTTGCCAAATCTTCCAATCAGTTCAGGTATTATCTCCTTATCCATTAAACGCCACTGTTCAGGATTTCTGTAGAACTCTGAAACATTTATTGTAAGATAATTTACAAAATCGTCAAACACAGTCTTATCATCACGAAGCTTAGCTACAAAATTATCATACCCAGTTACCCTATGTTTGGTTATAAGGGTATCAATCCTACGCTTCATCTGTTTTTCCTTATATGCGCTAAGGTCAATTTTTGTAAGTGCCAATACCTCTTTTTTAAAATATTCATAATCGTATACCATTTGAGTTTCCCCCTATCATGATATCAAAAATATACAAATAGCTCTAGGCAAATCCCCTAGAGCTTATTGTAAACCTAAACGGTTTTATCTTATTTTGCATCCTCTGCTTCCTGCTTAGCAATAACTGCGTCAATATCAACAGATACAACGTCTGAATTATCCTCTGCTGCTTTTTCAGCGGGTGCCTCCTTTGTTTCAGGAGCGAATAATGCCTTAATGCTTAAGCTGATTTTCTTTCCTTCCTCGTTGAAATCGACAACCTTAGCCTTAACCTCCTGTCCTACTGACAATACATCAGAAGGCTTCTCAATATGCTCCTTAGCAATCTGTGAAACATGAAGTAATGCATCAATGCCCGGCTCAAGCTCAACAAATGCGCCAAAGTCAGTCATTCTAGCAATCTTACCTGTTACCTCGTTTCCAACAGCATATTTAGTAGCCGCATTCTTCCATGGATTTGAATCATCAAATTTAAGTGATAATGCAACCTTGTTTCCATCAATTTCCTTAATTAATACCTTAAGCTTCTCGCCAACCTTAAATACCTTCTTAGGGCTTTCCACACGACCCCAAGACATCTCAGAGATATGGAGTAAGCCGTCCACACCACCTAAGTCAATGAATGCACCAAAATCAGTGACATTCTTAACCGTACCTTCAACGATATCACCTGCGCTTATCTTAGCAAATAATTCCTTCTGCTGTTCAGCCTTTTTAGCTGCAATAAGCTGTCTGCGGTCTCCGATGTATCTTCTTCTCTTAGGATTATACTCGGTAATGACAAACTCTATCTCCTGTCCGGCATACTTATTCAAATCCTTTTCAAATACATCAGATACAAGACTTGCCGGAATAAAAATTCTCACCTCATCAACAACAACGCTTAAACCGCCGTCCAACACCTGAGTTACCTTTGCAGTTAAAACTTCCTTATTGTTGAAAGCTTCCTCAATCCTCTTATTTCCTCTGTCTGCTGCAAGTCTTTTATATGTGAGGAGAACCTGTCCCTCACCGTCATTTACTTTAAGAACCTTAACCTCCATCTTGTCATCAGGTTTGATTACAGTTGTAAGGTCAACATTTGGTTCATTGGTATATTCATTACGTGTAAGAATACCATCTGACTTATAACCGATATTAAGTATAGCTTCTTCTGGCTTAACATCGATGACTGTACCTTCAATTACCTCTCCTGTAT
>CAYTGS010000026.1:0-17428 GCA_964437435.1 uncultured Roseburia sp.
ACCATCATTGCCGTGAGGTGGTTTTCCGCAATAATCTTATCGGAAATCTCAAGCACCTTTGCCGCTGTCTTGGGGTCAAGGGCTGCGGTGTGTTCATCCAACAGTAAAAGCTTTGGCTTTTGTATCGAAGCCATGAGAAGCGTTATCGCCTGTCTCTGTCCTCCTGATAAAAGTCCTACCTTACTCGTAAGCCTATCCTCCAATCCGAGGTTTAGAGTCTTTAATGCCTCCCTGTAGGCTTCACGCTCTGTCTTTGTGATACCCCAGCTTAATCCCCTCGACTTTCCACGCCTTGCCGCAATTGCCATGTTCTCCTCTATTGACATTGTGGCTGCCGTACCCGTCATGGGATCCTGGAACACACGTCCAAGGTACTTCGCACGCTTATGCTCTGAAAGCTTTGTGATGTCGTCACCGCCGATATATATACTTCCGGAGTCAACCATCCATGCCCCTGCAATTGCATTCAGCGTTGTAGATTTTCCGGCTCCGTTTCCTCCGATAACCGTGACAAACTCACCGTCTTCAAGGGTGAGATTTACGCCGTCAAGGGCGATTTTCTCATTTATTGTGCCTGCATTGAAGGTCTTTTTAATATTATCCAATCTTAACATCTCTGACATATTTAAGCCCTCCTTGATGCCTTTCTCTTATCCTTCAGATATGGAACAGCAAGGAAAATAGCTACAACGATAGCCGAGAACAGCTTAAGGTCATCTGACGGGAATTTTAGCCATAGTACTATACTTAATACAAGGTAGTAAATGATAGCACCTGCTATTACTGCAAACAGCGTATAGGCAAAGGAGAAACGCTTTCCGGCGCATAATTTTCCAAAAATTACATCTCCTATAATAACTGCTGCTAGTCCGATAACGATAGCGCCTCGTCCCATGTTTACGTCAGCAGCACCCTGATACTGTGCATAAAGTCCTCCGGAAAGACCCACTATACCGTTAGAGAGCATTAGGGCAATCACCTTACAGAAGTTGGTATTAATACCCTGTGCCCTTGCCATTTGTCCGTTACATCCTGTCGCCCTTATTGCGTGTCCCTGCTCTGTACCAAAAAACCAATAGAGTGCAGCGACAAGCGCTACGCAGAAAAGTATACATGTAATAAATACCCTCACCTTTGATGAGGCATCACCTGTTACATACCTTAATGAAACAACAAGATTATATTTGTCAACACTTACCGCCTGATTTGAACATCCCATGATATTCAGATTAATTGAATAAAGTGAAATCTGGGTGAGTATTCCTGCCAAAATGGGAGGTATGCCAAGTGCTGTATGGAGCAAGCCTGTAACCAGTCCGGCTAACATTCCTGCAAGGAAAGCAAAAATAAGGGAAACTCCCGGATTTACACCGCCTCTTATAAGCATAACTGCCACCGCACCGCCTGTTGCTATTGAACCGTCAACTGACAAATCCGCAAAATCAAGCAGCTTGTATGTAATATAAACTCCAAGCGCCAAAAGTCCCCAAATCAGCCCCTGGGCTACAGAACCCGGAACGGCACGGAAAAGTGCCACCGGATTCAATGATGAAAAATAAGCCGAAATTAACATGTAACCTCCCTAATAATCACGCTTTATTCTCCAATGGCTGTATAATCATCAGGAATTGACACGCCTAATGTCTCAGCGATTGAAGCATTGTATTCCTTAGTTACCTGTGGAGCGTACTCAACATCCATAGTTGTAATATCTGCACCGTTTACAAGGATTTCATAAGCCATTTCGCCAGCCTTGTATCCGATATCATAGTAGCTGATAGAAAGTGTCGCAATACCACAACCCTCACAAATTCCTTCTTCACCTGCAATTACAGGAATTCCAGCCGGAAGCGTGATATTGTTGATTGTCTCCGTGTTTCCTGCCATTGTATTATCTGTAGGAATATAGAGAACGTCAGCATACTCAATTGCACTCTGGACTACTGATGCAATATCGTTTGAATCTGCCGCCGTAAACTCCTTATATGATAATCCGTCAGCATCAAGTGCCTTTTCAAATTCATTTGCCTGATATCTTGAATTAGGCTCTGCCGAACAGTAAAGTATACCTATGTTCTTAGCGTCCGGGAAAAGCTCTACAAGCATATTCTCCTGCTCGTCAATAGGTGCAAGGTCTGATGTACCTGAAATATTTCTTCCCGTTGAACCAGTCCAATCGTCAATATCAAGTGCCGTAGCATAGTCTGTAATAGATGTTCCAAGTATAGGAATATCCGCTGTAGCCGCTGCCGCACACTGAAGTGCTGTAGTTGCATTTGCAAGAATAAGGTCAACATTGTTTGCAACGAAATTGTTAGCTATAGTTGCTGCATTTGCCTGCTCTCCCTGGGCATTCTGAACGTCAAATGTAACATTATCACCAAGCTTTTCCTTGAGCGCTGCCTGAAATCCCTCTGTTGCCGCATCAAGGGCAGGGTGCTCCAAAAGCTGGCAGATACCGATACTGTATGATGTGTTGCCTGTTGAAGTGCTGTCTGATGACGTAGAAGCCGTGTCAGATGTACTGCCACACGCCGTAAGCGATGCCATCATTGCTGTTGTCATTACTACTGAAAGTGCTTTTTTAAACTTTTTCATTTTAATCCTCCACATTTGAATTGAATGTAACCGGCTTACACCGATTACATTCATTATAGCTGTTTTACATAAATTGTCAAACATTTATGGCAATAAATACCTTATTTGAATACCTTATTCACCAATGATTTCCTTAACCACTGCCGCAAGCTTATCACACTTGCAGTTGGCAAAGAAATATTCCTTGAATTTTTCCCCGCTTAAGGCACCCTTGCAAAGCTCTCTGTCAAGCTTAGGTAATATGTCGCAAAGGTCAGCATATGTAACTGTCTTTACCTCATCAAGGATTTTCTTATTCCTCTGCTCCGGAACAACCCTCTCCTTTGGATATCCTCCACCACCGGGTGTACAGAATAACTTTTCAAAAATATATTCAAGGTTAAGCTCTCCGCCCCATCCGAAATTTTCAGCGAAAGGAAGCGCTACACAGTTTCCGTCATTTACCTGTGAGAAAAGGTATGCGTCGAGAGGTGACTCGATATGTCCGCAAAGTACCTTTGGAAATGAGTTGCAAGCAAGCATTGCGCCCTCACCAGTACCACAGCCGGTAATTACGAAGTCTGCCGCCCCTGAGTTTAACAAAACTGCTGCAAGAATACCGTTCTGCACATATGTAAGCTGGTGCTCGTCTTCTGCCGAATACATTCCATAGTTAAATACTTCATGTCCCATAGGCTCTACAACCTTTTTAAGTGTCTCACAAATCATAGCGTTTTTTGCCGCCTGACTGTTTTCATTAATCAATGCAATTTTCATAATTTAATACATCCTTTCATATTTATATATGTGTACATAATAATTATACCATTGCATATTGTATCACTAAAAGATTAAGATATAAACAAAAATATTTTTAATAATTAATATTTTTTGTTTATTTTATACATTCTTTATTGATTTTATGTAACTTTTGAGCTATTATATAGGTGTAGATTAACTCCTATAAAGATAAGGTTGTATTGGAGGTTTGATAGTTTGATAGCAAAAAGAGATGAATTACAAAGCGATATCTTAAAGGAATTAAGTAATGATACTCTGTATGAGACACCCCAGACCTTGTCATTTATAACTGCTTCCAAATTAGAACGTATTCCACAGGAAGAATATGACCAGCTTGTAGAGCCGTACAAAGAGGCAATGACAAGGCTTGAGGTTCGTATGAACGGGTTAAACGAAGACTACCGCAAAAAGTACAGGGACTACCCCATACATAACATACAGGCACGTATCAAAAGTAGGAAAAGCATCGAGAAAAAACTTATGAACAAAAATCTCCCGGTGACTGCTTATGCCGCAAAGGATAACTTAACAGATATAGCCGGAATAAGGGTTATATGCTATTTTGTGGAGGACATTTTCAGTATCCTGTCCCTCATAAAATCACAGTCTGACCTGCTTATCCTAAAGGAAAGCGACTATGTACACTATCCAAAAGAAAGCGGATATAAGAGTTACCATATGGTGCTTGGAATACCAGTGTATCGAATTGAGGGAATGCAGTACTATCCCGTAGAAATTCAGTTCCGTACCCTTGCAATGGATTTTTGGGCAAGCATGGAGCACCGGATTTGTTACAAGAGCGAGGCACCTGACGAGACAGCGGATGCGTTTAGGGACTATTCCGCAGAACTGTCAGAAATGGAACGAAGCATGAAACACCTTTTAGACGAAATACGAAAAGATAATCCGCAGGAACCTATGCAATAAAAAACAGGCATTGAGTATTTGATATTCAATGCCTGTTTTTTACTGATATTGATATATTGCAGTCAGCTACAAACTGATAATTTGCCTCTAGCCCATACTTGATATGTATATTCAGATAATTCTCGCCCTCATCCACATTCACTTTCCTTGTATCCAACGCTATCATCAT
Source organism: uncultured Roseburia sp. (assembly GCA_964437435.1). GTDB lineage: Bacteria > Bacillota > Clostridia > Lachnospirales > Lachnospiraceae > COE1. Next base: position 4,475 of record CAYTGS010000026.1, read on the forward strand.
AGCTCCAAAGGGAGTGAAATATTCCGTCATGGTCTTTTTACCCTCTGAAAATACCATTTGGACGTTCATCTGCCCCCTCTTAGTGAGGGTAAATTCACTGTCTCTAAGCTTAATCATGTTGTGAATGGGCACACCGGAATCATCAACAAGCTCATCATATATTATAAAATGCGCATTATTCCTGTAATAATACTCACCAAAACATATTGTTTCAATTTTATCAAGTTCGTCATCATCGGCAGCCTCATCAACCTCGCTACCCGCAAACTGAAGTCCCTGTATAGATATCAGCACATCCTTTGTCACCTTTTTCTCCCCCATTAATCATTCGTTATAAAATCAAGTATGGCGAAACTGTACTTTAATTTAATCCCAAAATCATCATCTTTCCCATAAAAATACGATTTTAAAAACTCCCTGGATTTCTCCTGGTCTAGCTCCTCTCCCGAGCTGTCAACGATACATCCTTTTCCAGGTTTTACAAATATCTCAGGGCTTAATGCACCAACCCATAAAATCACGCCAAGAGTAAGCGCTGCCTTTGCAAACATTCTTACGGCTTTTTTCATATCTATATGCCCACCTCCATTATTAAGTATGGGCATATTTTTCTGTTTTATACCTTTTAATTAAACAATCCTGTCAAGCTTAAGCTGTCTGATTATTGCTTTTTCCTGATTATCTATGTGCTTTCGTACCGTCCTTGCCGCCGTCTCCTTGTCCTTTCGCTGAATACTCTGGTACATTTCAAGATGCTCCTGCATTAATGTATCATGGTTTGTCTGATCCTTTAAATATTCAAACCTGTAACGGTACATCTGTTCCGAAAGGTTGTTTACAAGCTGTATCAGCCGTGTATTTCCGGTTGACAGCACTATTATGTCATGGAAAGCCACATCAGCCTCCGCAATCTTGCGTGTATCGTCAGTTTTTGCCACTGCGCTGAAATTTTCACATGCCTGCTTTAGCTTCTCCAGCTCGTCCTTTGTCATACGGTCACAGGCAAGCTCAATTGCAAGCACGTCAAGCGCACGCCTTACCTCCATTACATCCTCTAAGCTCTTAAATGTAATCTGCGCCACCTCGGCTCCACGTCGGGGTATCATAATAACAAGGCCTTCAAGTTCAAGCTTCCTTATCGCCTCCCTTATCGGTGTACGGCTTACTCCAAGCTTATTTGCAAGATGTATCTCCATAAGCCTCTCGCCAGGCTTAAGCTTTCCTGTAAGTATTTCCTGTCTTAATGTATTAAATACCACATCCCTAAGAGGCAGATATTCTTCATCATTCATCATACTCATGCAGTTCCTCCGAAATATTTATTCATTGTAAAATTCCGTTACCTGGATTTGTGCCTTTACTCCCTTGGTTCTAAGAGTCTGGTCAATATAAACGGCTGCCGTATTAGCCATTTCCTCATCCAAAAACACACCAAATATACTTGGTCCGCTTCCACTCATAAGTGCATTCATAGCACCGCTTCCAATCATCATTTTTTTAATATCAGCTATAATCGGATATTCCTTCTCGGTCACGGTCTCCAATACATTTTCCATGTTATCGGTAATTCCCTTTAAATTTGCGTCACGAAGCGCCTCCACCATCGCATCTATATCAGGATGCCTCTCAAGGGAATTTGCATCCAGTCTTTCATATACCCATCTCGTAGATACATTAATCGGTGGTTTTACCACAAGTATTGAGGCGTGGGGTGGCGCCGGAAGAACGCTAAGCTTCTCACCAATTCCCTCTGCAAGTGCAGTACCTCCAAGAACACAGAAGGGTATGTCAGCCCCAAGCTGCAACGCCTCCTCCATAAGCTGATGCCTTGTAAGCCCAAGCCCAAACATTTCGTTCATTGCAAGCATTGTAGCGGCAGCATCCGTGCTTCCTCCTGCCATTCCGGCAGCCACGGGGATTTTCTTATTTAATTTTATCTCTATTCCTTCCCGTATACTGTACTGCTCCTTCATAAGCTTAGCCGCCTTGAATATGAGGTTATGCGCCAAATCACCCAAGTTAGCCCTGCTGCTTACGGACAATATAATATCTGGATCCTTACGCCTTTTAAATTCCAGCTCATCATATATGTCTACAGTCTGCATTACCATTTTCACCTCATGGTATCCATTGTCTAAACGTCTGCATACATCCAATCCTAAATTAATTTTCGCCCTTGCCTTATAATTTAATGTATCCATGCGACACCTCATTGTTTTGTATTTTTTTTAGTACAATTTTCTTTATTATATAAAAAAATTTCTACTTAGTCAACTAGGCAAATTTAGGATAAAATTTAAAGGAGCCTAAAGCTCCTTTAATATATACTGGTTACGTCCTTTTTCTTTTGCTTCGTATACCGCAATATCTGCAAGGTTAAAAAGCGTCTTATAATCGGAGCTTCGCATTTTACAGTAAACGGCTCCAACGCTCGCCGTCACTTCCGCCTGCATGCTCCCATCAGTGTAGGTTTTCTTTAAGCTGTCTATGGTTTTCTCCAACTTTTCCTTAAGGGTATTCTCAGCAATATCACACACAAGTATGCAAAACTCATCCCCTCCGAACCTTGACACCAAATCCTCATTTTCAAAAAGTCCCTTAAGGTTTTGGGCCGCTTCCTTTATGGCATCATCACCTATGCTGTGTCCCAACGTATCGTTAAGATTTTTAAAATGGTCAAGGTCAACAAAAATAATTGCACAGTGGTATGCGCTTTTCTCACCAAGCTGCTTTTCAGCATTTGTCTCGAATGTCTGTTTATTCATAAGCCCTGTCATTTTGTCAGTATGGACTTCGAGCTTTGGATTGTCATTCTCACCTGTTTCACCTTTGACTTCCTCTATTTTTCCGATTATCGAGGAAAGCTGCTTCTCATCATTTAATATAGGATAAAAGGATATGTTGCACCGTACACCTTCACCATCCTTGGTCATTATCCTTACAAGACTGTCACAGGGTTGGTTTTTGTCAAGGGATTTTATAATTTCATCGCTTTCCTGCTCCCACTCATCAGGATGAATATGCAGCAAATCCCTGATACCCTCCTTAGAAAAATCAGTGACGCTATCCGGCATACTCCAACCAAACCTTTCTTTAATCTGTTCCGATACAAATCCGCTGTTTTCGGTGATGTTAATGTCATAGAGAAGCTCGCATGACCTATCCATCATCATCTTGTATTTCTTATTCTGGATTGATATCCGCTGAGCCTCCAGCTCTTGTTCAATACGTGCCCTTTTCTTAATATTCCTACCGTAAAGATAAAACAACGCCATAATTATGATTGCAACAATCCCAATAATAAACGCATACCTGTACAGGTAAACAAAATCCTCCAGGGTATACTCATACCTGTTTGCATTATTTTCGTTTATTATAATCTCGTCAATTTCCGCCTGTGATATCTGTGACAGTGTTTTATTTATGATGCTGACAAGCTTAACACCGTCCAATCCGCTAAGGGTTTGGTTTCCGTTAATATCCACGACAACCGAAAAGCTAAGCTCGTCCATAAGCTCATCCACCGGTATAGTATGCATTTCCCCATAAACAGGCTTTGACAGCCAATAATTAGCTATATACCTGTCAGTCATAAGCAGGTCGGTCTTTTTATCCCTTACGCTCTCAAAACATTCCTGCACTGAATTCAAGCTTACTACGGTAAAATTTGGATAATTTGATGTAATCTCGTTTTTCAAGGTCTGGGAACCTGATACGACTGCGACAGTATAACTTCCGTTTACATCAAAATCCACGGCATCATTTCCCACCAATACCATTTTACTAGAAAGATACGGATTAGACAGCATTATTCCCTTGGAATAAAGGTTTGAACGATTATACCTTACCCCTGTAATCAAGTCAAAGCCATTCTCCCTTAAATAATCATATGTAATATCACCCTCCGGCAGCATTTCATATTCAAACTTAAGTCCACTTACTTCCTGTATCTTATCAAAAATTTCCCTTGACATTCCTCCAAGTTCACCTGTCTTGGGGTTTTGGAATGAAATCGGAATATTTCCCGACACATACGCAACCTTTATCGGCTTAAGCGAATCTATAAATTCCTGCTCCTCCCTTGTAAAAAACAGGATATTATAGAGTGGAAAATATGTTGTCAGAAGCTCATTTTCAAGTCCGGGATATGTGTTTTTCAGATTTTGCATGGCATCATTTAGCTTATCAAAAATATCAACATTGTTTTTCCTTGTCATAAAATAAAAAGGATAAGGCGAAAACCTTGCCACTATCTTCTGGTTATCCCCAACCATCATCTGACTCATAAGTATTAAGTCAACATCCCCTCTGTCAAGGGCATTATCCACCTCGTCCAAAGTATTATAATAGGCAGTCTGGACAGTAAAGCCATTTGTCTCCATGTAATCGTCAAAATGGGAAACAGGATAGAAGCTTCTAACAATTCCTATCTTCTTTCCATTCATTCCATCATAGTCCTCATAATATATTTCATCATCAGCAGCCCTTGCAACAATAACGGAATATTCAGTTCCAAATGAATATTGACTGTACTCAAATAATTCCATTTGGTCTATATCCAACTGGCATGGTGCAATCATATCCACTTCATTGTTTAAAAGCTTCTCTTTTCCGTCTTCCCAATTGCGGATTTCCACAAATTCGTAGTTCCATCCGGTAATCATAGCCACCCGCTTTAGGTAATCCACGCAATATCCAGCAGGGTTTCCCAAATCATCATAATACATAAAACCATCAATCTTATAGAAGCCCACCTTTACGGTCTGGGATTCCTCCGCCCTTACATACTTAACAGTAAAAAGGCTGACAAATATACCCAAAACCAATACAGTTACCAATCCGGCTCTAAATACCCTTTTTAATAACTCCATCATTATTTTCAAACACCTCGTTACAATTGTAGCAAATTGTCTCAAAAAAAAAAAAAAAAAGAAAGGACTTTTCACATTATAACATTATTTCAGATTAATTGGAAGTGATTTTTACAAAAACAAAGACCCTTATAATATTCAAAGGGTCTTTATTGATTTTTCATTATTTCGATACTTCGTTAAATTCGTCTATTATTGACTTGTCAGGTTCAGGTGTAAGGAGACTTACCACAACTATCATAATACATGCCACTATAAAAGCCGGCAGAAGCTCATATATATTCCATGCACCGCCCAATGGACGAACCATGTATTTCCATACAAAAATCATAACTCCACCTGAAAGCATTCCTGCCAAAGCGCCATAACCTGTCGTGCGCTTCCAGAATAATGAAAAAAGTATTACAGGTCCAAAAGCCGCCCCAAAGCCTGCCCATGCAAAAGAAACAATTGCAAACACCGAGCTGTTCGGGTCCCTTGCAAGTATAACTGCAAATATCGCTATTATAAAGAGCGTTATACGTGCCGCTATCATTCCCGCCTTGTCGTTTGTCTGGAGCTTCTCTCCAAGCAAGTCAGACGAAACGGCAGACGAGGCTGCAAGAAGCTGTGAATCGGCTGTTGACATTGTGGATGCCAAAATTCCCGCAAGTATTATTCCTGCCAAAAGTGCCGGTATAAGCCCCCTCTGGCTTAGAAGGTCTGCAATCCTTACGATTATAGTCTCTGACTCAGAACCTGTAAGCATATCAATTGCGCCTACCTTGCTCATGCTGTATCCGATAAGACCAATAAGCACTGCCACGCTCATTGATATTATAACCCATACGCTTGCAATACGTCTCGATGTCTTAAGCTTATTCTCATCCTCAATTGCCATAAACCTTAGAAGAATATGGGGCATTCCAAAATACCCAAGCCCCCATGCAAGGGTTGATATTATTGTAATCAGTCCATATTTATCTGATGCACCTGTTGCGACATCATATGATGAGAACATATCCAGATATCCCGGCAATGCCTTTGCGTTTGCCACCACGGTATTAAGCCCCCCTGCCACATTTATTCCAAATACGAGGACTATTACAAGGGCAATTGTCATTACAATGCTTTGGATAAGGTCAGTTGTGGACGCTGCGAGGAAACCACCAAGAGTCGTATATCCAACTATAACTATGGCGCTTATAATCATCGCAATCTCATAGCTTACACCAAAAAGGCTGGAGAAAAGCTTACCACATGCCGCAAAGCCTGATGCAGTATACGGAATAAAGAATACAACTATTATGACCGCCGAAATATATAATAATGTGTTGCTTGTATCATGATACCTATTCTTAAAAAACTGGGGCAGCGTGATTGAGTTGTTTGCCACCTTTGAATATTTTCTAAGACGCTTTGCGACTATCAGGAAATTGATATATGTACCTGCCGCTAGTCCTATAGCCGTCCAACCTGCGTCTGCAATACCGCTTAAATATGCCACACCCGGCAGTCCCATTAAAAGCCAACTGCTCATATCGGATGCCTCGGCACTCATTGCCGTCACGAATGGACCAAGTTTTCTTCCGCCAAGATAAAAATCGTCTGCACTTTTGTTTTTCTTTGAATAGCGGTACCCGATATAAAGTACCAGTCCCAGATAAACCACTATTGCAATAAGGATACATATTTTTGCCTGTGTCATTTGTTTGTCTCTCCTTTTTAACTTTTGACTTTTAGTATATCAGTAATACACAATAAATGCAATTAGTTTGATTTTAAAATCATGGCTGATATTTCAGGTACCATGACAAAATCCTGTACAGTGCCTTGTATTTCGGTTCCTGCTTTCTTATCATCAACATATATATTCCAACTGCCATCGGGCAGCACTGCCTTGAAGCTTTCCCTATTTGCGTTAAATATAACAATCATATCACCAAGCTTGTATTCAACAACATTTTTTGAATTGACATCCATAAATTTAAGCTCTTTTCTTATTTCGTCTGCCGTCCTAAGCCTGAGTTTGGAATTTGCCTTTCTAAAGGATATAAGTCCCTTGTAGTATTCATATACAGCAATATTTTGTGTCTTTTCATTCCATTTAATGCTGTTGACTTCATCTGATGACTTATAGCTGTTCTCATCAAAGCCTGTTTGGCTTTTACTGTTTGGTTTAGACCTTAGTATTTCCTCGCCTGCCTGAATAAACGGTACGCCCTGCGAAGTAATCACTATTGCCGCACCCAGCTTATTCATCCTTATTCGGTCCTCCCTGCTGTCGTCAGCGTTTGATAAGGCAAGCTTATCCCAAAAGGTAAGGTTATCATGACACGATACGTAATTTATACTCTGTCCCGGCTCAAATGCCCAGCCCTTTATTCCTACTTTCGGATATCCAGTGGAAGCAGCTATACTGAATTTAATCTGATTTTCAAATCCCTCTCCGCCGTTTACAAAGCCCTTGTCATAAAACTCAAAAACGCTTCCCTTTATGCCGTCCCTTATATCATCACTAAATGCACCAACGCCGGGTACCTGTCCTATGTTCGCCTTTAAAGCCTGGTCATAGTACGGAATTGCGGTGCGCTCCGCCGTCCAACCCTCACCGTAAACCATTATCGAGGTATCAATCTTATCAAGCGCTTTCCTTACCTCCCTCATTGTATCAATATCATGAACCGCCATTAAATCGAACCTGAAACCGTCAATATGGTATTCCTTAGCCCAGTAACTAACTGAGTCCACTATGAATTTTCTAAACATCATTCTGTCGGAGGCAGTTTCATTTCCACAGCCGGAGGCATTTGAATAGCCTGTCCTGTTCTTCCTATAATAATAATCTGGCACCGTCTTTTGGAACCACGAATTTTCTATGTCAAATGTATGGTTATATACCACATCCATAATTACACGAAGTCCGTTTTTGTGAAGCGTCATAATCATCTGTTTCATTTCATTTATACGCACTGCCCCATCATAAGGATTAGTACTGTAGGAGCCTTCCGGAACGTTGTAATTTTTCGGGTCATAGCCCCAGTTATATTCTTTTTCTTCGGGTTTTGCCTCATCAATTGTGGCATAGTCAAAGCATGGAAGAATTTGCACATGGGTAACGCCTAAATCCTTAATATGGTCAAGCCCCGTCTTAATCCATGCCGAATTTACGGTACCCGTCTCCGTAAGCCCCAAAAACTTACCCTTGTTTTTAATTCCAGAGGATTTATCAACAGATATATCCCTTATATGAAGCTCATATATTATGGCATCCGTTGGATTTTCAAATTCCGGACGCACATCATTTTCAAACCCTTCCGGATTAGTTGCGGCAAGGTCTACTATCATTCCCCTGTTTCCGTTTACTCCTGTTGCCCTTGCATACAAGTCAACCGCTTCAGTTTCAATATCACCGATTTTCACGGAATATGTATAATAAAATCCATTCAAATCACCATGTTTTTCACAGTGCCAAGTTCCCTTATCCCCTTTCCTCATGGGTATCATATCAAACATATATCCCTTGACCCCATCTTCATAGAGCTTGACTGACACCTTATCTGCTGTAGGTGCCCATAGTTTAAACATTGTCTTTTTCTTGGTATAGGTGGCTCCAAGGTCATCACCGTCATACGCAAAAATCTGGTCAAAATATTCCATAACAGCTTTCCCCCTTTAGCTTATGCAAAAAGACACCCTGTAGTATAGCAGAGTGTCTTTTGTATTCCATTATTTAATTTTGTTATTTAATTTCAACATCATCCCATGAATCAGCCGGAACAAGAGCTACGTATATCTTACCTGTGTTGAGCTTAATCTGCTCTCCCGTAGTCTTGTCAAGGTAGATTGTAGGGTCACTTTCACCTGACTTAATCCAAGATACTTCTACTGCATTTCCGTCAGTAATGAAATATCCGTCACCAGAACCAATTGCATTATAGATAAGGTATCCGTTCTCATCAAGCTGAGAGAATGTCGTGCTCTGAATTATAAGGTTCTTAAATGTAAGCTGTGCATTTCCATTCTGCGGGTCTGTGTGTGACTTTCCGTACTCATAGTAATCATATGTGCCCGTTGACTCATTGTACTTTAACGTCGAGCTGTTATGCGGGAAAGGAAGGGCAATCTCGCTGCACGCAATAGAGCCTGTCTGCTCTGACAAATCTATCTCCGTATTAGAGAACTGGTAGTGCTGTCCCTGATAATACTCATTGTATTCCTTTGAATAATTAGAAGATGCAAACTTCTTCTCAAGGTCGCCCGAGCATATATACTCTGTAAACTCTGTAGCCTTACCGTTGCTTATACGTGAAAATCCGCCGTTAAAGTTAGCCGAATAGTCCTTTGCAAGCCATTCGTTAATATAGTATGGTCCACCGTCATGGCAAAGAATTGCATTCCACTCTGCCGCAAGCATAATGTTGGTAGGTCTAGTACTTCTAACACTTCCAAACTGCTCAATCTTTTCCCAATCCTTTACAATTGCCATAAGACGTGTAATTCTGTTGTTTGCCGTACTGTTCATAAGCTCGTACACAACATCAGCCTGTGTAAGTCCGTAATGAGGAAGTGCCGTTGACTCATTATCAACCATAACGGCGATTGGACGCTGATTTTTCAAGCTCTCGTCAATCCACTCATTAGTAAGCTCGCTTCTGTACATTCCTTCACGTGTTTCCTCCTCAGCCTCATCTGTCTCAGGCTCCGAAACCGCAGTCTCTACTTCCTGTGACGAATTTGAAGTAGTATCCCCTGCTATATCCGCAAAATTAATCTCTGTTACTGGCTCCTCCGTAGACGCTGACTTGCTGCCGCATGCTGTTACTGATGTTGCAGCCATTACCATTGCAAGCATTAAAATCACGCTTTTCTTTTTCATGCTAATCTTCTCTCCTATCACATGTAATTACCTAATCTTAAGTAATTATCACGTATTCTACAAACATTTTTATGGTTTAACCGCACAGACGGCTTTGAATTGTATTGCCCATGCACGTTACCTCTACAGTTAACTCCGCCAGGCACCCTCGCGGCACATACGAAATCCACCTTAGTGCTGCTACATTCCTGTCCTGACACGGTTCAATGGCACATATTGCGCAAGACCCAAACTTCAACGCCACTTGTAAAGGGCAGCCACATAAACGCAAACCCTCTGCCGCCTATCACCCCCACTATAGCGGATTGTGGGTACAAGGCACCGCTACTACCCCGGCTGTGCGGTCTTTTTATTATAACCTTATAATACTGAATAAGTCAAGTTAATCAATATATATTTCTTTTCTTTCTTCTAAGCAAAAGAATTTCATTATAAATAAGCAGGGTTATAAGCTCACGTATCCAGGGTTCCTTTTCTTCCCAGCCCTCATCATCCTTGCCCTCATCCTTTATAACCTTCATCACGCTGTCAACCATCCGCATAAACGTAATACGGTCCGGGTACTGGTCATAGATAAAGCTCCCATCATAGTCCATCCGTGACGTGATACGTTGAACAACCCCCTGGTATCTTCTTGAATACTCCGGATACATCTGCCTTAAGTACTCCAAATCCTCCAAAACCCTGTCCTGTGGCACCGCCATTTTCCACCCCTCCTGCCCGTATCCCATAAAGCGGGCATTAGGATTTAACCCAAAACTAAAAGGAAATGCATTATAATAATCCATTAAAAACTCCACGTTTTTTATGATTATCATATGCATTTCCCCTGCAAAAGTGCCATTTAGCTGCACTTAAATATATTAATCTGCTGCGACAGCTTCTCGTTGATTTCCTTTAAGCTTGCTGCCGAACTGTCTACAGTACTTATTACAGTACTTAACTCCTCCAGGCTTGCTTGGATTTCCTCTACGCTTGCCGCACTCTCCTGTGATACTGCCGAAAGGCTTAGCACAGAGCTGTCAACATTGGACTGTCTTGACCTCAAATGCTGAACCTTTTCATTTATATCTGATATTCCCTCATTAATCTGTGCAACAGCATCACCTAGTACCTTAAACGCATCCTCAGTCTGGTTGATGTAATCGCTCTGGGTTGATATACTGTCAGATAATACCTTAAACTTCTCAGCAACGGCTGTATAATTGGTTGTCATAAGTTCAATATTGGAATTAATTCCCTGGCTGCTCTCAGAGCTTTGCTCTGCCAGCTTTCTAATTTCCTCAGCGACAACCGCAAATCCACGTCCTGCCTCACCTGCCCTTGCCGCCTCAATTGAAGCGTTGAGGGAAATAAGGTTTGTCTGGGAAGCTATGTCCTGTATGTAAGCGGAAGCCTCGCTAATCTGCTTAATGCTTTCCGTTGTTACCTGAATTTGGTCGTACATAAGATTAACGTCATTAAGTATGCTCTTATTCTTGTTTGTCAAATCCTGTACTGTCGAATTCATTGTACCAGTGGTCTGTTTCATGGTATCAGCCTGCGTTGTAAGCTCCTCTGTATTTCCTGTTATATTCGCAATATCATCACTCATCTGAGTCATTGACTCAGTAATACTCTGGGCTTCCTCCGCCTGGTTTTGTATTCCCACTGCAATGGTGTTGATAACTTCAACTATGTTTTGGGCATTTGCATTTGCCGTGTTCGCCTTCATTCCAAGGTCATCCGAAATATCCAATGAATGGTCGGCTGTTTCCTTTATGCTTGTAACTACGCTGTTTAATTCACTTGCTATCTTGCATGTATTGGCATATATATCCGCAAACTCATCCTTGGGCTTATCATCATGCAATGAAGCTTCATCAATATTAGAAATTGTCAAATCATAATCTGAAAGCTTACTGAATACTTCGTCAGCCGCTTCAAGCTTTTTGAACAAAATAGACAGTACCATCCAGTTAATAACCAAGCATACCGCTGTTATAAGATATCCTACAATCTCAAATTGAGTAAGGCTCTTTGAAATTTTTTCATGTACCTCCTGAGCCGGTACTCCCGCAAATGTAGTACCCTGTAGTGTAGAATCCGAAAATGTCGGAATATAATATCCGTAATACTGCTCACCATTTACTATGGCATCAGTAGTATAGTATGGTTTCTTTGTATTGTTAAGCACCTTTACAACCTCATCTGAAAGTTCGGTGCCTATTGCTCCGGGTACAGATGTCGCAACCCTCGTGGTGCCACTAGTGATTGTCAGGTCAATTCCCGTTGTTTCCGACAGATATTCCAACTGGGACTGTATCTCCTCCAATGTCGCATCCTCATTTCTGCACATAAGTTCAAGTGAAGTCGCAACTGCTGTAAGTCTGTTCTCAATCTGCTCTTTGAATATTTTTCGCTGAGTATACGCTGTAACTATACACAGGGCAATGATTATAACCAAACTCTGTATAACTATAGCAAGTATTACTTTTCTTTTTACTGATTTCTTTCTTTTTTTCATATTATTACCTCCTATGTCTTTCCCAGGATGAATGTGCAGTACTCCAAGGATGCGAATATTCTGGCAGACTTATATCAACATAAATTGTTTCTTGTTGCAATGAGCAGGTAAAAAATTGGGGCTGTGGAAGCCCCAATTTTTACCTGTCTCATTATATAATGTCTATTTAAGCTTCGCCGCATTGATACGGGCAATTGAACGCATAAGCGCTGCCTGAGCCCTATCAATATCTATATTGGCATCTCGATTGCTAAGCCTATGCTCAGCCCTCTCACGGGCTGCATTTGCACGGGGCTCATCAATTTCACCGGGCCACTCTATAATTTCCGCAAGGATTGTTACCTCCTCCGGAAGTATCTGTACAAAGCCTGCATGAAGTGCTGCATTTCTCACCGTATCACCCTGGGTTATCGTAAGTATTCCGGGCTTAACGATTACTGTAAGCGGTGCATGACCTGCATAAATACCTACTTCACCCTCTGTTGTGTTGAACTCCACCATTTCCGCTTCTTCATCAAAAAATTCACGGTCTGGAGTCACAATTGTGAGTCTGAACTTGTCACTCAAAAGCCCACCCCCTTATTTAGCGCGAGCAATAACGTCATCAATTGTTCCAGCATTAAGGAAGTGACCTTCAGGAATGGAATCATGCTTTCCTTCAAGAATTTCCTTAAATCCTCTGATTGTCTCGGCGATAGGCACATACTTACCTTCTGTAC